>CAMPKJ010000200.1 GCA_946887105.1 uncultured Acidobacteriota bacterium | reverse complement strand
ATCCGATGGCGGCCCACTTCGCGCCTGGTTCCGTGTCCATTCGAAGAGGGGAGTGGCAACTCGACACCAGGTCCGCACGCGTGACCATCAACGCGCCGGACGACGGCATCGTGGTGCTCCGGCAGCAGGCCGCGCGGGGGTGGCGGGTGACGGTCGACGGCGAGCCGGCGTCAGCGTTGGTGATCGACGGAGTCTTTCGCGGCGTGAATGTTGCGAAGGGGCGTCACGAGATCGTCTGGACGTATCATCCTCCGTCGTTGTATCTCGGCGCGGCGATGACCGTCCTGACGCTCTCCACGATGCAAATTTCCGCGTTTGTCAAGCGGCGAAGAACACATCGAAGAGTGAAAAATTTTTCTTCCGGCCCGTCGAATCTTGAGTAGTAGAATCCACGCTTCCGCCAAGATCATCTCTGAGGTCAACATAGACATGCTAAGCATCGACGATCGCTTGAACGCCATCATTCGCGAACTGATCGGCAACGGAATCACACTCGCACAGGCGGTCGAAGCGTTCGAAGGGAAGTACATCGTGGCAGCCATGACGGCGAGCAAGGGGAACGTCACCCAGGCGTCCCGCAAGCTCGGCGTGCACCGCAACACGCTGCACAACAAACTGCGCACGCAGACCATGCTGAACGGCTTCGCGGAGTCGGTCCGTCCGGTCCGCCGCCGCATCTCCCACAAGCGGGTCTCCGCTCCGGCCACTCGTCCGAGCAAGAGCTCCCGCACCACTCGCTGACCGGACGGGAGGTAGCGGCGTTGGCACGCTCTCTCGCACTTCCGCAACGTCCCGAGCTGCATCAGGCGATCATCGAGCTGCTGCGCATCCGCGGCAACCGGCTCCTCGGCATCAAGGAAATCCACGAACGGCTCGACGATGCCGACGCGCAGCGCGAGCAGGTCGAGCGCGCCGTCGAAGAGCTGGAGCAGGAAGGGGCGATCATCGCCGTCCGCGGCAAGCGCTATTCGCTGCTCGAGTTCACGCCCTATCACGCCGGCGCGATCAAAGTATTCAACGACGGACACGGCAACGTGCTCGGCGGGCCCGGAGAACCGGACATCTACATCGACCGCCGCAACATGAAGGGCGCGATGAACGGCGACGTCGTGGTCGTGCGCGTCGACAAGCACAACGCCAAGCGCCGCAGGATTCGCGAGAAGGAGTACATCGACGGCGAAGTGATGCGCATCCTCCGCCGCGCGCACCGCACCGTCGTGGGCCGTTTTCACGATGACGAACGTCCGTACGTCGTGCCGTTCGACATCCGCATCGACAACGACATCCTCATCGATCCCGAGGTCACGCTCGAGGCGCGCGACGGCGAGATGGTCAACGTCGAGATCGACCGCTATCCCGACCGCTCCACGCATTTCGCACACGGCCGGGTCGTGGAAGTGCTCGGCTTCATCGGCGATCCCGGCGTCGACATCGAAGTGGTGCTCCGCAAGCATCACATCCCGCACGAGTTTCCGGAGGACGTGCTGCGCCAGGCGGAGTCCATCCCGGTGGAAGTGCCGCCGGAGACGATCGCGCAACGCGTCGATCTGCGCGACCGCAACATCGTCACCATCGACGGCGAAACGGCGAAGGACTTCGACGACGCCGTGGAAGTGCAGGCGCTGCCGAACGGGAACTATCTCCTCGGCGTGCACATTGCGGACGTCGCGCATTACGTGACCGAGGGGAGCGCGCTCGATGCCGAGGCATTCGAGCGCGGGACGTCGGTCTACTTTCCGGGGCGCGCCATCGCCATGTTGCCGGAGCGGCTCTCGAACGGCATCTGCTCGCTGAATCCCAAAGTCGAGCGGCTCACGTTCTCGTGCGAGATGGAGATCGATGCCCGGGGCCGCTTCATCACTCACAAGATCTACAAGTCGGTGATCCGCACGCGCGAGCGGATGACGTACACCGAGGTGAACGCGATCCTCACCGCCAGGACGCCGGAGCACGAACAGCGCTACGGCTACCTGATCGCGGACTTCGAGCGCATGCACGCGCTCTACGAGATCCTGCGCAACAAACGCGAGCAGCGCGGCTCGATCGACTTCGATCTTCCCGAGGCGGAGGTCATCCTCGATCCGGCCGGCGACATCGAGACCATCCGCGGGACGGAGCGCAACGTCGCCCATCGGCTGATCGAAGAGTTCATGCTCGCCGCGAACGAGACCGTCGCGCGCGAGCTCGTGCTGGCCAATCAGCCCGGCATCTATCGCGTGCACCATCCGCCGGATGCGCAGAAGCTCGAGGACCTCAAAGAGATCCTCAAGGAGTTCAAGCTCAAGCTGCGCGGCAACGTCGAGGAGATCCGCCCCGGCGAGCTGCAGCGCGTGCTGAAGGAAGCGTCCGGCCGTGCCGAAGAGCGCTTCCTCACCAATCTCGTGCTGCGCTCAATGAAGCGCGCGTTCTACTCCGAAGAGAATGATGGACATTTCGCGCTCGCGTTCGAGCACTACAGCCACTTCACCTCACCGATCCGCCGCTACCCCGATCTGATCGTGCACCGGCGGCTGCTCGAGCTGATCACCGACGGCCCGCTGTACGGCGATCGCCGGCAGCAGATCGAGCACGCGCATCCCACGTACGCGCTGCAGTCGAGCGAGCGGGAACGCCGCGCCGAGGAGGCCTCGCGCGAAGTGCTGGAGTGGAAGAAAGTGATCTTCATGCGCGACAAGGTCGGCAACGAATACAGCGGCATCGTCACCGGCGTCGCGCCGTTCGGCCTGTTCGTGGAGCTCGACGAGATCTTCGTGCAGGGGATGGTGCCGGTGGCGACCATCGGCGGCGATTTCTGGCGCTTCCACGATCGCGAGCACGCCATGCGCGGCGAGTCGACCAACCGCGAGCTCCGCCTCGGCGATCCGGTGAAGATCCGCGTCGAGTCGATCGACGAAGACCGGCACCAGATCGAGTTCCGCCTGCTGGAATTGCGCGGCGCCGCGATTCGCGAGCGGGATAACCGGGAGCGGTAGCGCGAAGTCTCAAAGTCGCAAAGTCTCAAAGGATCTGATCGTGCACCGGCGGCTGCTCGAGCTGATCACCGACGGCCCGCTGTACGGCGATCGCCGGCAGCAGATCGAGCACGCGCATCCCACGTACGCGCTGCAGTCGAGCGAGCGGGAACGCCGCGCCGAGGAGGCCTCGCGCGAAGTGCTGGAGTGGAAGAAAGTGATCTTCATGCGCGACAAGGTCGGCAACGAATACAGCGGCATCGTCACCGGCGTCGCGCCGTTCGGCCTGTTCGTGGAGCTCGACGAGATCTTCGTGCAGGGGATGGTGCCGGTGGCGACCATCGGCGGCGATTTCTGGCGCTTCCACGATCGCGAGCACGCCATGCGCGGCGAGTCGACCAACCGCGAGCTCCGCCTCGGCGATCCGGTGAAGATCCGCGTCGAGTCGATCGACGAAGACCGGCACCAGATCGAGTTCCGCCTGCTGGAATTGCGCGGCGCCGCGATTCGCGAGCGGGATAACCGGGAGCGGTAGCGCGAAGTCTCAAAGTCGCAAAGTCTCAAAGGACGCGGCCGCCACGTCTTTGAGACTTTGAGACTTTGCGACTCTAAGACTCTAAGACTCTATGACTTCCTTCTGGTCCCCGCCCCCCGCGCGGTGTATTGTTATTCGTCATGGCAGACCGCAACGATCTGACGGCACGCCTTCGACAACTGGTCGATCAGCGCGTGACACTGGAAATGAAGCTGCAGAACGAGCCGGGCGAGCTCTCGGACGCGACGTCGCGCGAGTACGAGCAGAGGTACCAGTCGCTGCAGCGCCAGCTCGCCTCGGTATTCAAGGAAGCGAGCGAGAACCAGCAGCGCGTCACGGCCATGCTGGAGATGATGCGCATCCTCGAAAACCGGCTGGTGTACCTGCAGAACTTCATCGTCGATCCGAGCTCCGAGAATCGGCTGCTGGCGCAGCTGGTCACGCGCTTCATCGACGACATGAGCCGCGACAAGGCCGCGGTGTTGACCTCGCTCGAGGCGACGTATTACCGCGCCGTGGCGGCGCTGTACGGCGGCGATCTGGGGAAGGCGCGCGAGGGGTTCAGCGCGGCGTGTGCGTCCGAGGAGTCGGACGAGGCCAACGACATCAAATACAAGTCGTACGTCATCCTCGGCCATCTCTCCCATGAAGAAGCCGACTACGCCAAAGCGAAAGAGCTGCACGACCAGTCGATGCGCTACTCCGCGAACGACAACGTCACCGCGCAGGCGCTCGCGCTGAAGGCGCTCAACTCCTACGCCCTGCACGACCACGACGACGCGCTGCATCTCTTCCAGGAAGCGCTGAGCCTCTTCGACGAGAACAAACCGTTCTTCAACTCCTACTTTTTCCGCAATGCGCTGCTGTTCTGCGGCGCGATCCACTTCGATCGCCGCGACTTCGAGAAGGCCGAGTCCTTTTACGGCCGCGTGATCGGCAACGTCGATCAGAGCTCGTTCGACTTCTTCGACGCCCTCTCGCACCTCGGCCGCATCTACTACGCGCAGGAGCGATTCCAGGACGCCGTGTCGTCCTTCGAGAAGGCGGTACAGACCCACCGCTTCAGCGAGAACGAGTACGTCGTCGACACCTGGTTCTGGATCGCGCGCTGTCACCTGCGCCGCAATGAGGCGAGCGAGGCGCGGAAGTACCTCGAGAAGATCGCGGCCACCGACGTGCGCTACGAGAAGAAGCCGCAAGCCGTCGAGTTGTTGCAGCGGATCGCCTGACGTGCACGTCGAAGAATTCGAACGCCAGGTGATGACCGCGCTGCTCGCGGGCGACGATCCCATTCTGGCGGCGCTGCGCGCGCAGTACGCCGCCGCAACGGTGCGCGACCGCGAGAAGACGGCGTCGGGATTCGTGACCCGCTTCGAAGTGCCGCCGCACGTGGCTGCCGTCGAGCGGAAACTGCTGCACCTCGACGATCTGCAGGTGCAGCTGGCCGGCGCCGCCACGCCCGCGGATACGTCCGTGCACGTGCACAACGGACGTCTGCGCTCGCTGGAGTGCTTCGTCTACGACGGCGCGTTTCCGGAGGCGCCGGAGATCGCAGCGGCGTGGTACTACGGTACGGGGAAGTTTCCGGGCATTACGCCGGAGCTGCTCGCGGCGCGCGACGTCGAAGAACTGCTCGAAGACGACGAGTAGTCAGTCCGCGGGCGCGATCACGACATCGCTGTAGCGGTTCCAGAGCGACGTCACCCAGATCTCGGGACGCTTCTCGCCCTGCTTCCACTCGAATTGCAGCGGCGCGTTCGCCTTGCCGAGCACGCGGTCGTTCGCCATCACGCGCATCTCCACCGGCTTGTTCGTTACGGCGTCGTACGTTTCCACGGTGATCGTGTTCGTGCCCGGTTTCAGAGCCGTAGGGGGCGGGATCATGATCACGGTGAGCTTCGGCACCTCGATGGCGATGGGGATGGTGAGCGGCTCATAGCCGGTCGCGGTGAACGTGGCGCTGGGCGCGACGAGATCGCGATGCCCCTGCGCGTTCGGTACGGACTTGAATCCGGCGCGCCACGCCGCCGGATAGCCGGCGCTCGCGACCGTGTGCCGGTTCCGGTCGAGATCGCCGCCGTCGATCGAGAAACTGGCGCGCACAGGGATGTGTGTTTCGGCGTCATACGCGTAGGCGATGAGCGGTCCGTTGTAGTCCGGCGTGAACGTCGACGGCTCCAGCCATGCCTCGAGCTTGCGCACACCGGTCGACGGCTGCGCGGCGGCACACGCCTGCGCCTGTTCGTGCAACGGACCCTTGGCGCCCATGCCCATCACGTAGATGGTGGCCACCATGCCGCACTGCCGGCGGTCTTCGGAATCGGCGGGATAGCGATCGCAGTACGAGACGAACTCTCTGCCGATGAGATCGGAGCAGAAGACCCAGTTGTTGTCCTTGATGGTGAAGCAGTTCGCAATCTTCGCGCAGAGCGGCGTGAAGGCCTGCATCAGCTCGTCCCAATGCGCGTTCACCCACTCCTGCTTGATGTTGAAGCCGCGGAAGTTGCCGCCGTGATCGGCGATGCGCTCTTTCGGAAAGGACTTGCACACCGCGGCGGTGTCGGCAGCACACGGGCTCGGTTTGTAGTCGGACGGAAAAACCTCGCGCTTCGGATCCGCGAGAGAGGGGAGAGCCAGAAGGAGGAGGAGGGCCAGTTTCTTCATCGCGTTGGAGGGCGGCAGATTCAATGGAATCGCGTCACGACGAACGCGATGTCGTCCTTGAATTCTTCCGTTGCGGCGAAGTTGCTGACGTCGGCATAAATCGCGTCGTAGACCGAAGCCAGGTCGGCGCCGTTGGCGCGATCGAGGACTTCCGCGACGCGGTCGATCGAATAGAACTCGCCGTTGCGGTTGACGCGATCCGTCAGCCCGTCCGTGTAGACGAAGAGGGTGTCTCCCGGCGAGACGCTGATGCTGTGCTCTTCGAACGCCATGTTCGGCATCGCTCCGAGCAGATTGGACGGCTGCTCGAGCAGAATGGTTTTGCCGTTGCGGCGCTGGTGGAGCAGAAAGGGCGGATGGGCGGCGTTCGAATAGACGAGCTCGCGGCCGGCGTCGACGCGGAACAGCGCGGCCGTCGCGAACTGCGACGGCAAGCTGACGCTGAACAGGAAGTCGTTCAGCCGGGCCATGAACTCCGCCAGCGATGTGTCGTTGGCCGCCTCGGTGTGAATGTAGCTCTTGAGCAGCGACACCAGGATCGCCGCGGGCAGTCCGTGGCCGGAGACGTCGGCGACGAAGAGATACATGAAATCGTCGACGGTGAAGTAGTCGTAGAAATCGCCCGAGAGCACCTCGCTCGGGATGTAGGCGGAACGGATCTCGATGCGCGGCGAGCGGAACTCGCGCTGCGGCACGAGAGCCTCCTGCACGCGCCGCGCAATCTGCAGGTCGCGCGTCATCTGCTGATTCATGCGCCGGAGCTGGTCCTGATACGCCTTCATGCGCAGGAGCGCGCGCAGGCGGGCCACCACGATCTCGATGTCCGAACCTTTGGTGACGAAATCCTCCGCGCCCGCGCCCAGCCCTTCCACCACGTGCTGCGCGGAGTCGGAACCGGTGAGCATCAGCACCGGGATGGTCTGCAGTTCCGGATCGGACTTGATCCGCCGCGTGACCTCGAACCCGTCCATCCCCGGCATGCGGTAGTCGACGATGATCGCGTCGGGGTGGATCTGCTGCGCCAGCCGCAGCCCCTCCTCCCCTGACGTCGCCGGAATGGCGTCGTACCCGCGCCGGTCGAGCAGCCGCTTGGTGACGGAGAGATCGTTCTCGTTGTCGTCGATCACGACGATGCGCTGGCGCTGGATCTCCATGCAGGAGGGATTCTATGCGGGGTCTTCGGGGGTAGCGAGTCAGTGAGGGGCTCGTGCCGTGTTGTACCCTTCGCGGTCGCATGAAACTGATCGTGGGGCTCGGCAATCCGGGGGCGGAGTACGAACGGACGCGGCACAATGTCGGGTGGCGGGTGGTGGACGCGTTCGCGCGCAAGTTCCGCATCGCGGTGACGAAGCACGAGAAGAGCGCCATGACCGGGACGGGGCGTGTGGCGGGCGGGAGCGTGATGGTGGCGAAGCCGCTCACGTACATGAATCTCTCCGGCGATGCGGTGCGCTTGCTGCTCAACGCGTATCTCGAGTCGCCCGCGGAGATGATCGTGGTCTACGACGAGGTCGACCTGCCGCTGGGCAAGTTGCGCATTCTTCCGAAAGGCTCGGCCGGAACGCACAACGGCATGCGCTCGATCATCTCCGAGATCGGTACGGAGAATTTCCCGCGGTTGCGCATCGGCATCGGCGTACAGGAGCGAGGCCGTCTCCGCGATTACGTGCTGGACGAGTTTTCGGCGGACGAGGAACCGATCGTGGAGGATGCCGTGCAGCGCTCCGTCGATGCGCTGGTGCTGTTCGCGCGCGGCGATCTCAAACGGGCCATGAACGAATTCAATCGTGATAAAGAGGCGCCATGACCTCGATCCACACCCTCGGCGAGCTGCGTGCGTCCGGCATGCCCGTCCGCTCGGTCAAAGATGAAATGCGCGCCAACCTGCTCGCGGCCATCTCCCGCGGCGAGCCGACCTTCCCCGGCATCCACGGCTACGAGCGCACCGTCATCCCGGCCATTCACAACGCCATCCTCTCGCGCCACGACATCATCCTGCTCGGACTGCGCGGCCAGGCCAAGACGCGCATCCTGCGCTCGCTCACGTCATTGCTCGACGAGCGCGTTCCGGTGATCGAAGGCTGCGAGATCAACGACTCGCCGCTCGAGCCGACCTGCAAACGCTGCCGCCGTCTGGCGATCGAGAAAGGCGGCGATCTCCCGGTGGCGTGGCTGTCGCGGCAGGAGCGGTATCGCGAGAAACTGGCCACGCCCGACGTCACGGTCGCGGATCTGGTCGGCGACATCGATCCGATCAAAGCGGCGAACCAGCGCCTCACGTACGCGGACGAGGAAGTGATCCACTACGGCATCATCCCGCGCACGAACCGCGGCATCTTCGCCATCAACGAGCTGCCCGATCTCGCCCCGCGCATCCAGGTCGCGCTGCTGAACATCCTGGAAGAGCGCGATCTGCAGATCCGCGGCTTTCCGGTGCGCATCCCGATGGACATCGTGCTGGTCTTCAGCGCGAATCCGGAGGACTACACCAGCCGCGGGAACATCATCACGCCGCTCAAGGACCGGATCGACTCGCAGATCCTCACGCATTACCCGCAGAAGATCGAGACCGCGCGCCGCATCACCGAACAGGAAGCGTGGTTGAACCGCGGCCACCAGCGCGACCAGACCTCGACCATCGAGATCCCCACCTACATCCGCGATCTGATCGAGTCGATCGCGTTCGTGGCGCGCGAGTCGGAGCTCGTCGACCAGTCGTCAGGCGTCTCGGCACGCCTGACCATCGCAGCGATGGAGCTGCTGCATTCGAATCTCGAGCGCCGCGCCGCGCTCTCCGGCGACAGGCTCGTGCTTCCGCGGCTGTCCGACTTTTCGATGATCCTCCCCGCAATCACGGGCAAGGTCGAGATGGTGTACGAAGGAGAGCAGCAGGGACCGGAAGTCGTTGCGCGGCAGCTCATCGGGCAGACGCTCTCGAAGCTG
>CAMPKJ010000199.1 GCA_946887105.1 uncultured Acidobacteriota bacterium | reverse complement strand
ACAATGTGCGCGTGCATCTCGTCCGCGCCTATCTCGAAACGCTCGCGCGCTCCGCGCCGGATGTGCTCGTGCGCCAGCACGTCACCGCGGACATGCCCCGCAACGTCGTGGCGATCGGCAAGTGCGCGGGCGCGTTGCTCGATGGCGTGGCGTCCGTACACGACATCGACGCGGCGTTCGTCGCCATCCCCGAAGGCTATCCGCTGCCACGCACGAATGCACAAACGCATGCCGGCGGACATCCGCACATGACCCGCGCGAGCTTCGACGCCGGACGCGCGTTGCTGCAGTTCGTCGAACGGTACGACGACATCCTGTTCCTCATCTCCGGCGGCGGCTCCGCGTGCGTCGAAGTCGCGCTGGCGCCTTACACCGACGACGATGTGGCAAACGCGAACGCGCGACTGATCGCATCGGGACGCAGCATCGGCGAGATCAATCGCGAGCGCCGCAAGCTCTCCGCGATCAAAGGCGGGAAGCTGCGCGATCGCGTGCGCGGACGAAGCGTCACGCTGGTCTACTCCGACGTCTCCACCGGCGCGCTCGCCGACGTTGCATCCGGACCGACGATCGCGCATGCGAGCGAAGCGATCCTCATCGCCGACAACCGCACGTTGACGAACATCGCCGCACAGTTCATCGGCAACGATGCGGTGCTCCTCGGCGCGGAACTGGAGTGCGACGTCGAACAGGCCGCACGGCAGTTAGCCGGATATGCGCTGCAGCGAGGACAGATCCTCGTCGCCGGAGGCGAGCCGACGGTCGCAGTGCATGGCTCGGGAAAGGGCGGCCGCTGCAGCGAGCTGGCGTTGCGATTCGCGGCCATCAGCTCCGGCGAAGCGCTCTTCGCCAGTTCGGACGGCGTGGACGGCAACAGCGGCGCCGCCGGCATTTACCTCCCGCCGTCCCGGCCGCAGGCCGGAGCGACGCAGATTCGTGACGCTCTGGCCGCGTCGGACAGCTACCCCCTGGCCGCGCAAGTCGGTGAGCCGATTATGATTGCGCCGACGGGCAACAACCTGCGGGACCTTTTCCTGGTTGCTCGAAGCGAGGGCCCAAACCAGGCTCGTGATTAGCAAGCATTGCCGTCCGACCGGATGAACGTTACCGACCCCGGAGATCCTCTTCTTCCTCCGCCCTTGCTGAAGGACGGTCAAGGGAGGCACCGCTCCGCGCGCGAGCGCCAGCGCAAGGGCCCGATGTTTGGTTGCCTCAAAGGTCTGATCTGGGTCTTCGCGATCGGACTGATCGTCCTGCTCATCGTCATCGGCGGCGGCTGGTGGTATCTCGGCTCGACGAGCTTCGCCGACCTGGTGAGAAAGCGCATCGAGGACACGCTCGAATCGCGCCTCGGCCGCGACGTGACCATCGGCAAGGTCACGATCGTCAAGACGCGCCCGCAGCGCGTGATCATCGACGACCTGCGCATCGCCAATGCACCCGGCGGCGTGGCGCAGTACTTCGCAACGGTCAAACAGATCGAGATCGCCGGCGGCGTCGAATCGTTCTGGGGCCGCGCGGTGAAACTCGATCGCGTCGACATTCGCGAGCCGCGACTGTGGTTCGAGGTCTTTCCCGACGGCAGCCACAACTTCCCGAAGTGGAAGTCGGGTCCGAAGCGCCCGCGCGAGATCGTGCGCCTCGACATCGGAAAGCTCTTCATCGCCAACGGCGGCTTCGGATTCCTCGATCGCAACCACGACATCGAAGCGGTGGCGCTGAACATCGACTCGCAGGTGTCGGTCACGCGTGCCGAGGGGCTGTACGAAGGAACCATGACCAGCCCGCTGATGCGCGTGCGGCTGCAGGATTACGAAACGTTCGACGTCGATCTGCGCGGCGGCTTCCGCTACACGCCCGGCATCCTGCAGTTGCGCTCCATCGCGATGAAGGGGCGCGGCATCGAAGCATTCGTCTCCGGCAGGCTCGATCCGCTCACCGAAGCGGTGTACGACCTGGTCCTGCAATCACGTCTCGAGCTCGATCGCGTGCGCGAGATCTTCGGCGTCGAGAACACGCTCGAGGGCACGATCGCGCTCGACACGCGGCTGACCGGCAAAGCGGGCACCTTCCGCCTGCGGGGTGGCTGGGCCTCGCCGCAGATCACCGCCGACACGTACACGCTCGACGACGCGAAAGGTCGCCTCGACATCAACGGCAACGACATGGCCATCGACGTCGAGCGCGCGAAGTACGGCGGCGGCACGATCGGCGCGCACTACACGCTCGCGCAGTACGCCGAGCCGTATCCAATGAAGGTCGACCTCCGCTACTACGGCATCTCCATCGAACAGCTCTTCAGCGACTGGGGCGTCGAAGGAACGGGACTGCGCGGCGCGGCGACCGGCCAGCTCACGTACGGCTGGAACAAGGACAAGCTGCTCGAAGGCTCCGGCACCGGCACGGCGAAGCTCGCGAAAAACGCGGTCGCGTTTTCGGAAGCGCGTTATCCGATTCCGATCGCGGGCGCCACGGACTTCTCGCTCGACAACGGCGTGGTTGCGTTCCGCAACGCGGAGCTCGACACCGATGCTTCGCACGTCAGTCTGGCCGGCTCGCTGAAGATCGAAGGCGTGGTCACCGATCTGCGGATGAACATCCGCAGCAGCGATTTCGCGGAGCTCGATCGCATCGCGTACAACTTCGCGCATTCCGCCGGCAAGGACGACTACGAGCTTCTGGGACTGGGCGGCGCGGGCACGATCACCGGCACCGTGCGCGGTCCCATCGACACTCCGCAGGTGGTCGCGCAAGTGACCGGCACCGCCATCCGCTACAACGAAGTGCTCCTCGGCGACGGCGATCTGGCCATCCGCTACGACGGCGACAAATCGATCCTGACGTTCGATCGCGCGGTGTTTGCCGATGCAGGCGGACGCTTGTCGCTGACCGGCACGATTGCATTTCCGGACAGCGGTCCCGGTCCGCGATTCGACATCGCCGTCGAAGCGAATGGTTATCCCGCGCAGCGCGCCATCGACGCGGTCGGTCTCGATCTGCAGATCGGCGCAGGCCTGGCCACCGGCAGGATGATCGTGACCGGCACGCCGGAGAACGGACGGGCCACGTTCGCCGGTCTGAACATCCGCAGAGACGACGCCACGCTCGCGCTGAACGGAACCATCAACTGGCTGCCCGGCGAAGGGAACGTCGCGTTCGATCTCGACATCGCTGCAACGAACTTCCCGGTCGCCGACATCGCAACGTTCCTCGACTTCGCAGACCTGCCGGTCACCGGCGCGCTCACGGGCACGCTGAAGCTCGCCGGACGCAAGGAGTCGCTCGAAGGACAAGGCAGCGTCACCGTTCGCGAAGGCACGATCATGGGCGAGCCGATCGAGCTGGCGTCCGCCGATCTCGTATTCACGCAAGGCCGCATGCGCGCGACGAACGTGATCGTGCGATCGGCCGCCGGCGAGATTCGCGGCGAAGGTGAAGTCGATCTCGCGAACGAGCGTTTCAGCTACACCATCTCGTCGAGCTCGATCGATCTCTCGCGCCTGACGTTGCTCGAATCGATCCGCGATCTCCTCGGCGGCACGATCGTGCTCGAGTCGACCGGTGCCGGCACGTTCGCGCAGCCGGAGCTGGTCGTGAACGCGCGGCTGGAAGGCGCAACGCTGCGAGGACTGACGCTGCCGCCCGGCTCGGCGCCGCCGTCGCTGTACATCGCCATCCGCAACGGGCGGCTGATCGTGCGCGGCGCAATCGCCGACATCGTGACCATCGAAGGCGACGGCGCGGTGGGCGAGAACATGAGCATCGACGGTAACGTGCGCGTGTCGATCAACGACGTCGCGCGCGCCGCCGCACTGTCCGCGGCCACGGCCACGATCCCCGCGGCCGGCAGGCTGGTGCTCGACCTGAAGCTCAGCGGCCGGCTCACTCCGATCGAAGCGCTGGTGGTCGAAGCGACGGCGCCGGTCTTCGATCTCACGATCGCCGAACAGCAGTTCACCGCGCCGGAGCCGATCCGCATCACGCTGCGCAACGGGCGCATCGAGTTCGATTCCTTCGCGCTGCGCCGGACCGACTCCGTCTTCGCCGTCACCGGCTTCGTGGAGATCACCGGTGCGAAGCGGCTCGACGTCGACGTACGCGGCGTGGTGGAGGCGGCGCTGCTGCAACTGTTCATGGCCGACGTTCGCGCCGACGGCACCGCCGACGTCGAGATGTCGATCGACGGCACGCTGAGCGAGCCGCGCATTCTCGGCACCGCGGAACTGCGCGACGCGGAGATCAAGTTCACCGGCTTTCCGCAGCTCATCGACGAGATCAACGGCACGATCCGATTCCGCGCCGACCGCATCGAGATCGAGTCGATGCGCGCCACCATCGGCGGCGGCTCGGTCGTGGCGGGCGGCTCGATCATGATGGACGGGATGCAGCCGCAAAGCGCGCGCATCACGCTGCAGGGCACCGACGTCTCGATCCGCTACTACGAAGGCGTGACCATCGAGAGCAACTTCAACCTGCTGCTCAGCGGCGACCTTGCAAACGAAGCGTCGCGCGCGCTGCTGCAGGGCGACGTCGATGTCACGCGCGGTCTTTACTACAAAGACTTCGACATCCAGCAGACGCTGCTCAATGCACTGCTGGCGCGCAACCGCGTGGTGCCGGTCAGCGCGGCCACGTGGCAGGATCGCATCGGGCTGCGCATCCATCTCTCCGCGCCCGAAACGCTGGCGGTGCAGAACAACATCGCCGACGTCACCGGCAGCGCGGAGCTGGACGTCACCGGCACGCTCGCCAATCCGGTGATCATCGGAGAGCTCACACTCGATGAAGGCGGCCGCGTGCGCATCCAGGGCGTCGACTACCGCGTCACGCGCGGCACGGTCGCGTTCCAGAATCCGTTCCGCATCGATCCTTTCTTCGACGTCACCATCGAAGGCACGGTCTCCGGATTCGGCGCGTCGGAAACCGAAGGCGGGCCGTACGAAGTCACGCTCAACGTCACCGGCACGCTCGATCGCATCACGCCGACCATCACCAGCGATCCGCCCGCGAGCGACATCACGCTCTTCTCGATTCTCGGACTGGGCGGTCTGGGCGGACAGGGCACCGCGGGCGGCGTCGGGCTGCTCAGCCAGTCGCTGCTCTACCAGAGCATCGGCTCGTTGATCGGCTCGCGCGTCTTCCCGTTCGTCGATTCGTTCTCGTATGACCCGGGCGGCATCGACACAGGTTCCGGTCCCGGCGCGAAGGTGACCTTCGAAAAGCGGCTCTCGAACAAAGTGCGCTTCCTCCTGGTGTACAACCTCGAGAATCAGCAGAGCCGCCAGGTCGTGGAGTGGCTCGTCAATCCCAGCTGGACGCTGCAGCTCACGCGCGACGAAACGGACGAATACCGCCTCGATGCGCGTTTCCGCCGCCGCTACGAAGCGCACTGGCAATTCGGCCGCGATCGCGAGGAAGACTTCGCGACCGCCGCGACCACGACCGGCGGCGGTACGACCGAAACGGCGGTACGGACGCCCGCGCCGGCCGTGACCACGGTGAATCCGAACGCCGCCGATGACGCGCCCATCGCGCAGATCAACTTCCGCGCCGATGCGATGTTCGACACGAACGCGATCGCGAATGAAGTGACGCTGCAGCCGGGACAGACCGTCTCCATCCGCGAGTTGCAGTCGTCGATCAAGAACCTGTACGCCACCGGCAACTTCCGCGACATCCGCGTCGACGCCTCGACGACGCCCGCGGGCGTGGTGCTCACGTTCTCGCTCTTCCTGCACTATCGCGTCGGAGAGATCCAGATCGTCGGACTGGAACGCGGCGATCGCACGCGCGCCCAACGCGAGCTCTCCGTGCGCCTCGGCGAGATTCTCTCGCTGAACGACGTCGAGGAAAGTGCGGCCGCGATCGAAGACATGCTCCATCAGATCGGCTATCTCGAGGCCACCGTCGATCCGGAGACGAACTTCTTCCGCGAGCGCAACATCGCCGAGGTCACGTTCCAGGCCACGCCCGGTCCCAAGGCCATCGTCGGCGAGGTGATCGTCGAAGGAGAGACCGCGCCGTTCACGCGCGAAGAGCTGATCGATCGCATGGGACGCAAGCCTGGCGAGACGTTCAGCCTCCCCGAGGCGCGCGAGGATGCGGACCGGATGCAGAACTTCATGGTGCGGCGCAACTATCGCCGCGCCGAGGTCGACTTCCTCGGGCACACGTACGATGAGGCCACCCATCGCGTGCAGCTCCGCTACCGCGTCGAGGCTGGGCCGACGGTGCGCGTCGAAGTGGCCGGCGTGCCGCGCAGCACGGTGCGGCGCTGGCTGCCGTTCGCGCGCAATCAGGAGTACAGCGAAGACGCGATCGATCGCGCCGCCGACGACATCGTCGAAGGACTGCAGCTGCGCGGCCACTATCTGGCCACGGTCGACTTCGAGACCGAGTTGGAGAACAACGTTCTCACGGTCACGTTCCACGTCGATCCCGGCATGCGTTATCGCCTCACCGACGTGAGCTTCGTCGGCAACCAGCAGATCGACGACGACGATCTGGAGGACATCGTCGCCACGACGCCGAGCGGCGGATTCCGTCGCGCGCTGCAGTCGTTGCTGCGACGCCCGACCGGCGTCACGCGAGGACAGCTCAGCGACGACCGCGATGCCGTCGAATCGTTCTATCGCCTGGCCGGATTCTCCGAGGCCACCGTCGGCGATCCGGGCGTGACGACGCGCGAAGACGGCTCGCTGAGCGTGACGTTCCCGATCACCGAAGGCCCGCAGACGCTGCTCACCGAAGTGACGGTGGAAGGCAATCAGGAGATTCCGATCGACGATCTTCCGAAGCCACAGCTGGCGCAGGGAGAGCCGCTCAATCCGCAACTGCTGCACGAAGACGTGGTCGCGATGCAGACGTTCTACGCGAATCGCGGTCACGTGGAAGTGGAAGTGGCGCCGCGCGTCACGCTCAGCGCCGACAAAACGCAGGCGTCGGTGGTGTACTCGATCACTGAGGGGCCGTACGTCAGCCTCGACGAAGTGATCGTGCGCGGCAACACGTACACGGATCGCGACGTCGTGCTACGCAAATCCGACCTGCGGCCGGGACAGCCGTTCAGCTACACCGCGCTGCTCGAAGCGCAACGCGAGCTCTATCGCCTGGGCATCTTCCAGCGCGTCGAAGTGCAGTCGACGCAGGCCGGCACCGCCGTCGGCAATCGCGACGTGACCATCCAGGTGGAGGAAGGACGCAACCTCACGCTCAGCGGCTCGGTCGGTCTGCGCGTGGAACGCGAGGGCGTCGGCAAAGGGACCGCGCTGCACGAGCGCGTGGCCGTCGCCGCCGCACACCGCAATCTCTTCGGCAGCGGCCGTTACCTCGGACTGGAGATCGTGGCCGGACGCGAAGAGCGCGAAGCATTCCTCACCTACCGCGAGCCGTTCATCGGCCGCTGGAACGTGCCGCTGCAATTCCAGATCTTCCAGTCCGACGACGGCACGCGCCAGGGAACACAGATCGTGCAGCGCGGCCTCTCGATCGAAGCCTCGAAAGTCGCCCGGCTGCAGACGCGCTGGTCGCTGCGTTACGAGTACCTGAACTCGACGTGCGAAGGGGACGAGCTGTGCGACCGGCTCCGCGAGAACAAGCCGATCAATACGCTCGACCCCGAGCTGCGCGCCATTCAGATCTCCAGCATCACGCCGACGTTCTTCTGGGACACGCGCGACGACATCCTCGATCCGCACCGCGGCTTCTTCACCAGCGCGTCGATCGAGTACGCGTTCCCGCTGTTCGAGGCCGAAGAGAAGTTCCTGAAGGAGTACGTCGCCGCCGCCTTGTATCTGCCGTTCACCGAGCGCACGACGCTGGCGCTTTCGGGACGCGTGGGATTGATTCAGGGATATGCGCGCCTCGACGACGGCTCGCTGCGGCCGATTCCGCTGACGGAGCGCTTCACGGCCGGCGGCGAGACATCGCACCGCGCGTTTCCGCTGAACCTTCTCGGCGACCTATGCCGCGATGACAGTCCCCTGCACCCCGAGTTGCCGAAGGATAAATGCACGCCGACGCTCTATGCGGAGTTCGACGAGAACGGCAAGCGCCTCACCCCGATCCTGCCGCTCGGCGGCAGCTCGATGGCGCTGATGAACGTCGAGTACCGCTTCCCGATCTTCGGCAACACCGTCGGCGGCGCCGTGTTCGCGGACATCGGAAACGTCTTCGCAGGACAGCAGATCGAGTTCGACAACCTGCGCTACGGCGCCGGCTTCGGCGTGCGCTACCTCTCCCCGGTCGGCCCGCTGCGCATCGACGTCGCATCGCCGCTGAACCGCAAGTGGTACGAAGACACCTGGCAGTTCTTCTTCACGCTGGGCTACGCCTTCTAGCAACGATCAGCAACTGCTCGCTGGCCAGCATCGCCGGATGCAGCATCCAGCGGAACAGCTCCCGGTCGCGGATCTCCATCCGCGTGGCGATCCAGAACAACGGATAGAGCACGAACAACCACGCCTCCGCCTTGAATCGCGTGAAGCGCAACTGCTCCACGCGCAATCCCGCCTGATGCAGCACCGTGTGCGCTAACGGAAAATCGAGCGGATTGATGTGGAACGCGTACAGCTCGTCCTTCGACACGTCGCGTTCCGGACGCTCGCGAATCAACTTGTGCGTGCCCGTCCAGAAGAAGCGGAAGCGCGAATGCAGGCGCTGGACGTTCGGAGTCGAGAGCACGAGATGGCCTTCCGGCGCGAGGACGCGTCCCGACTCGTGCAGCACCGTGATCCATTCCGGCAGATGCTCGACCACCTCGCTGAGGATCACCACGTCGAACGATGCATCCGCGTACGGCAGCGGGCTGGTGAGATCGACGTTCGCGTCGACAGGAATGTCCGGCGTGAGGAACGAGTCCCTGCCGGACTTGATCTCGTAGTCGTCGCCGCGAAAGTGCGTGCCGCGCACGTCGCAGCCGTCGTGCTTCAGCGACGCGAGCAGCTCGCCGCGGCCGCAGCTGAGATCGAGCACGCGCAGACGCGGGTAGTGCGGCAGTGCGCGGATCGCCTTCAGAATCGCGCGAACGATGAAGTGCTGCGCCACGCCGCGAGTTTAGAACGAAGACTCGAGCGATTCCGCCGCGTTCTCCGCGCGCTCTGC
>CAMPKJ010000198.1 GCA_946887105.1 uncultured Acidobacteriota bacterium | reverse complement strand
GTCGCCGCGGGCGCATTGATGGAGATCGACGGCTGGATCGCGCCCGAGTGGCATCGGCTCCAATCGCACACGCCGTTTCCCTATCGACTGGCGATCCGCCGCCAGCGCGACGGCACCTGGGCCGACGGCGTCGTGTTCGGCAACGAGACCTATGCGCTCTATTTGCGCGCGGAGCGTCTGCCGGCGGACATCCCGCCGCGCTACGTCTATGTGTTCGTCATCGACAGTCACGGCCGCCGCGTTCTGCTCCATGGCACGAGCTCGGTCGAAAATCGCGTTCCACGCCTCGGCCGCGCACCAAACGAAATCCTCCTCGGAACGTTCGACGTCGTGCCGCCCTACGGCATCGACACGTATCACCTGCTCACGACCGACGAGCCGCTGCCCAATCCGCGCGTGCTCGAATGGGACGGCATCCGTTCCGCCTCGACATCGCTCTGGTCGATCGAGCGTCACGTATACGAGTCCGTTCCGCCTCGGCGTTAGGAAATTTCGCGCGAATGCGCCACCATTGACGCGGTCCCGTGTCTCTGCAGTCGACCTTCTCCACCGCACGAGCACGTCTGTCAGGCGTTCACTCCTGCACTCATCCGGGCGCGTCCGGCGGAGGAGAAGGTCGTTCCACTCCAGGAGACGCCGATGAGAACGAAACTGCTGTGGCTCTCGCTGCCGTTGTCATTGCTGGCGTTGCTGCCGCTCGCCACCGGGTGCCGTGACAACGCGCGCTCCGTACGTCCATCCGTCAATGCCGCGTCGCTTCTGAGTTCGCCCCAGTTCGATCCCGCACAGTCCGCGGGGTTCTTCTGTGGCGTGCGCCAGTTCCCGAGAAACAGAGAGCTGACGCAAGTGCAATTCGCGGCCGACGACGCCGTCGATCTCGCCTATACGCTGGCCATCGAGAACGACGACCTCCTGCTGCCGTCGCGCGTGACCATTGCGCTCTCCGGAAAACCGTTCAAGGACGAATCCAAACAACGATTGCGGGCTCTCAAGGCCGCCGGCGCAAGGATCGTGATGGACATCGCGGGGGACGATCTCCGCCAGCTGCTCCACGAACAGGCCACGCTCGCCGGTCGCGGCGGAGTGTTCATCGCCTCGTTTGCCACGCACGGTTTCAACAGCGACGGCATCCCCTACCTGCTCGCTCCCGATTCGAAGTTTCTCGACGTCGAGAGCAGCATCTCCGTTCCGGAGATCTCCGAGATCGCCGGCAGCTCCGCCGCGCGATCGCTGATCCTGCTCGACGCGTGCCGCGAGCGCGTGAGCAGCGTGACGCGCGCCGGCTCGGTCGAGCCGCGGGCGGCGGCGTCGTTCATCGAGAGCATGAAGAAGATCGAAGGGCAGGTGATCTTCTCCGCCGCGCCTCCGGGTGGATACGCGTACGACGATCCCGAGCGCCACAATGGCGTGTTCACCGCCGCCGTCATCGACAGCCTGCAATGCGAAGGCACCCAGCGCTCGATGGTCACGGTCGACAGTCTGGCGAAAAACGTCGAGCGCAAAGTGCTCCGATTCCTCCGCAAAAAAGATCCGTCGCGGCGAAAAGCGACGCAGCTCAGCACCGAAGGCAGCACGCGCTCGATGCCGCTGGCCCGCTGCCGCCCTCCCCTTCCAACGATCCCGGACATCGCGCGCGTGGAAACCCGCGGCTCGAGCATCGTGGCATTCGATGCTCACGGCCACTCACTGTGGCAAAAGACGCTCGGCGGGTCGATCCGCCTCACGCACATCGGCCAGCTCTTCCGCGAGAAAACGACATACGTGGTCGTGCTCTCCGACGAGCGCAACGACACCGCGCTGGTCTCGATCTACGACAACGCCGGAAATCTCTTTGCCTCCTACGACCACAAGGGACCGTTGCGCCACATGGAAGTGCAGCGCCCCACCGGATCTCACAATCCGCGCATCGTGCTGGCCGGCATGCGCCGCAACATCGCCACCCAACTCGGACTGACCGGCCCCGTTCCGACGGTCCTGCAACTCTGGCCCAGGAACACCGGTGGCGTGAGCGAAGATTGGTGCACTCCGATCGGCCGCCCGCGCGAAACCATTACGAAGTTGCAGATCGCCAGCGAAGGAAAGAAGCGCGAAATCGTCGTCACCACCTCCGCAGGAAACACGGTCCGGCTCGATTTCAAGGGGAACGTGCTCTGACGCGTTAGTCCACTATCGATCCGTGACGCCGGCGAGAATGACGAGCACGATGAAGATCACAATGCCGATCGATGCATTCCGGCGCCATCGCGACACACGATCAGGCGTCAGCAGGATGAGTGGGAGTCGCGAGCCCAACATCAGCTGCACGAGAACGATGTCGCATGCGACCGCCACGATGAGCGGCCGCCACGACCGTGACAGGAACGAGACGACGGCACCACCAACGTACAGGACATGCACGAGGATCGTGTCGATCAAGGCGGTCGACCACGTTCGTTTTGCGGCCACCAGCGCGCGGCAGTTCCGGCAGCGGGCCGGGAAGAGCTCTGAAGTGAACGTCTTGCGGATGGTCGAAAGCGCCACTGCTCCGCAAGCGGGGCAGCGTAGATTGTCGTTCATCGATCCACATGGTACTCGGGCGACACTCAGAACTCCGGCGTGTAGCGCGCGACCAGCGCGCGAATGAGACCGCGGTCGAGCGACGTCAGCGCCGCGGAGGTTTCGAGCAGCGTGTGCAGCCCGCGCGTGACGTCGCCGGCGATCGACAGACGCGGTGCAAGTACGGCATCGAGTTGCGTGCGCAGCTCCTTCGCATCCGCGGCGCTCAGGCGCTCGGCGGCCGCGAGATGCGACGCACCGAGTGCAACGTCCTCGGACGCGAGCTGGCCATCGCGCAGCTGGATCACGCCGACGGCGCGCCCGAGGAGCACCTGCTCGTAGGCGGCGCGCAGGGGACCGGACACGGCGAGCTCGGTGGGCATCAGATCGGCCACGTCGTCGAACTCGCGCAAGTGGGCCTGCTCGTATTCGGCGCGGTAATAGTCGATCTGCCCGAGAACGTAGCCGGGGTAATGGAGCACGCGGCTGACCGCGTGCACCGACAGCGCGTCCGGCGACGGCTTCAGATGCGCGCCGGGCAAGCGACGCTGCAACTGCGCGGTCCACGTTGCATCCGCGGGATCGAGCCAGAGCGTCAGGTCGCGCTGCATGGCCTGCTGCGACGGCAGGTCGTCATCTCGCAACTCGATCAGCGGTGCGCACGTCGCGCCGAAGCGCTTCAGGCACTGCGCGAGCCGCGCCTCCGTCGCGAGCGTCGCCGCGGCGCCGGCGAGCGTCAGATTGCGGAAGTCCTCGAATGCGGCCGCCGCATGCGCGGTGATGCGCGCGCGAACCACCTCCATCGCAAGCTGCCGCGCCTCGGAACGCCGCAGCGGAAACTCCCGCACGTCCGGCTTGCGATCGTCGCGCGTGCGCTCGTACCAATCGTCGACGTCGGCGTCCTCGATGATCGAGAAGGACAGTCCGTGCATCGTGACGGACTCCGGCGCACACGACCGCTCCAGTTCCTCGAGCTCCCGCGTCCGCGCGCGCAGCGCGTCGAGCGACACCTTCACGAAATCACGCACGCGGCGCAGCACCTGGATCACCGCGCGCCGATGGGCGACGTCGTATTCGAATTGCAGCTCGTCGTTATAGGCGGCGTTCTTTGCGCGATCGGTGGTCTCGATCTGCGCGACGATGCGGGCCAGTGCCTCCCGCGCCGCGGCCACCATCGGAGCGATGCGCGTGAAATAGCGGAAGGCGGCCACGAGCGCGAACAGGATGACGGCCGCGACGGCTCCATCCTGCAGCACGCGGGCTGCGGCGATCGTGTTGATGAATGCGGCAGCCGCGGCGGCCGCACTCCCTAGAAGCAGCTGTTTCCACAGCCACGAGCGCCGCTCTTCGAGCGCCTCGCGCAAGGCCTGTTCGAAGCGCGGCCGCTGCGCGAAGAGTTCGCGCAGCTGCTGCTCCCTGGTCACGCTTTCCGCGGCCAGCCGCGCCGCCTCCGCATCGCGCGCCGCGTTGCGCGCGGCGTTGTTCTGCGCCTCCTCGGCGAACAGTCGTTCCGGCAGGCGCTGACGGACCGACTCGCGCTCGCGACGCAGTTCCTCGAGCCGCTGCTCCGCGTCGACCGGCGCGATCGCCTCCGCCACGGCGGCCTGATCGCGCAGCAGTTCGTCGAGCTCGCGCACGCGTGCGCGCATCTCGGCGCTGCCGGAATTCTCCGGCGCGAATGGCAGCCGCGCATCGAGCGCCGCCGTCGCATCGCGAATCGAGGTGGCGAGATTCCGCGGCGACACCTCGGCATCCGCACGAAGATCGGGCAGCGGATCGATGAGCGCCTCCAGCACATCGCTCGCAATCGCGAAGCTCTCGCGATCGAGCGTCTCGTCGGTGACGCTCGTGACGAGCGAAGTGAGCTCGTTCGCCGTCTCCTCCTGCTGGCGCGCCAGGCGCTCCAGGTTCGCGAGATGCGTCCCGTCGCGAAACGCCTGCAGCTCGCCGCGCGCCGCCGCGATGACCTCCTCGGCGCTGCGCGTCTTCTCCGTCACCTGCGTCTTCGCCTGAAAGCGCTTGAACAGCGACTGTCCGGCATCGACGCCGATGCGCGACAGCGGCACCGCGAACGACTCGCCGGCCACGAACTGCTTCGCGCGCAGCGACGCCGGAACGCCCTGCTCCGACGCGCGGCTGAGCAGCACGCCGGCGATCAGCTCCGACGCGAAACGCGGCTCCAACCGTTGCAGCGCGGCATCGCGCGGAAACACCAGCCGCGCGTAACCGAACGTGCTGAACGTCGGATGCATGCCGCGGGGATGCAGTCCCGGCAGCGCGCCGCTCATCTCCGGCTCGAACAACAACGCGCCGGCGATCGCCTCCGCGTACGTGGCTTCATCGGCCGCGACCGCGCCGAACCGTACGCGATTCGCGTTCACGGCATCGAGCAGCCACACCTCGTCGTACGGTTGCGGCTCCGTCGCGCTGAGCGCCTTGAGCAGCCCGTACGCGTGCGCATACTCCGTCGTGCCCGCGGCTTCCGGCAGCACGCAGATCAACTCGATCGTGAAGGCGGACGCGAAACGGCGCCGTTCGTACAACTGCCGCACCTCGCGCGCGACGTCCATCACGCGCAAGCGCGCTGGACCGCCGGCGGACAACATCAGCAGCACGAGCTCGCGCGTGCTCACGTCGTCGCGCATGCGCAGCGGACTGTCGGGCCGCTGCCGCTGTGCGTGGATCGACTGCACGGCCTGCGCGAGATCCGCTTCCGCCGCGAGCGTGCGCGCCTGTGCGAGGTCATCGAGACCGCAATGCTGCGCGATGCGCCGCTGCACCGCCGCCGCGAGCGGAGCGGACACGTCATCGAGAGCGAGGATGCTGATCGGTTTGAGCATGGTCGAGTTCCTCGGAGTTCCTCGGAGTGCCTCGGAGTGCCTCGGTTCCTCGGAGTGCCCGGACGTCCCCACTCCGAGGAACTCCGAGGACCCCCGAGGAACCCGAGGAACCCGTTAGGTCAGCTCAGCGTCTCCATTCGCCGCACGTAATCCTCGATGGCCAGGATCTCGCTCTCGACCTGATCCTTCACGTTCGCGTCGACGGCGCTGCCCATCTGCTTGGACAGGGAGTCGGTGTAGTCCTTCAGGATCTGGATGACGCGCGTTGCGCCTTCGCGCGTGACCGCGGCATCGATCAGTTCCTCCGCTTCCTGCACGAGCTCGCGATTCTTTTCGAACGCGGCGTAGGCCGGAACGCGGCCCTGCCCGAGGCGGACCAGATTGTTTTCGACGCGCCGGCCGCTCTTCGACTTCATCGAATACCACGCGCCGTCGCGTTTGATCAGCGCGAACGGCTCGGGCGCCTGCGCGAGCGCGAACCAGCGCAGCGCCTCGCCGTCGCCGCTGCGCGGAATCACGTTCGGCAGATCCTGCCAGCGCCGGTCGACGTGATTGGAGATGACCTTGTTCGGATCGAGGTACGCTCGCTCCATGTCCTCCATGTCGGCGAGCGCGAACAGCGGAACGCCGGTCTTCACCTTGAACAGCAGGATGCGCCGCGCGTCGCGCGTCGAGACCATCGACGGCTTGGTGTTGCCCTTCGGCAGCCCCGCGTCGTACTTCGCTTCTTTGAGCAGCGTCGTCTCCGCGTCCGCCACGCCGTAGTGGTAGAACTCGTTGATCAACGTCTGATTGACCACCGGGATCTTGCCGCCGTCGTAGCGCCACAGCGGCACGGCCAGATTGTCGAGACGCTTCAGCTCCTGCGAGATCGTCTCCGGGGGCGTGCGTCGCAACACGTCTTCCATCGTCAGCGACGTCAGCGGCTCGTAGCACTTGCGCACGAACTGCTCGACGTCCGCGTGCACCTCGTCGGCGCGCAGGCCGGACCACTGCGAGAGCGAGCCGTTGTGATGATCGGCGTACCACTTCACGAAATCCGCTCCCGTGACTTTCGGCCGCTGCTCGCCGGGATTGAACGCCACCACCTGCTCGAAGAGGCGCGATGCTCCGCGCGGATTGGTGGCGGCGAGGTACTGCTGCTCGAACTGCTTCCGCGCCGCGTTGAGATTCTCGCGCACGCGATAGCAGGAGTTGAGGATCGACTGCGTGTGCGCGTGCAGCGCCGAATAGAGCTCCGCGGCCTTCTCCAATCGCGCCACGCGAATGGTCAGCTCCGTTTCGCGATCCGCCAGGCCCGCGTACACCTCGCACGCGGTCTTGACGCGCGCCTCGCGCCGCAGGAACGCGCCCACCGCCTCCGCGATCTGCTCCTCGGCCGGCTTGAAGTTCAGCGCCTTCAGCTTCGTGCGCTCCTCCTTCGCCTCGCCGTCCATCATGTTCTGGTACCACTCCAGCTTGGCCTGCAGCTTCTCGAAGAAGCGCTCGGCGCGCGTGAATCCGTTCGGCCGGTTGACCGTCGATTCCCACGATGCGTTGATCGCCGCGACGCAGTCGTCGCGCAGCTTCTCGAAGTTCGTGGAGATGGCCTGCGCGATCTGCCGCTCGGCGCGCGAGCGATGCGCGACGTGCAGGCTCTTGATGGCCGTGGCGGCCTGGTTGTCGAACTTCAGCTGCCCGAGAGTCATCGGCACGCGCAGTTGCCCGCCGCCTTCGCGCTGGCTGAGGAACTCGACCACCTGATCCGCCTCATCCTCGCGCAGCCGGTTCTGGTCGATGAAGCGCTGCACCTCCTCTTCCACTTCGGCGTCGGCGACCGCGCCGTTGAGGAGATCGTCGTTCACCAGGCGCTTCGCGTCTTCGAACAGCAGTGCGTCGAAGCTCGGCATCACCAGCGAGGCCACGCCGAAGCTGCAGTACTGCGGCGAGCGTCCCTTCACCCGTCCCGCGGTGGCGATCTGCGTCTTGATGTTGTCGACCGCGTTCGCGCTGTCGGTGCCGATCTGCGATCCGATCTGCACGTACATGCCGTCCGCGATCAGGCCGAGGAGATCGCTCTGCTCCGTGACGACGCGGCCCTGCTCGTTGATGCTGTCGACGAGGTAGAGCACGTCGAACGGCGGACGGTTCACTTCCACGCGGCGCATCCCGTAGTCGACCGTGAACGGCGTCTTCGTGGTCGAGAGGTACTCGATCTCTTTCAGCGCGCCGTACGCGTTCGGCTTCACCAGCGCCACGCCGGCGTAGCGCGTGAAGATGCCGGGCAGCAGCAGCACGCCGGTGAAGTTCGACTGCTCGTCGCTGCCGATGATGTCGCGGGCCATGAACGCCGCATCGAGGAACGTGCCGCTGCCGGTGCCGCCGGCCAGACTGCCGACGATGTGTACTTCCACGCCGGCGCGGCTCGAGACCTGGAACTGATCGGCGAACATCTGCTTCTGATTGCGGATGTTGCGCACGTCGTCGACCGCGCGGCGGATGCGGGCGTACACCTCGCCCGCGCGTGCGAAGAGCGCCAGGCGTCCGCGCGCTCGCACCTGTCCCGCGCCGGCGATGATCGCCTGCGTCGGAATCTCCGGCGGCCACCATTCATCGAGATGCGGATTGGTACCGTTGCCCACGAGATTGCCGGGGTTGCCGACCTGCAGCACGTACGTTTCGTTGTGATCGAGATGCCGATCGAGCTTGCCCGCGGGCGACTCCGTTTCGCTCCGCGCCGTTCCTTCCGCGTTCTCGGTGGTGTCGATCGACAGGAAGCGCACGATCGGCGGGACGGAGCCGTACGCATCGACGAAGCGTTTCTTCAGCTCGAGCAGCGCGTGGTATCCGGTGCCGCCGAGGCCGATCACTACAGTGGGACGAAAGACGACGTTGTTTTTCACAGTTCCTCTCCTGCCGGCCGGACCTGGCCCGTATGGTTGAAGCGCAATTTCGCGTCGCCGAGCTGGATCACGTCGGCGTCATAGAGCTCACTGACGGGCGTCTCGACGTCGTTCACGCGCAGCGAGCCGCCCATCGAAGCGATGCACACCTTCTTCTCGCCGCGGCTGCGCTTGACGAACAGCCGCGCGTCGGTGCCGGCCAGTGCGCCGGCCGGTACGATCGAGCTCAAGGCGAGCTCGTTCTTCTTCAGCATCGGCAGTCCGACGAATGCCGCATCGGGCGCGACGCGCGGCTGCACGATCTCGATCTCGCCTTCGAGACAGTTCCGCGCCTTGTTTCGCAGATGGAAGAACGCGCCGATGCCGAGGAGAAACACGAGCGCCGCCAGCGCCATCGCGATGCGCGCGAGGATCGGCGGCTCGATGACGTTCAGCGTTGCGGTGGCACTGGCGTCGGCAGCGTGAATCGCGATCTGCCTGGGACCCGGCGCCGCATCCTCAGCAACCTCGAACCGCAATGCCAGCGTCGACGGCAGTGCGATCTCGCCGATGGTCTGCGTGCTGATGCCGGGCGGCGTATCGATGCGCACCACCGCGCGGGTCGGGCGATTGCTGCCGATGGTGATGCGATGGTCGATCGACGACGCACCCGGCTGCACGTCGCCGAGCGCAAACGTCTTCGGCTCGATGGTGAGCACGCGCGGCGTCGGCGGCGGAGGCTCGATGGTCTTGCGGATGCGCGCCGCAACGTCGGCGATCGCTTCGCGCGTCGGCGCCTTCATCACCGTCGTCCGCTTCGTCGCCTTCGCGAAGTCATCGAGCTGCGTCTCGTGCTCGCCCATCGAGACGAAGAAGACG
>CAMPKJ010000197.1 GCA_946887105.1 uncultured Acidobacteriota bacterium | reverse complement strand
CGCGCGACGCGTGCTGCGCAGTGATCCGTTCACGCGCTCGCTGCTGCGGCGCACGGATCATCTGTTCGCGATCAATGACGCCTTTCGCGATGCCGTCCCGAACGCGATCTTCACGCCGCCGCCGCTCGATCTCTCGCAGTTCGCGCCCGACGGACCGGATGTGCGCGCGGCGTACGACATCGAGCGGAAGCTCGTGACCGTGATCGGCAAGTTGTCGAAAGGACGCGGGTTCGAAGATGCGCTGCAGACGTTTTCGATGATGCGCGGCGCGAAGCTGATGATCATCGGACACGGCGAGCATCGTCCCGCGCTCGAACAGCTCGCGCGGACGCTGGGAATCGCGGACGACGTGGTCTGGGCCGGCTATCACGAGGAGGACCTCGCCGCGCATTACCGCGCCGCGGATCTGCTGCTGTTCACGGCCCGCGGCTCCGATGAAGGACATCGCGCCGTGCTGGAGGCGATGGCGTGCGGCGTTCCGGTGGCGACCTATCCGATCGAAGGCGTCAGCGCGCTCGTGCCGCGCGACTGGATCGCGTCCGCGCCCACGCCAGACGCGCTCGCGGCGCTCGCGACGTCGATGCTCGCGCGCGACGCCGCTCCGCTCCGCGCCGCGGCGGCCGAACGCGCTCAGGAGTTCGGCTACGACCGCGCCGCGGAACGGCTCATGGACGCCTACGCCGAGCCGCTGTCATCCCGAGCGTAGTCGAGGGACCCGGGCGGCGTGCGGCACTGAGCGCGTGCCTCGTGCCGCCACCCCCCAGGTCCCTCGACTCACGCTCGGGATGACGACAGCGTGCGGCGCCGAGCGCGTGCCTCGTGGTTGACAGCTACGCCGCGGCGATGACCTTCAGCTCGACTGAGATCGGCGTCGGCAGGGAGTCGACGCCGACGGTCGTGCGCGTCGGCTGGATCGTACCGAAGTATTCCGCGTACACCTCGTTGAATTTCGCGAAGTCGCCTTCCATGTCCGTCAGGTAAACCGCGACGTCGATCACTTTCTCGAGCGAGCTGCCCGCGTCTTCGAGAATGGCCTTCACGTTCTCGATGCACGCGCGGGTCTGCACTTCGATGTCGTGGGAGCCATCCGCGCGGATGCCCGGGATCTCGCCCGTGCCCGGCTTTCGCGGACCGATGCCGGAGAGGAAGAGGAAGTCGCCGACACGGCGCGCGTGTGGATAGGGACCGACCGGTTTCGGGGCGCGGTCGGTGCGGATGACCGTCTCCTCCTGCGAGCTCATCTCGCTGGCGCGATGAACGTTCGGCGCTTCGGCGAGCACGTTGTGCGTTTCGAGGCCGGTGCCGCCCATCGCGGAGAGATCGGGCATCGGTCCTTCGTCGAATTCCTTTTCCCAGTCGATCTGCTTCCGTTCGTTCGGCGTCAGCTCGACGATGGCGTTGCCGGTGCCCCACACCGGCTGGTAGTCCCACACCTTGCCGTCGTACTTGTTGTGCTCCCCCATCACCGCGCCGAGCCACCAGATGGCCTTGAAGCCCATGTCGGCATTGGCCTCGCGGGCGAAGTCGCGCGCCACCTGGGCCACGTCTTCCAGGCGCCCCTCTCCGAGCATCTCCAGCAGCTTGCGATTCCACTCGTCGTCTTTCTGCGACGAGATGCGGTCGTGCGCCGGATCGATTTCGGCCACTTCATAGCGATTGGAGAAATTCGTCACGCAGACGACGATGGTCTTCTTCCCATACGCGTCGATGGCCGCGCGGCCCGCGAACCCGAGCGCGCGCGTCTCCTCCCGCTCCGCGTAGATGTTGCACGAGACGACCGACGCCGGGATGGCATTGTTCGGATCGAGCAGCTTCAGCGCGACCACCGTGCCGGTGTCGATCGGAAACCCGTGATACGCCACGGTGGCCGCCTGCATGCCCTGCTTCTTCACGATCCCGCAATAGAGCTTCCCGAACTCCGGATCGATCCGGAACTCGTACGGGATCTCCCCGAACTCGTACCAGTTCGGATCGACGAGCGTCCACTTCGGCTTCGGATCGACCTGAAAGAGATGCCCGATGACCGAGAACCACTGCGTGGAGTAGACGAGCAGGAGCTCCGCACCCGATTTCTCGATCTCTTTGCCGACGGCGTCATAGCTTTTACGCAGGCTTGCCCAGCCGGCGTTCTTTTCCGGAGCCAGTAACGGGTGCGGTTGGCCGGGGACGATGTAGGCCTTCAGGATCATCACAGGGCCTCGAATTGAGAATTGAGAATTGGGAATTGAGAATTGTTCATTGTGCAGAGGCCTTTCTTACGATGGCGGTGAGGATGGCCACCAGTTCGTTTGCGTCGCTCAGGAGACGATCTCCATCAGGCATCTTGCCGGACGCGCGCAAGAGACGAAGCCAATAGTGCGATTCGCGCGCTTCTTTCAGCGCGATGGTGCACTTTGAAATGAAATCCGGTTTGCTCTGTGCGGCGTCCGCTTCCTCTAAATTGGCGCCGATGGACGTGCCGGCCCGAAGCAATTGCCGCGTGAGGTCGCGAGCTCCGCGAAGATCATCGTTCAGCGCGACGATGTCACACGCAAACCGAAACGCCCGATCGCGAATATCGTCCCCGCTACGCAATTCTCAATTCCCAATTCTCAATTCTCAATTCGGTCCCCCCTGCGTCGTCGCGGAAGCGCGCAAAACTGGATCCCACCCCACCACCGCGTTCCCAGTCCCGATCACGGTCCAATAGCCGTACACCTCTCCCGGATAGTCAGGCATGTCCAGGGCGGACAGCATCCACGCGAGTGATCCGGCCTTCACTTCGGACACGGCGTGGTCCATGAACTCGGGGAGGATGGCCAGGAGCTCTTTGGTGCGGCCTTTGCGCATGAGGTCGATGACCTGCATGTCCCAGAGGTAGCCGCTGTGCTCATAGACGTGCTCGCGGGACATGTCTTCGGGGATTTCGGGCTCGGTGGTGAAGTGGCGGTGGGAGAGGGTATTGGAGGCGAGGAGGATGGCGCGCTTGCCGCTCTTCTCGATGGCGCGTTTGGTGGCCTGGCCGAGCTTGAGCATCTGCTGCTGGCCCATTTCATTGGAGAAGTAATAGGGCGAGTTGTTGGACGAAATGCCGACGATGGGGATGTCCCAGTCGGGATTCATCATGTGACACGAGACGATGGTTCCGTAGTCGACGCGGAAGTGCGGGTTGCGCATCATCTTCGTGATCAGGCCATCCTGCTTCCCTTCGTCCGCAATCATTTCCGCCAGTTCGACGTCCACTTTCAGGTCGTACTGAAAGCGGAAGAGGTTCGGGAAGATTGGGTCGACGGAGAGGCCGTGGAATTCGGGCAGTCCGAGGAAGTGATGGCCGATCACGGTTTGCCAGTGCGGCGAGTGGACCAGGATCACGTCCGGCTTCTTTTCCAGGAAATGCTTGCGCGCGCGCTCGTAAGCCCAGCGCAGCACTTCCCAGCCGCACTCGGATTTCGGCTCGTTGCGCCAGTGATTTTCGCCATAGACGATGTGGGGAGGATGGGGTGCGAGGATGCCGCCGACGATCTGACCTTTTTCGCTCATAGTTTCACGCACACGTTTTTTGCCTCGGTGAAAAAGCGCAGTGATTCGAATCCGCCTTCGCGTCCGACGCCGCTTTCCTTCATGCCGCCGAATGGCACGCGCAGGTCGCGCAGCAGCCAGCAGTTGATCCAGACCGTACCGGCGTGCAGCGCGGCGGCCACGCGATGGGCGCGTTTGAGATCGCGCGTCCAGACGGTAGCGGAGAGTCCGTACTTCGTCGAATTGGCCGAGCGGATCGCGTCGGCGTCGTCTTCGAACGGGGTGATCGTGACCACCGGGCCGAAGATCTCCTCCTGCAGCACGCGGCATTCGCAGGTCAGACCGGTGACGACCGCCGGCTCCAGAAAATAGCCAGGCCGGTCCAGGCGGATGCCTCCGGTCAGGATCGTGCCCCCTTCCTCTTTCGCGAGCGCGAGGTAGGCGGTCACTTTCTGCAGATGCGCGTCGCTGATCAGCGCACCGACGTCGGTCGCTGCATCCGCCGGATCGCCGACGCGCAGTTTCTTCGTCGCGGCGACGAAGCGCTCCACGAACGTGTCGTAGATGCTGCGCTCGACGAAGATGCGCGACCCGCAGAGGCAGATCTCGCCCTGGTTGGCGAAGCTCGACTGGATCGACGTGGCGATCGCTTCGTCGAGATCGGCATCGGCGAAGATCAGATTCGGATTCTTGCCGCCCAGTTCGAGCGAGAGCTTCTTGAACAGCGGCGCCGCGGCGGCGGCCACGCGTGCGCCGGTGACGGTGCCGCCGGTGAACGAGATCAGCGGCACGCCGGGATGCTCGCAGATCGCGGCGCCGGCCTTCGCGCCGTAGCCGTGCACGATGTTCATCACGCCCGGCGGCAGTCCCGCCTCGAGCGACAGCTCGGCCAGGCGATTGGCAGTGAGCGGCGTGAGCTCGGACGGCTTGGCGACGCACGTGTTGCCGGACGCGATCGCGGGCGCGATTTTCCACGACAGCAGATAGAGCGGCAGGTTCCAGGGCGAGATCAGTCCGGCCACACCAACCGGCTGCCGCAGCGTGTAGTTCAGCGCCGCCTGATCGGTGACGTGCGCTTCCGTGGCGTGATGCAGGATGGCGGTGGCGAAGAAGCGGAAGTTCGCCACCGCGCGCGGGATGTCCATCCGCCGCGCCAGCGCCACCGGCTTGCCGTTGTCGTCGCTCTCCATGCGCGCCAGCTCGTCGAGATTGCGCTCGATCAGATCGGCGAGCTTCAGCAGGATGCGCGAGCGATCGTCCGCGCGCGTCGCCGACCACGACGGAAACGCGCGCGTTGCGGCGGCGACGGCGTTGGCAACGTCGCGATGATCGCTATCCGGAATCTGCGCGAGCGGATCGCCGGTGGCCGGACAGAGGTCGTCGAAGTACTCGCCGGACACGGGCGGGACGAACGCGCCGTCGATGAAATTAGCGAGGCGCAACGACGAACTCCTCCGCGTCGAACTCCCATCGATCGATGTCCGGATCCCACGAGTCCCACGGCACGATCGCCGCCATGCGTTCTCTGAGGCCCGGCGGAATCACCTCCGGCACGATGAACGCCTTCTGCCGGCGCAGTTTGTAGGGATTGCGGAACTCGAATCCGAGCACGCCGAGGATGTAGCGGGCGATGTACCAGGTGGCTTGCGGGTTCCAGCCGTGGGCGATCTTCACCACCACGCCGAGACCTTCCGGGAACTCGGGATGCTCGATGGAGAGACCGAGCAGCCCGTCCGCGCCTTCCTTCGCCAGCACGCGTCCGCCGCACGCTTTGAGCACGGTCGAGTCGAGGCGGTTGAAGCCACCGATCAGATCGGGATGCGAGGCCATCGCGCTCCAGATCCAGTCGCTGTCTTTCTCGGTGACCAGATTCGCGAACAGGCGCGCCAGGTCGGTCACCGTCATCGAGACCGTTGGCAGTCCACAGCCGTCCTTCGCGATGGTGCCGGTCTTCCACTCGGGGCCGAGCACGCCACGGATGTAGTCGAGGTACTCCTGAAAGAATGGGTGATGCGGCCAGACGTAGCCGACGCGGCGCCAGCCCTTGAGGCGGCAGCCGTGCAGGATGGCGGCGTGCTCGCCGGAGCAGCAGTGATACCAGCGGCGGGGGCGGCGCACCTGCCGCCCGAACTGCACCAGCGGCACGTCGTGCGGCGTCTGCATCAGGCCCCACTCCGCTTCGCGCAGGATCGACCGCGCCACGGCCACGTGTTCGGTATCGCCGTTGTGTGATGCGCAGGAGATGGCCTGCTGCTCGCTCGTCAGCGCGCGCGCGAACTCCTTGCGGAATACCTTCATCATGATCGGCTTGACCATCGAGCGGCCGTAGACCTCGACGTTGCCGCCGAACGAATAGATGACGTTGCGGCCCGAGACCCACGACACGGCGCCGTGAATGGTGTTCTCGGCCACGCCGTTGCGGCGGTACTCGACCAGCGGTTGCCAGTTCGGCATTGGGCGGGCGAAGTTCGGCGCCGCGCTTTCGTCGAAGGTCTGTACCGCCTCGTCACTGGTGATGGTGGTCATGTGCGCCTCATGCGGAGCAACTCGTCGACGGTGACGAACGCGTAGCCCTTGCGTTTCAGATTCTCGATGATGACCGGCACGGCGGCGCGCGTTCGCCCGCGCCCGTCGTACCACGGATGGAGCAGGATGATCGAGCCCGGCCGCGTGTTCTCGACGACGTTCGCGATCAGCCGATTCGTGTCGGCGTCGATTTCCGGCGTCGACTCCGGCTCGACGTCCCAGGTGACGTGCGTGCGTCCGTGCCGAGCGAGGTACCACGGCAATCCAACTAGCTTCTTGCAGTATGGCGCGCGGAAGTGAATCGGCCCGCGATGTCCGGCCGCGCGGATCAGCGCGTCGGTGCGCTCCAGCTCCGAGGCGATGAACGACGGCGACTTCAGCACCATCCGCCGGTGGGAGTACGAATGGTTGCCGAGCTCGTGCCCAGCGGCGACGAGCTTCGCCGCGGCCTGCGGATGCTCGTGAATTTCCGCGCCGATGACGAAGAACGTCGCCTTGACGTCATGCTTCGCCAGCGTGCCGAGGATCTCGTCGACGGTGTTGGCCTGCGGTCCGTCGTCGAACGTGAGCGCGACCACTTTGCGATCCGTCTCGACGCGCGGCACGATCTCGCCGAAGAGCTGGAACGTGCGCGCGCGGCTGAGGTGCCAGGTGCCGTACACGAAAAGAAGGAGCAGTACGGCGGCGATCGAGAGCTTACGCAAAACGTGGCGCTACCTTGTTCATGAAATCGGACATGTTTTTCATGACACGTTTTGAGTCATGATTATTGAAGTCGAACCAGAGCATCAGCCGGTCCTCGGGATCGAAGCGTTCCTGCATCTGCGCGGCGATCGTCTGCGCATCGCCGACCAGCGCGTTGTTCGTGGCGCGGCGCACTTTCGCCTCGTCCAGCGTGCCTTCGAGCGCGCGCCAGTAGTTCGACAGCGCGTCGCGCGCCTCTGCACGCGCCTGCTCCGGATCGTCGTTGATGAACACCAGCACCGTGCGCGGCATGAGCCGCCGCTGCCACGGTCCGCCATCCGGGTGGTAATGCTCGCGCATGCGGACGTTGGTCTGCTCGATCTCGTCGCCCGGCGTGATCGAGAGATTGAACACGCCCACCGGCAGGAAGGTGTTCGCGAAGATCTGCGTGGCCGCGTCGTGTGAGCCGATCGACAGCCGCAAGAGATCCATACGCGATTCCTGCGGCACGATTTTCAGATTCGGGAAATGCCAGCGTGGCTCGAGCGGGATCTCGTCGACCTGCTGGCCGTGAGCGTCGATGATGCGTTGCCAGTCTTCTTCTTTGCGGAAGTCGCCGCGTCTCAGCGAGCGCGGCGTGACTTTGTCCGAGCTCAGGATCTCGCCGCGCAGCAGGCGCAGGAAAATCTCCGTCGCCTCTTCGAAGATCTTGTTTTTCACCACCGGCCATGTCGCGCTCTCGACCGCGTTGCGCGGCACGATTCCGTACGGGATGTTGATGAACGGGAAGCGTCCCGATGCGAAGCCGACCGTGAGCAGGCGGCGCTCGTTTTCGTCGAGGCCGTGCAGCGCCAGGAACGTCTTCACGCGCTCGGCGGCGGCGATCGGTCCGCCATTGCAGAGGATGTTCATGATCGCCGAGCCGATGCTGATCCGTTTGGTGCGCGCGAAGACGCGGTGCGCGAGCTGGAGGATGTCGGTGTTCAGGCCAATCTCGCCGGTGAAGTGCGGGATCACGGCGCCGGGATTCATCTTCTGGATCTCCGTGGAGAGATGGCTCTCGGCCACCCAGGCGGTGCCGAAGCCGAGGGCGTCGGCGAGCTCGATCTGTTCGAAGAAATTCTCGAACATCACCCGCTCGCTCGGCAGGTAGCCGTGCACTTCGGTCTGGCAGATGGAGAAGAAGATGTCGAGCTCCATGGAGGCCGTACATTATCGTTTGCGCCATGACACGCGCCAGCCGCCTCACCGCAATCCTCTTCCTGTTCGCTGCCTGCGCGACGCAAATCGCGCCGAATCGCTACGGATTGCGCGTCGTTCCCGACGTCGCCACGTACGAGCGTCTCGCGAACGCGGATCCGGAGAAGCGTCTGGTCGATCTCGAATCGCTCGGCATCCCGATCGACGTCCGCTACGCGACGCCGAACAACTTCATGAAGAAGACGCTTTATCCGGTGGCGAAGGCGTATCTGCGCGCACCGGCGGCACGTGCGCTGGCCGGCATCCAGCGCGAGCTCGCCCCGCGCGGCGTCGGCCTCAAAGTATTCGATGCCTACCGCCCCTACCGCGTGACCGAGGCGATGTGGGAGCCGATCCGGAACCCTGATTACGTGGCCGATCCGGCCAGGGGCTCGCGCCACAACCGCGGCGCGGCGGTCGATCTCACGCTGATCGATCTCCGCAGCGGCGCCGAACTGCCGATGCCGACCGGCTACGACGACTTCACGGAACGCGCGGCGCACGCGTTCACGGATCTACCCGCGGACGTGCTCGCGAATCGCGCGCTGTTGCGCGAGGTGATGACGAAGCACGGTTTCGAGCCGCTCCCGTCGGAATGGTGGCATTACGACTTCCGCGGCTGGGAGCGGTTCGAGTTGATGAACGTCGCGCTCGAGGATCTGCGCTAGTGTGGTGAGTCGAAAGTCCGTCGCATTGCTTTACGGCGGCGACGGGCCGCCTGCGGCGTTGCCGCTCCTCAGCGATGTCCCGCATCGCCTGCGTCGCGGCGCCTTACAGTCGGCCCGTCGGCGCTCGTAAATCAACGCGACCGACTTCCGACTCACCACACTAGAAGCGCGTCACCATCGAGATCGATCCGACCTTGTAGTGCTCCGACGTGTCGTACGCGGCGTCGATCTGGAAGCGCGTGAACGCGACGCCGGCGCCGATCGAGAGGTGGGTCTGGTCTTCGCCTTCCGGATAGAGCAGCGCTTCGGCGATGAAGTTGGGGTGGTTGAGCGGTCCGTTCCAGACCACCGAATGCGCGGGATCGCGCCAATAACCCGCGCGCAGCGCAAAAGGGATCCTCGTCGAGAACAGGTACTCGGCGCCCAGACGTAGCTCCACGACATCGTCCGCCTTGAACGGATCGTCGAGATCGTCGACGTCTGCCGTCGCGCTCACGAAGTCGTCGACGAGGTTCGAATACTTCACGCTGACCGCGTC
>CAMPKJ010000196.1 GCA_946887105.1 uncultured Acidobacteriota bacterium | reverse complement strand
GCCGTAGAACTTCTTGTCCACCGCCTCGATGGCCTGCCTGCGTCGTTGCAGTTCCTGCATCAGACCCTCGGCCCATTTGACGTTATCGAGTGTGTCCTTCGCGCCGGTGGCGGGGTAGCGCATCAGCGAAAAGCGATGCTGGCCTTCGAGCTCCGCGATGATCGAGTCTGCATGCGCCGTGGTGCGCTCGAATTCGGCGGGCGTCAGCGCGGTCGTGTTCAGCTTCGCATCGATGCTGGCCATGTGCGCTTTGGCGGAGCTCAGCCGCTTCTCGAACGCGGTGCCGGCGAGGGGTGAATGCGCGGTCGCTTCCTCCGCCAACTCGCGGCCGCGGTCCTCGATCCAATGCACCGCCTTCGCACACGGACTCGCACAGATGACCAGGCCGCGGCCCGGAACCCAGCTGTACCGGCGCCCACCCATCTCGACCACCAGAATGTCGCCCGCCTCGATGGCCTTCGTGGCCTGCAAGGCATTGTCGACCCTGGCCAGCGCTTCCTCGGCCTTGCGCACCTCGGCCTGCGCGAGCACTTTCTCCGCTTCCGGCGCATCGGCGGCGGCGGCCTTCGTTTCCTGCAGGCTCTTCCTCGCGGCGTCGGCCTCCTGCTCCATCGACTTCCGCAGCGCGTCGAGCTCCGCCTTCTCCGCTTTCTGCATCATCTTCGATTCGAACAGCAGCACCTTCTTCTCGAGCTCCGCCGCGGCCTGCTGCACGAGGTGACCGCTGCCGCGTGCCGCGCTCCAGGCGCCGCGCATCTGTTTCACGCCGGGGATGATGTCGAAGATGAGGAAGGCCGCATCGATGGCGGCCGTGAGCTTCGCCGAGGCCACATCCTGTTTGCTGACCAGCGCGTTCTTCGCGGTGAGCGACGTGTCGGACGCGGTCTGGAGCACGCTCGCTTCCGCATACGACAGCGTTGCCTGTGCAGCGGACAGCAGCAGATTCCCGAAGCCGCCCGTCGACACCGCCAGCGCGATCTGCACCGCGAGCATCAGCGCGCCTTCCAGCAACATCGTGCCCACGCCCGCTTTCGCGGTGATGGCCGGCACCATCGCCGACCAGACCGGTCCGGTCTTCCAGTTTCGCCCGCCGACGGACCGCGCGCCGCTCAGCAACTGCTGCGCGACCGGACCGAGCTTTCCATCGCGCGCCAGGACCCGGATGGACGACCGGCTGCTCCGGATGTTTTCGAGCGTCTCGCGCAGGCCCTGCTCGATCGCGTCCACCGGTTTGGTAGCGGCGAGGCTGGTGCGCGAGACGTCGGTGTAGGCATCACGCTTCGATGACTTTCCGCCCATCACCAGCGGATAGAGCTCGGGGAAGGCTTCGAGATAGTCGTCGATGGCGGTCGTGAGCTCCCGCACCACCGCGCCGGTTTTCGTCCAGAGCTCCATCCCTTCGGGCGACGCATACATCGGCGGGTTGTCGAGCTCGAACGGGTAGCTGCCCTTCATCGATGAGCCGTAGCCGAGATACTTCGGATCGGTGGGGATCATCACCGCCCATAGACGCTTGAGCTGTGTCTGCGCGCCCATGACATCGATGGCGGTGCGCTGCACGGCGTTCACCGACTGATCGCGCTCCGCGGTGTTCTCGCCCGGTTTCACCGAGTCGGGAGTGAGCCCGTAGAACTGCAGGTAGCCCTCGCAGGCGGCCTCGCTCTCGGTGAGCATCGCATTCGCGACGTCTTCGACGTCGCGGTTGAACTGGCTCTTGCGCGGATGATTGCTCATCGAGCCCGCGTGCTGCGCCCACGTGCTCGTCCAGAGATCGATGTTCGCTTCGACGACGGCATCGCTCACGCCCTGCCAGAGCAGGTCGAGCCGGTACGTCGGTCCACCTTTCTCGAGGATGAGGCGGATGAGCGCGATCTTCTGGTCCGGCGTGGCCAGTTGCAATGCCGAGTGATGGAGCGCTTCGACCTGCGCGATGTCGGCGTCGTCGATCGCGGACTGCACTTTGGTCTTGCGCCGGATGACCGGCTCGGCGCCCTTCGCGCCACCGCCCTGCTGCACGACATGCGTCAGCTCGTGCGCGAGCAGACGCTTTCCTTCGCCGGTCTCCGGCGCGTACTCGCCGGCACCGAAGACGACGTTTCTGCCGAACGTGAAGGCGCGGGCCTGGACCGCGGAGGTCAGCTCGTTCGCGCGCGGGCCGGTGTGGACCCGCACCGGCGCGAAGTCGGCGCCGAATCGACCTTCGAAGAACGTGCGCACCGGCGCCGGGAGATGTTGTCCGCCGCCCTGCAACGCCTCGATGCGCGCATGCACGTCGCCACCACCGGCGTCCGCGGCGGGATGCGGCGATGCTTCCTTGCGTTGGATCGTTTGCGGCTCCTCACACTTCGCGCACGGATGCCCGCTGCTGCAACCTCCGCATGCTCCTGGAGCGAGCACCTGCTCGGCCACGCGATCCGCTTCGCGCTCCAGCGGATCGGTGGGAGCACCGACCTGCAACTTCATCTGCACGAGCTGTTGGAATGCGTAATTGCCGACCGCGCGCTGCATCCGCTGGATCGGCTGCACCGCGCGTTCCGCGGGCTTGCGGTCCGGCGTGCCGTGATCGGGCGATTTCTGCGGTGCGGCGGCGGTCTTCATGGCCATCGCAATCAGAACTTCCGTTTCGCGAGCGTGGACACCGGCATGGCCAGCAGCCGGCGCAGATCGGCCACGGCCATGGCCTTGAACTTCGGGAACATGTCCGTCTCGATCCACTTCCAGCGATCTTTGAAGAGCGTGATGTCGCCGCCGCGGACGCTCTTCGAGAAGCGCGTGCCTCCCGGAACCGGCGAGAGTGCCTCCGCGGACATGTCGTCCGGGATCATGCCGTAGTCGGGGATGTTGCGGATGCGGGCGTAGTGGGCCTGGAACTTCCGCGTCTGCCCGCCGGCAAATGCGCGACCGAAGTACTCCTCCCCGCCTTCGAGGATCAGGCCTTGCTCGCGCCGCAGCAGGCTCTTGTTGCCTTCCCAGATCCGCTCTTCGTCGCCGGAGTCGATGTCCAGCCAGGCCTTGTAGGTTTCGAAACTGATCTCATCGCGCTCGAAGGCCATCCTGATCGCACTGATGCCCTCGGTGCGATAGGCCTCGTGCTGCCACGCCATGTCGAAGAAGATGTCCTGCTGCATCTCCAGCAGGATCAGGATCATCGAGCCGGCATACGCTTCATAGAGGTCGTTGAGGCCGATCGTTCTCGGATCGTTGTCGTCGAGCGCCGCGGCGAAGTCGATCTGCGGCTGCAACTCGTCTTCGAGCCCGCGATAGACCTCGCCGCCCGCCAGCTTGGCCATGGCCGCCCAGCGCAGCCGTGGATTCGCAAGATAGAGGCTCGCGTAGTACTCGTAGACCTTGTTGATGTTGTCCATGTTCTGGCGGAAGCCGTACCTCGGAATCCATGCGCGTGGATCGATGCCCGCGGCCTGCAGCGCGCGGATGGTCCAGCCTCGCCGCGTCTGGCGATTCCACATCTCCCACAGCGCGTCGGTACTGGTGACGCGATCGGGCCATGCCTGCGCGAACTCCTCGAACGTCACGAAGTCTTCGGGACGTGGATAGACGGGCCTGCGCGCCACGCCGACGGGCGCCGCGTGAATGCCGGCCTTCGCATCGCCGCCGCTCTGCTGCACGACATGCGTCAGCTCGTGCGCGATGAGCGCCGCGCCTTCGGGCGAGTGCGGATCGTAGAGCCCATGACCGAAGTAGACGTCGCGGCCGACCGTGTACGCCGCCGCATGCTGCGAAGCCGCGGCATCGCCGGCCGCACCATCGGTGTGCAGCCGCGCGTTTGCCGCACGCCGCAGCGAAACCGGCACGCCGCCCTTCGCGGACGCGGCCACGCGATGCGCTTCCGCTTCCATCGGATCATCCTGCGGACGGAGGAGGTGCTGCACGGCGTGATTGCCGACCAGCCGCTGCAGCCGCTGCTTCGCGCCCGAACGTGACGGGCGGCCCGAGCGCGGCGCATCCGATTCCGATTTCTCCGGCGGCTCGGTGATCTTCATGACTCGCGGATCCAGTCGTAGTACTCGCGGAACTCGCCGCGCGACGGGAGACGTCCGATCTTCTGCAGCTCGCGCGCGGTGGCGGCGATCATCTGGCGCATGCCGATCGCGCCGCCGTCCGATGCGGCCTGGAGTGCGGCGGCGAGAACGACGTTGCGGATGTTGCCGCCGGAGAGCTCGAACTGTTTGGCGAGGAACGGGAAGTCGACGTCCGCGGCGAGCGGCGCGCTATCAGGCAACATGCCGCGCCAGATCCGCTCGCGCTGCGCGGGGTCGGGAAACGGGAAGTCGAGGGTGTGCTGCATGCGGCGCGCGAAGGCTTCATCGATGTTGCGCCCGAGGTTCGTGGCCAGGATGACGATACCTTCGTAACTCTCGACGCGCTGCAGGAGATACGCGACTTCGATGTTGGCGTAGCGATCGTGCGCGTCCTTCACCTCGGAACGCTTTCCGAACAGCGCATCGGCCTCGTCGAAGAACAGCACCGCATTCGCGGCCTGCCCTTCGGTGAAGATGCGCGAGAGATTCTTCTCCGTCTCGCCGATGTACTTGCTGACCACCGACGCCAGGTCGATGCGGTACATGCGCAGTCCGAGCTCCGCCGCCACGATCGATGCGGCCATGGTCTTGCCGGTCCCGCTCGGACCGTTGAACAGCACGGCCATCCCCTTGCCGCCGGCCAGACGCGCGTCGAAGCCCCAGTCCTCGAACACCGTGCGCCGGAACTGAGACGCGATGCAGACCTCGCGCAGCTGCTGCAGTTGTCTGGGCGGCAGGATGATGTCGTTCCAGCGATAGCGCAGCTCGACGCGCTGCGCGAGAGTCCGCAGCGCGCTGCTCGACTGCGCATACGCGCCGGCCACGAGATCGTCATTCGTGATCGACACAGCGCCGCGCATCACGGCAGCGCCGCGCGCATGCTGCACGGCATCGCGAATCTGCCCGCCGCTGAGCACGAACTTCGCGGCCAGCGACTCTTCCGCATCGACCGCTCCGGCGTCGCGCCACAGCCGCATGCGCATCGCCGCGTTCGGCATCGGCACTTCAATCACGAATCCGTCGCGCGAAGCCACCGGATCGGTGGCGATCAGAAAACGAAGCGCCGGCGCGAGCGCGCCGCAGTCGAGCTTTTCGCAATCTTCGATGACCAGCGCGCAGCCGGAGAGCAGCGCTTCACGGCGCAGGAGCGCGGCGGCATCGGGGATGGCCGCGGCACGTGCGCCGTCGACGACGAGCATCGGCATCGAGAGCGCACCGCAGATGGCCTCGGCGATGCTCTTCCTCCCCGTTCCGCGCGCGCCTTCCAGCACGAGCGCCGCGTCGCGCCGCGCCAGCCGCGGCAGCACGTTCAGGATCTGCTCCTGCACATCCTCGGCGAGCACGAGCCGGTCGAGCGTCATCCGCGGCGTGACCGGACGCGCCGCCGAAAACAGCGCGGCATCGAGCGCATCGCGGCCGGTGAGAAAGTCGACCACCCGAGTATCCGTGCGCAGCGGATGCGCGAGCAGCGGGATGTCCTTTTCCTGCGAGTCTTCGCCGAGGCGGAGCAGGCGGTCGCGCAGCAACGGCGCATCGGGACGAAAGGCGGCGCGGCGCTCGAGACGCTCGTCGCGCGTTTCGCAAAGCAGCTGCAAGGCGAGATCGATGGCCGGCGCGCGGCGTGTGACGTCGTTCTGCGCGTATGCATACAACGTCTGATAGCGCAGATCGATCTCCGGCGCGGCGGCCACGAGCAGCAGCTCGAGCTCGAAGCGATCCAGCCCGCAATGCTGCGCGAGCGCGAGCAGCGGAAGCGCGATTCCCTCCCGCATGGCCAGCTCGCAGCGCAGATCGATCGCGCCGCGCAGCGTCTCGATGGCATGCGTCAACGCCGCCGCGGTCGGATCTTCGTCGTGGTTGCCATCGGCGCGCAGCAGCGCATCCACCTGTTCGTCCGGGATGTACAACCCGCGGAACTGGTCTTCGGTCATGAGACGCGCGGCGCGCAATCGCAGCACCTGGCGGTGCAGCCGCGCGTCGAGCAGCGCCAGCTCGGCATCGAGATGCGCGCGCGCATTGGCGAACGGCGTGGCCGGAACGAGCACGTGCACCGTCACTTCGGCACCACCCTGTCGACGCAGCCGAGCTCTCCGCCGTACTCGCGCACGCCCGATTCGATGTCCTCGCCCCAGATCGCGTCGAACACCAGCGCGCCGCCGAAGCCGACTCCGAAGCCGATGGCGTTGCCGACCAGCGGGAACTCGCTGCCGGCGATGGCGAAGTACGTACCGGTGGCGAGCGCGCCCGCGAGTCCGCCGGCGCCGGCGCTCGCGCCGCTGCGCGCCATCGCGCCGTAATACTCGAGCCGCGAATGCTCCTCGGAATCGAGCATCAGCGCGGCCATGGTCACCGCGGGCGCCGCCAGTCCGCCCAGAAGACCGCCGCCGCCGCGCCCGAGCAGGCGCAACATCGTGGCGCTGCGGGAGGTCTGGCCGATCAATGCGTTCGACGTGTACGCGCCGATGCCGCTTTCGATCATCGCGCTGCCCGCACTGCCGGCGGCACCGAGGCCGAGGTCGATGATGGCCTCGCGGAGCATGTCCGGATGCGCGTCCGGATCGGTTGCGAAGCGGTACGCATCGACGCCGGCGGTGATGCCCAGACCCACCTTCGCCCCGCCTTTCGCGCTCTGTTTCATCAATCCGGCGTAACCCGGTTTGACGAGACCGGTGACCGGATCGATCGTCCCTTTGAGCATGGCCTCGTTCAGCTCGGGCGTGACCGTCTTCTTCCACACCTCGGGACTGAGATTCCAGTTCTGCCTGCGGAACTGTTGCAGTGCCCTGATCTCATTAGTGGTGATGCCGCTGCCGACGACACGGTCGCCCGCTCTGCTCGACATCCGCCGGATGGTCGACCTGTAGACATCCTCGGTGATGGTGTTCGTGGCGCGCGCGTTCTGCAGCTCGTTCCACGTGCGCAGCGTGGTCTGTGTGCCGTCCGCCGCCGTGGCCACCACCGGCTTCTTGCGCAGCAGCGCATCCAGCAGCGTCGCGTACCGGCCGGGATTGGCGCGCACGTCCTCGATCACGTGCGTGCGGAATCCTTCCACCGCGTCGTCGTTGATCGCGAGCTGCACCTTGTCGACCAGATCGATCGGCTGCATGTTCGAGCCGTATTCGGTGTTCAGCCGGTCGATGGCAACGTCGACCTTCCACGGCTCCTGCATCCCGATCGCCCGCTGAAACTTCGTGTCGTACCACCGCGTCGCCTCGCCGCCTTCGGAGAGCGAATGCGTCACGGACGTGAGTTTGCCCGACAGCCTGTCGCGGTAGTCGACCACCTCGAACGTCGGGTGGATCTTGTTCAGATCGGTTTGTCGCGCGATGTCGGACCAGCTTCCGCGTCCGCTTGCGAGCTCCGGCATCCGGCCGCGCCACTGCGTCTGTCCACCGCTGAGCTGTCTGCGCCGCAGCGTGGCCGGATCGGCGTTGAACATCGATCGCGACATCGGATCGTGCGCGAACTGCCCGAACAGCGAGGCGGGGCCGAAGGCATTTGCGCCGGCCGTTCCCCACGCGGCGCCGCCCATCCCCACCGGATCGAGAAACATCGTCGACAGGTCCTGCGGGTCCCACGGCGCCGGATCCCAAATGCTCGGCTTCCGGCGCTCGGGCTCGGGCAGCACGTACGTCAGCGGATCGACCGGCTTGCCCGGCTCCTGTTTCGCAAAGTAATCGGCGATGTCGACGGACGGGATGCGCTGCTTTTCGAGATAGCTGTTGAACTGCGACGGCGTCATCACCGACGTCTTGCCGTCGCCTCCAGGCTTGCCCGCCTCCTTCTTCACGTCGGCGGGAACGACCTCGACGGCGCGCCCGAGACCGGAACGCAGCTCGTACAGCGCGCCGGGCATGGCGGTGAGCGATGGATCGCCGAGCCAGACGTGGCCGAGGCGCAGACGCGAGTGGCGCTCCTCGGCCAGCCGGCGCAGGAGGTTGCCGTGGTCGTACCAGAGATCGTCCTCCCCTTTCTTGTGCGACTTCACGTAGAGCAGCGTTCGCGCATAGACGTCGACGAGCTGCGCATTCGTGAGCGACGTCGCGGAGATCGAGCACGGATCGTCGACCGGTGCGGAGGGAGGAGGCTTCTTCTTCTCTTCGCGGCGCAGCGTGCGATCGGAATGTCCGCGCTGCTGCAGCACGTGCGCGAGCTCGTGTGCGAGCAGGCGGCGTCCATCACTGCCGCGCGGCTGATACGCGCCGCCGGAGAAGACCACGTCGCGCCCGGAGGTGTACGCGTGCGCGCCGATGGCATCGGCGGACGACGATGCCTCGCCACCAGTGTGCACGCGCACGTCGCCGAGGTCGGCGTCGAAGTGCGACTCCATCTCCGCGCGCGTTTGCGCGTCCAGCGGCGTGCCGGTGCCGCTGAGCGCGCGCGATGCGAGTTCCTCGGCGTTCCTCGGTGCCTCGGAGTTCCTCGGAGAGGGTGCGGCCCCGAGGAACTCCGAGGCACTCCGAGGAACCGAGGAACTCTCTCTTTCCTTGCGCTGCACGCAGTCATCGCAGCGCTCGCCGTGTGCCTTTCCGGCGCAGCAGCCGCCGCCCAGCGTTGCGGCGGCTTTGTCGGCTTCCGCTTCCAGCGGATCGTCCGCGTGACCGACGCGCAGCTTCGCCTGCACCAGCCCGGAGATGGCGTTATTGCCCGCGCCGCGGAGCATCTTTCGCAAGGGCGCGCGCGAACGTGCGCTCCGCTGCTGCGGCGCCGGATCGCGCGCGATGTCCGGGCTTTCGCCCTGCTTGCGCGCGGCGCTCATGCATCCTCCGCCAGCAGCAGCACGATCGGATGCTCCGGCAGCCACGGCACCGTGAACGTCTTGCCGTGCACGCCGGTCATGCGCAGCAGCAACGCCAGCGGCATGCGCGGAAGAAAGACCTCGATGCGCTCGCGTCCGAAGCGGATCGCGCCGGGGCCGTTCAGGAAGTTCTCGCGAAGGTGCGCGGCGCTGCTGCGCGCGAAGCCGGGCAGGCAGGCCGCGAACGCGGTCATGACCGATGCGGCCATCGCTTCGATCTGCTCTTCGTCGATCTCGCTTCCCTCGTCCTCTTCTTCCTCGCCGCGCAGCAGCCGCGCGAAGGGATCGAAGCGCAGATCGTCGCGATCCGCGCAGCGGGCCAGGACCAGCTGCCTTTGGAGTGCGGTGGCCGCAGCCACCGCTTTCGGATCGTCGGAAAGCGGTGGC
>CAMPKJ010000195.1 GCA_946887105.1 uncultured Acidobacteriota bacterium | reverse complement strand
GCCCGTTGATGGTCACGGTGGGCGCGCGCAGTTCGAGAACGGCGGTGCTCTTGATGACGATCTTGCCGTTGCAGAGGATGATCGTGTTGCCGTGCGCGTCCTCGATGATCAGCGCGCCCTTGTCGCCGGCCGTGGGAGTGGAGTCGAGAAAGCGGATGGCGTGGCCGTTCTTCGACTTGATCATTCGTTCGCGCGTCGACGTCGATGGAGGCTTGTCGCGGCCGCTCCACATGAAGCCGAGCACCACCGGCTGGTTCGGATCGCCGTGATCGAACGCCACCAGCACTTCGTCCTCGAGCTCGGGCATGAAGAACACGCCGCGTCCGTCGCCGGCCATCGGCGAGGCGACCGCCGCCCATTGCGAATCGCTCTGTCCGCCCATCCACGGGAAGTGCACTTTCACCCGCCCTTCGCCGGCCGGATCGCTCACATCCTTCACCGTGCCGACCATCACTCCGTTGACCTGTGACATTCGTGTCTCTCCCTCGCGCTACTTGATGTCGCTCACTTGATCTCCAGCGTTCCGTGATGAGTCGTGCCGCCGCAGTTCGTGTGCGTCTCGAACGCGTCGTTCTGGTGCAGGCGGAGGTAGTCGATGACGCCGGTGGAGATGGCGATCAGGAACTGGCGGCGCCCGACCCTGCCGGAGTCCTCCGGATCGGGCGACTCGGGCAGCGCGGCTTCCATGTAGACCGCCATCGCATCCGGCTCGAGCCAGTTGCCGTCATCGTCGATCGAACCGGGCTTCAGGACTGCCATCGCGCGTTCTCTCCTCCGTCGTTACTTCTGTTCGCGTCGTGCTTCGAAGTTGGTGCGGTAGCCGGCGGTGCCGATGGTGTGCGTGGTGGCGGTGACGAAGTACATGCCGTCGAAGCGGCTGCCGCCGAGGTCGACCTTCACGTTGTTGCCGGCACGGAGCTTCGGCAGTCCGACCGTCACGCCGCTGCCTTTGATCAGGCTGCGGCGGAAGTTGCACAGCTCGTCTTTGGCGCGTTTCTCCGCCTCCTGCTTCGTGCGCACCGGCGGCGTGGTGATCACTTCCTCGGATGCGCCGACCGCGCGCGCTACGGCGGTCTGGTCCGCGTTGAGCTTGCAGTCCTTCGGAAACTCGGCCGTGAACGAGATCGGCTTGCTGGTGCGGCGATCCCACCCTTTCACCGTCACCTTCGAGACCTGGTTCGCGGTGGTGAGCGTCGGCCGGAAGGACGTGAGCGACTTGCCCCACACCAGCTCGTACTCCGGCTGCCGCGGCTGATCGGAAGGACCGAAGTTGAGGAACTCCCCTTCCGCGTCCTTGCCGAGGAACACCGAGTAGTTGTGGCGCCGCGCGCGTTCGAGCAGGAAGACGATGTCGAACTGGTTGTTCATGAACACGAACTCGTCGTCCTCGGCGGCGCGCGACTTCGGATCCGTCTTCACGCGGAAGTTGATGCCCGGCTTGTCATCGCTGACCTTCTGCTTTCCGATCTCCGCGGCGATGTCGCTGTCCTTCTTCTTCTCCCACGACCACGTGTGCTGCTTGCTCCGGAACTTGTGCAGCACGTTCAGGCCGCGCACGTTGATGGTGGGGACGCCGTTCTCCGGATAGTTCGGCTCGAGCGTGGTGATCTGCCCCTTGAGCATCAGCGGCGCGTTGCCGACGTAGCCCATCGACAGCTCGAGCTCCTTGCCGGGATCGAAGATGTCCCACAGATCGGCGTTGTCGGTCGGCTCGTACTTGAACGTCTGGCGGTCGGCGTCCCAGTTGTTGACCACCAGATCGAACGAGTCGATCTCGTTGACGTTGTCCTTGTAGGTGACCTGCGAAACGTCGCGCAGTACGTCGTTGGGCAGGAAATGTCCCGCGATCTTCACTTCGAAGTGGGGGACGTAGAAGTTCTCCCCTTCGCGATAAATCGGGACCGGTGACATGGCGTGCGCCTCAGCGAAGAGGCGGTACCTCCAGGATCGTTCCGGGGATCAGCTCCAGCGGATCGTCGATGCGGTTCTGTTCGGCGATGGCGCGCCAGTCGCCGGCGTTGCCGTAGCGGTCCGCGGCGATGCGCGCCAGCGTGTCGCCGCGCTGCACGACATGCGCGTGCGTGTGATCGGGCGATTGCTGGAAGATCTCCGCGATTTGTTGATCCAGGGTGCGGTATTCCTTCAGCGTCACGCTCAGCGTCGCGCGCAGCGGGCGTCCCTGTTCGTTGAAGAGCGTGAAGCGCTGCTTGACGCTGTCGACGATGCACTGGAAGCCGTTCTGCCGGTTCTGGCTCGCCCAGGTGCCGGTCATCTTCGAGCCGGGGAATCCCTGATCGCCCCAGATGAAGCGGCACACCGGCGGCGCGTGCGTGGAGCGGTCGATCTTGATCAGCTGATAAAACTTGTCCGTCTTCTCGGTGACCGGCGTGGCGGTAGGACCCATGCCGTCATCGGTGGAGTCGAAGAAGAGCTCCACGTTGAGCGTCTCGGCCTGCCCGCGCACGAACTGCAGGATCGGACTGTCGAGACCGGGGATCGGAATCTCGGCGATCTGCGCGCTCTTGCTGAACGTCAGCTCGGTGGGGTTGTACGAGACCTCGATCTCCGACGCGACGCCGGTGAGGTTCGACGTGAGCCGCTGGAACTTCGCTTTCGGACGGATGCTCATCGCCTACTCCGCCCCTCCGGCGCTGCTGCGCACTTTCCGCTCGGCACCAACGCGCTCTTCGCGCGCCATCTCGTCCTTCGCCCGCGCGAGCACCGCCTGCACGATGCGCTCGAACACCTCGGGACTCAGGCCCGCGTTGTCGCTCACGCGCACGGTGCTGTTCATCTCTCCGACGTGAACGTCCATTCGCTTCCTCAGAAGATCGCGCCGGCGATGCCGCCGATGATCGATCCGGGGTTCTGCATGGCCAGCCCTTCGTGCGCGATCTCGAGCTCTTCGATCGCGACCTGGGCCTGCATGGCGTTGAAGGAGGGGCCGGTCCACTTGACCGGCAGTCCGCGCTTGAAGGTCCACATCTTGACCGGCGTGTGCTGGTCGTCCTGGAGCATGATGATTCCGTCGCGCCGCGTGCCCGTTCCTTCGACGAAGCCGTAATGCCACTTCCAGAGCTCGTCGTTTAGCGCCGCGCCGCGCTTCAACCTGATGTTCGACCACGTCACGCGCGTCGGAAACTTGAGCACGGTGCCGTTGTTGCCGCCTTCGTTGTAGTCCTCGGTTTTGAGCTCGGTCTCCAGGCCGCTGCACTCGCTGAATCCGCCGAGCAGCGTGTTCTGGATCCCACTCGCGATCGTGCCGAGGACGCTCGACGAGTCGGCGAGCGTGATCACGAAGTTGTACGTGCGGACGGGATCGAGACGCTGGCCGAACAATCCGATTGCCATCACGCCGCTCCTTCCGGTTCGCTGATGTCCAGCACGTCCTCGGTGCGTCCGATGCGCACCACGACGTACTCCGCGGGGATGGCCGGCGCGACTCCGACTTCGGCGAGCAGCCGCTCGTCTTCGCTCCTCGTCTTCACGTAGAACGCTTCGCCGGGCGTCCTGCCGGCGAGCATGCCCGCGCGCCACAAACTCTCGAGAAAGACGGAGATCGAGAGCCCGGCCTTCTCGCGCAGGACCTTTTCGTTCGGCTCGAAGACCGACCACTGCAGCGCCTCGTCCAGCGCCTCGCCGATCATCGACATCAGCCGCCGCACGTTCACGTAGCGCCACGACGGATCGCTGCTCACCGTGCGCGCGCCGTAGACCCGCAACCCGCGCGCGGCGATGGAGCGGATGGCGTTGATGCCGATCGGATTGAGCAGTTCGTGCAGCGCCTGCGTCACTTCGAGCGTCACGTCCTGCGCCCATTCGAGCGCTTCGTTCGCCGGCGCTTTGTGGACGCCGACGGCCAGATCGGAGCGCGCGTAAATCCCGGCCACGTGACCGCTCGGCGGCAGCGCGCGCGTGAGCGAGGGACCGCGGCCGAGCGGGTCATAGACGACGATCCAGGGAAAGTAGAGCGCCGCGAATTTCGTCTCGAAGCGCAGCCGCCAGCTCTCGATCTGCCCGAGGTCGAACGCGCGGAAGTTCGGCGGATCGAGAATCGTGAAGCGATCGCGCAACCGCTCGCATTGCTCGATGGCGGCGCTCTGCACGCGAAAGATCTCGTCCTCGCTGAACGTCGCGCTCTGTTCGTGGAACTTCGGCGGCAGCGGCGGCGCAATCTGCGGCGCAGGCGGCGCCGGAAAGCACGGATCGGGCTCGGGCGGCGGAGGCGGCGGTGCGAATTCGACCGGCGGCACGCGCTCGATGAGCACGTCCGGGATCGCCAGCAGCGCCACTTCGTCGACGAGCTCCAGCGTGCGCAAGCCGCGGCGTTCTTCGGTGGTGGTGGTCCCGGTGAAATGCAGCGTGCGCAACGCCGCGATGCCATCGCGGCCGCCGCGAAGCACAAGCCGTCCTCCTTCGAGCGCCGGCGATTGCGGGTCGGGATGCGACTCCGGCACCGGCGAGGACGTCACCAGCGCTTCGAGATGGATGAACCGCGAGACGCCGTTCACCGCAAGCGGCGCGTAGCGCTTCGCGTCCGTCGGCTCGAGACTGAGATCGGCGAACGTTTCGCGCACGCGTCCGTTCTCCGTAACCGAGAGCGTGAACGAGACGCTCTCGAACTGCATGGGCTTGGTGAGATCGAATGCGAGCGGCGCGTCCCACAGCAGCAGGCGCCGCGCGTGGTCGACGCGCCGCACGATGCGATGCACCGGCACGTCGCCGTCCTGGAACGCGCGCACCACCGTGCCGATGCTCATGCCGGTGACGCTGTCGACGATCGAAGATCCGCCGCCGGCCGGCTGCACGCCATTCGTGCGCGTGGCGTGCAGGCTGACGCGCGAGACGGAGATGCGCAGATCGTTGCCCCACGCGCCGGGGCTCGCCGCATCGACGCGCAGCGCCGGGATGGCGTGCAGGTCGAGCAGCGTTCCGCTCGCGGCCGATGCGCCGGTCGCGAAGTCGATGGGACGCAGCAGGTCGAACGCGCTCTCGATCGGCCGCGACCAGAACAAGGTCGACGAGTCGGCCTTCGCCAGCAGCCGGTCGCGCTGCCGCGTGGTGTGCAGGTCGATCGGCAGCGTGAGGTCATACGCGGCGTCGAGCGCACGATTCCAGTAGACGCGCTTCGCGGCCGCGTCGACCGCGATCGCATGCGCGTACGTGGTCGGCTTGCCACCTTGGGAGATGCGCACGAGCGAGCCTTGCGTGAAGCCGCTCGTGTCGCTGACGAACGACGAGAACCGGTCGGCGGGCTGCACGATCGCGGACGTCTGCGTCGCGCTCGACTGCGTGAGCGTCACCACCGCGCCGGCGGCGAATCCGAGGGTCGTTCCCGCCGCGACCACCGACGACATGCGATCGCCCGGCTGCACGCCCGCGGTGGCGGTCTGCGCGGCGGGTGCGGCCACGCGCACGATCCACGCGCGCCGCCCTCCGTTCTCGAAGAACGCCTTCACCGACCACGGGAGAATCGCGTTGGCGATCAGGTTCCCGAACGCGGTGCGGAACTGTTCCCACGAGGTCACGCGCACCGGCACGTCGAGCGGACCGCGCTCGCAGATGCCGGTGAAGCCGGCCACGTCGGTGCGCAGACGGCGGACCTGTCCCGCGTTCTCGTCCAGCGTCTCGAAGTAGACGCCCGGCGCTGTGTAGAGCGGCACGGTGTCGCTCCCCGCCTACACCAGCTCCACGCGCTCGACGGCGATCTCGATGCTCTCGAGCGCGACGTCGTTGCTGGTGGCATTCACGGACGGACCTTCCCACTTCGTGATCCAGCCGCTCTCGAAGTTCCAGCGCACCACCGGGTTGTGCTGCTCGTCGTGCAGGACGATCGCGCCGTTGCGCCGGTCTTCCTTGCCGTTGAGCACGTTCTTGTACCAGGTCCACAGCTCGGCGTTCTGGGTGATGCCGCGCTTGAGCGTGATGTTCGCGAACTTGCGCAGGCCGGTGAGCTTGCGAACGTGCAGCGGGACGTCCGTCCCTTCGCGGTACTCGACCGGATCGGTGGTGAAGCTGAGGCCTCCGCACTCGCGGAAACCCGCCAGCGAGATGTTGTCGATCTGCACTTCGAAGTTGAAGCCTCGGTAGGGATCGTTGCGCTGTCCTGTCTGCGGCATGGCGTTCCTCCGTTACTCGGTCGCCGCGCTGGCGGTGAATTGGCTGATGCGGATGATCACGAACTCGGCGGGCTTGACCGGCGCGACGCCCACCAGCACGATCAGCCTTCCGTTGTCGAGGTCGTCCTGGGTCATGGTGGTGCGGTCGCACTTGACGAAGAACGCCTCCTCCGGCGTGCTGCCCAGCAACGCGCCGTCGCGCCACACGCGCGTCAGGAACGCGGAGATGCTCTGGCTCACGCGCGCCCACAGACGCTCGTCGTTCGGCTCGAACACCACCCACTGCGTCCCTTCGTCGATCGACTCCTCGAGGAAGATGAAGAGACGCCGCACGTTGACGTACTTCCAGGCGGTGTCGCTGGTGATCACGCGCGCGCCCCAGATGCGCAGGCCGCGGCCGTCGGCGCGGAAGTCGCGGAAGACGTTCACGTTCGTCGGACTGGGATTGAGGACGTCCTGCGTCTCCTTGTTGATGGTCACTTCGTAGCCGGTGATGTTGCGCACCACCTCGTTCGCCGGCGCTTTGTGTACGCCGCGCTCGATGTCCGTCCGCGCGTAGATGCCGGCCATGTGGCCGCTGGGCGGGACGGCGCGGTCGTCTTCGGTGATCGGATCGAATGTTTTCACGCGCGGGAAGTAGAGTGCCGCGTACTTGGTGTCGTACTGCTGGCGCTGCAACTGGATGTCGGCGACGTTCGCGGTGCGCGGATCGAGAATGGCGAAGCGGTCTTTCAGGCGCTCGCACTGCTCGATCAGCGCGTTCTGCACCACCAGGCCCGTCTGCCCCGGGCAGGCGATGATGCTGATGCGATCGATGTCCTCGAGCGCTTTCAGTCCGGTGCGGTTGCCCGGATCGCCGCCGCCGACGTACTGCGTCGTGGTCGGAGCGGAACCGTTCACGCCGCCCGCATCGAGCACGAGATTGAATCCGTTGTCGCCCGACGGATAGAAGAACGGATCGGTCTTGCCGGCACCCGCGGCATTGGCGCTCAGCAGCAGCGAATCCGCGGCCAGGCGCTTCTCCAGGTTCTTTCCGGGAACGTCTTCCAGCGTCAGTCCGCTGTGCGTCTCGGTGACACCGCCGTACGACGCGGTGATGCGGAACTCCGCGACGGAGACGAAGACGTCCGCGGCAAGATCGGCCTTCGGAATCGACGGTCCGGCCAGGCGGAGGTTCGGACCATCGACGGCGAGCACGCGGCGGTAGAGCTTCACGCCCGTGCTGCGCTCGACCTCCACCCATGCGTTGACGTAGAAGCCCTTCGCCGATTCGAGACCGATCTTCGTCGAGTCGGCGCTGCCGTCGCCGCCGATGTCGCCGCCCGCGGCCATCTTCGCGCGCACCGGCGTTTCGTGCGCCGCGGTGATGACGATGTCGCGTCCCCACGCCCCTTCGTCCTTCGCCGTCAGCGTCACCGAGGCCGCGCGCGGATCGCCGAGTGCCGCGAGTGCGACCACGCCGCCGGATGCGTTGATCGACGCGATGTCGGTCAGCACGGACGTGTACTTCGCCTCGAACGTGCCGGTGCCGGCGATGTTGCCGGTGAACGTCACCACGCCGGTCGCGGGATCGACGTTGCTGACCGTGAGATCGTTGGACGTGGTGATGACGCCGTTCTTCTCCATCACCAGCCGCACCTTCGTGGCCGGCGACTTCGAGAAACCGCGCAGCGTGACCGGCGTGATCGTGGGCGTGCCGCCAAGCGCATCGGAGCCGGCCCGCAATCGCGTGACCAGCCCGCCTTTGGTGATGCCGCTGGCCCTGGTCGCACCGTTGATGATGCGTTTGATGTAGAGCTGGCGTCCGCCGTTGGCGAAGAAGCCGTTCACCGCGAACGGCAGGAAGTTGTGTCCCGCCGCGAACGGCAGCGGAAAGTCGAAGAATCCGCCGAACTGCCGTTCGAACTCGCTGAAGCTCGTCACCAGCAGCGGCAAACCGCCGCCCGCCGGTCCGCGCACGGTCACGCCGGCAAATCCGGCGATGCTCGTGCTCACCCCTTCGATGGTCTTGATCCCGCTGTCGACCTCTTCGACGTATACGCCAGGTGCTAGATATTCAGGCACGGAACTCTCCTTTTCTTGGGCTCAGGGTCTGAGCCGGAAACTCGAGGGATTGACCGGGTTCGCGTAATCGATGGCCAGCGGTACGTCGAGATCGGCGAAGCCGCCTGCCGATGCACGGAACGTTGGTTCGCGGACGCCGCCCACTCCATTCGCGGCGTAGAAGCCGTCCGCATCGGAGACCACGCCGAGGTCGTGGTACTCGATCGGAGCGCCGCCTAGGGATAGTGCATCGCCGGCAAGCGGCGCATTCAGGAGCAGGATGCCGTCGCCCGCATTCACGTCGCGCGAGGTGGTGGTGGCGGCGCCGGCGGCGATGCCCACCTCGTTCACCACCGCGCCGTCCGCGTAACTCCGGCGCAGCGCGTGCTCGAGCGTGACCGTCTTCGCACCGGCGTCGACTGACGCGATCACGCCGTACTCGCGGCCATCGAAGAGCAGCAGTCCACCCGCGCCGAGGCCGGCCACGTTGTTCAACGCGAACGCGATCGCGCCCGCGGGCGCGTCTCCGGCGAGCGCATGTGCCGCGCCCGGCGTGAGCGTCCGCGCCGTCACCGCGGTCCCGGCGGGATGGTCGTAATACGCCGGCACGGAGAGCAGCAGCACCTTCGGCGTGATCACGCGAATCACAGCGCCGGCGATCGGCGTGCGGTCGCTTTCCTTCGTCACGCGCCCTTCGACGCGAACCGGAAACGGACGGAGCGCGATCGTGCCGAGGTCGATCGGAAACTGCGAGCCGGCCAGGATCGTCTCGGTGCGCGTGTGCGTGCGATAGCCGCGCGCCGCGATGGTGATCTCGAGCTGGTAGTTCGTCGTGGCCAGGTCGGGAAAGAGATGCTCGACGCGTCCGGAGACCGAGATCATGCCGCCGGTGCCCGCACGCGCGAACGCCACTTCGCGATCGGTGCGCATGTCGATCGGCGTACGCGGCTCGGCGCCGCTCACTTCATCGACCACGCGCGCGATGAACACCGCCGTGCGGACGATCGGCGGCTCGGGCGCGGCGACGAACGTGCCGGCATCCGTGACGATGGTGACGGTCATGCCTCCACCTCGCCGAGAATCTGGTGATGCTGCGTGACGCCGCTGAGCACCGGTGGGCGCTGCACGAGATCGCGGTCGGAGTCGATGGTCACGACCTGCACCACGTACGAGAGGGAGAGTTGATACGGCTCGTTGAGCGCATCCCACACG
>CAMPKJ010000194.1 GCA_946887105.1 uncultured Acidobacteriota bacterium | reverse complement strand
GCGTGAGTCGGGGTACCTGGGGGGTTCGGGCGGCCCGATTAAGAGGCACGGACCCGCCCCGACCACCAGGTCCCTCGACTCACGCTCGGGATGACAGGCAACACCGATGATCGAACAGGGCACTTACGAAATCCTCCGCGACCGCCTGCTGGGGTCGGGAAAGACGCTGGCCGCGAAGGCGGATGCGCTCAACAAGCGGCGCATCGAGGTCTTCGGCGGATACGAGATGGCGCTGCTCGGCAGCGATCGCATCCGCACCGAGAACAACTGCGTGCCGCGCGACATCGTCGAGGCCGGCGGGCTGCTCGTGTTCGGATACAACGTCTTCATCGGATTGAAAACGGAGACTCTCGTTTCGGACGTCTTCTCCGTCCACCGTCTCGAAGACTTCGCGCCGGTGCCCGCGCCGTTCCTGCAGGACGAGCGCTTCCTGCGCGATTTCCGCGAGCTGTACCAGTTCTACAAGAACTCGCGCCTGATGCAGTTGCGGCGCGTCGACTCGAAACTGCTGGCGGTCTTCCAGACCAGCGACAAGCTGACCGACATCCGCGTCTTCCGCTGGAACGTCGGTGTGGACGCAACCATCACCTACATCGACAACCGCGGCGAGCGCGATCACGTCTTCCCGCCCCGTCATGATTTCGAGTGGACGGCCACGACGCGCGAAAACTACGTGGCCGGCAAGTTCCCCCACGTCTCCATCCACGACGAGGTGTTCGTCGAAACGCTGCACGGCGACGTCACCATCAAGATCGAGGACAACACCGCCAGCGGCCGCGGCATCTTCAGCGAGCCGGTCGACGATCCCGATCAGTCGCTCGACGACGCGCAGATCCATTACGCGATCGTTGGCAGTCTGATCCTGTTGAAGATCCTGCCGTATCGCGAGAAGAACTGGCGCTATTACGTCTTCAACCGGCGCACGAAGTCGGTCAGGCGCATCGACGCGATCGGGCATGCCTGCATCCAGCTGCCCGAGGACCACGGGATCATCTTTCCGGGCGGCTACTACCTGCGCACCGGCGAGGCCAAGCTGTTCGATCACGACCCGCTGGACATGGAGCTGTTGCGCACGGTGCGCTCGCCCAATGGCGAGGACGTGCTGTACGTCTTCCATCGCCGCGACGAAGGACGCACGCTGCTCTTTCCCTACAACCTCATTCGCAAAGAGGTCGTGAATCCGCTGACCGTGCACGGCTGGTCGCTCTTCGCCGACGGCAAGCTGGTCGTGTTCCAGTCGGCGTCGACCGAGCCGGCGCGCGTGCACGCGATGCAGATCTGGCAGACGCCGTTCGTCAGCGACGATCATCTGGCCGCGAAGCCGTCGTCCGGTTCCTATCTCGAGAAGATCGGCAATCGCGATCTCGTGCGCGGCCTCTCCTCGGCGCTGTCGCTCTGCCGGCTCATCGAGGATCAGACGCCATCGCGCGAGACCTACGAAGACGTCATCGCCGCCGCCGGCCGTGCGCTCGATGCGTATCACTGGTTCGGACATGCCGATGCGCACGACCTGCTGGCGCCGGTGAAGGAGATCCGCGCCACCGCGGAGCTGATCATCGACGAGTTCGAGAAGGTCGAGGCGTTGAAGGCGCAAGCCGCCAAGGCGGTCGAAGACGTCGCGCAGACGCTCGCGAAGCCGCAGGACCTGGTGGCGAAGACCATCGACGACTACGTCGCGCACCTGGCCGAACTGCGGTCGAAGCAGGGTCACGTCATCTCGCTGCGCGAGCTGCGTTACGTCGACCGCACGCGGCTCGATGCGCTCGAGGCGGAGATCGTGAAGCGCTTCAGCGGGACTTCGCAGGCCACCGTCCAGTTCCTGACCGGCGAACAGGCGCTCGCGCCCTTTTCGGAGAAAACGGCTTCGATCGAGTCGCGCATTGCGAACGTCACCAAGACGCCCGAGGCCGAGGCGCTGATTGGCGAGCTCGAACGCGTCGTCGCGTCACTCAATCTGCTGACGGACATCCTCGGCACGCTGCAGATCGAAGATCCGACCATCCGCATCAGCATCCTCGACCGCATCTCGGCATTGATGAGCGCCGCCAATCGCGTGCGCGCGCTGGTCACGAACCGGCGCAAGGAGCTGCTGGGCAAGGAACGCGTGGCCGAGTTCGGCGTGCAGTTCCAGCTGTTCGCGCAGACGGTCACGAACGCGGTGGCGGTAGCGGATACGCCCGAGCGTTGCGACGCGGAGCTGGCGAAGCTGATGCTGCAGCTCGAGGAGCTGGAGTCGCGCTTCTCGGAGTTCGACGACTTCGTGGCGCAGCTGGCGACGAAACGCGAAGAAGTGTACGAGGCGCTCACGGCGCGCAAGCAGTCGCTGATCGACCAGCGCCAGCGCCGCGCGGAACAGCTCAATGCCGCGGCCACGCGCATCCTGCAGGGCATCGCGCGGCGCGCGCAGTCGATGCACGACACCGACGCGCTGAACGCCTTCTTCGCCGGCGACGCCATGGTGGCCAAGCTGCGCGAGACCTCGAAAAAACTGCGCGAGCTCGGCGACATCGTCCGGTCTGACGAGATCGATGGCCGGCTCAAGACCGCACGCGACGAAGCGGCGCGCACGATGCGCGATCGCGGCGAGCTGTTCGAGAGCGACGGGAACGTGGTTCGCTTCGGCGAGTACCGCTTCTCGGTCAACACGCAGGCCACCGAGCTGACCATCGTCCCGCGCGAAGGCGTCCCGCACCTGCACATCACCGGCACCGGCTTCTTCGAACCGCTGCCGGAGATGGAGGTGTGGGATCAGGAGCTGGTGTCGGAGACGGGCGAGGTGTACCGGGGCGAGTACCTGGCGTTCACGGCGGGGATTGCCCCTCATCCGCCTGCGGCACCTTCTCCCCTCAGCGGAGGGGAGAAGGCTACTGAAGGCACGCCCGCTGTAGCGCGAAGCGCGGATGAGGGGTCCTCCATTCGCGCCGCGGCCGCGTCGCGTTACGACGAAGGCTACGAGCGCGGCGTGCACGATCACGACGCGATGCTCATCGCCGAAAAAGTGCGCGGCATGCTCTCGACCGCGGACCTGCTCCGCTACACGCCGGCCGCGCGCGCCGCGGCGGTGTTGTTCTGGGCGTACTTCGACGACGAGAAGCTGAAAGAACAGTGGGCGACGCAAGCCCGCGCGCTCGCCAACCTGAATCCCCCTCTCCCCGCGGAGCGGGGAGAGGGGACTGGGCTCGCTGCCGAGCTGCAATCGGCCATCGACGCGTGGCTGCCGGTGGACCTCGGCGACACGCACGGCGCGGGCGCATATCTCTTCGCCGAGATCGCACGCGAGCCGATCCGATTCGTGCAGCGCACGTCCGCGACGTGCGACATCGACGTGCGCGGTCTGGACCTGGCGCGCAAATGGGCGGTCGTGCACGCGTACGTCCCGAACGTCGAAGCCGCGGCGGCGATCGTCACGGACGGCATGCTCGCGCGCGAACGCTCCTCGGCGATCACGACTGCCGAGATCAAAGGCCTGCTCGGCCAGCACCCGCGCATCGTGAACGGCACGATGCACGTTGAGCTCGACGAGTTTCTGGCGCGCCTCGGCCGCTTCACCACCGAGCGCGTGCCGGCGTTCCGCGCCTACCAGCAGAAACGCAGCGCGATGCTCGATCGCGAACGCAAACGGCTTCGCCTGCACGAACTGCAGCCGAAGGTGATGTCGGCGTTCGTGCGCAACAAGCTGATCTCCGAGGTCTACCTGCCGCTGATCGGCGCCAACCTGGCCAAGCAGATGGGCGTCGCGGGCGAGAAGAAACGCACCGACCTGATGGGCCTCCTGCTGCTCGTCTCGCCGCCGGGGTACGGCAAGACCACGCTCCTCGAGTACCTCGCCAACCGCCTGGGACTGGTGTTCGTGAAGATCAACGGTCCGGCGCTCGGGCACTCCGTCCGCTCGCTCGATCCGAACGAGGCGCCGAACGCCACCGCACGCCAGGAGATCCAGAAGCTCAATCTCGCGCTGGAGATGGGCAACAACGTGCTGCTGATGATCGACGACATCCAGCACACGCACGCGGAGCTGCTGCAGAAGTTCATCTCGCTCTGCGACGCGCAGCGCAAGATCGAAGGCGTGTGGAACGGCGAGACGCGCACGTACGATCTGCGCGGCAAGCGTTTCGTCGTGTGCATGGCCGGCAACCCGTATACGGAGTCGGGCGAGAAGTTCGAGATCCCGGACATGCTCGCCAACCGCGCCGACGTCTACAACCTCGGCGAGGTGCTGCAGGGGCGCGACGAGCTGTTCGAGCTGAGCTACATCGAGAACGCGCTGACGTCGAATCCGGTCACGGCGCCGCTGCTCACGCGCGATCCGGAAGACGTGCACAAGCTCGTGCGCATGGCGCGCGGCGAGGCCATCCAGAGCGATCAGCTCTCGCACGATTACTCGTCCGTCGAGCTGAACGAAATCCTGGCGGTGATGAAGAAGCTCGTGCGCGTGCAGCAGCTGCTGGCGAAAGTGAATCGCCAGTACGTGCAGTCGGCCGCGCAGCAGAGCGCGTATCGCGTCGAGCCGCCGTTCAAGCTGCAGGGCTCGTATCGCAACATGAACAAGCTCGCCGAGAAGGTGAACGCCGCGATGAACGACGCCGAGCTGGCGCGCCTCATCGACGATCACTATCTCGGCGAAGCGCAGACGCTCACCACCGGCGCGGAAGAGAACCTGCTCAAGCTCGCCGAGATCCGCGGCCGCATGTCCGACGCGCAACGCGCGCGCTGGGACGAGATCAAGCGCGGCTTCACGCGCGTGCAACGCCTCGGCGGCACGGACGCCGATCCCGCCGCGCGCGTGATGGCGGAGCTGAGCGTCGTCTCCGACCGCATCGGCGAAGTGGCCAAGGCGATCGCCGGCGTCACGCTGCCCGATGCGTCCGCACCCGCCGCAGCGCCGGAACTGCCGGATCTCTCGCCGTACCTGCAGAAACTCGACGAGACGCTGCTCGCGCTTCGCGAGCTGCACGCCGCGCGTCTGCCGATCGCCGCCGCGCCGCCTCCCGATCCGACGCTCATCTCACGGGAGTCGTACCTGATCAACGGCACGCTCATCCCGCTGCTGCGCTTCATGGCGCACCGCTTCAAGAGCTATCGCAACGTCAGCGATCCGCGCATCAAGCAAGCCATCGCCAACCTCGAGCGCGTCGAAGACCTGAGCAGTCTCGTGTCGACGCTGGAAGGCATCAGCGTCTCCGCGCTGGCCACGCTCACGGAAGAGAAGCGCTGAGAATCTGGCGCACGGTGGCCAGCTGCCCGAGGTGATACGCGTTGTGATCGGCGGCGACGAGGATCTCGCGCAGCACGGTCTGGCCGGTGCCGTGGGGGATGCGCTGATGCAGATCGATCGACTCATCGCCGAGGAGATCGATCATGGCCTGGCGATCCTTGCGAAACGCCGCGACGCTCTCATCCCAGGCCGTGTCGTTCGGCGGCGCCTCGCTCGATGGCCAGTAGCCGGCGGGAAACACGGGTGAGACGAAGCTCGCGTCGCGCGTGAACTCGAGGATGTCCGACTGCGCGATGCGCAAGTGTTCGAGCAGCTCCCACGGCGAGTGCGGCGCGCCCGCGGGACGTTTTCCGCGCAGCTCGACCGGAAAGTCCTTCACCGCATCGTCGAAGCGGAGGTGGGCGTTGTCGTTGTCGAGAAGCGTCAGCAGATGAGCGCGAAGGGAGGCGTCGTTCGTCATGCCGCCTAGAACACGGCCTCCCGCGCGGGCGTTCGCTCAGGCCGCCGTTTTCCGATATGCCGCTGTGTAACGTCGCGAGGCGTCGACGTTTTCCGTGACTTCGCGAACGGCTTTCTCGAACGACTCGCGGGTCATGTTGTGCTGCGCGAGCAGCTCATTGGCGCGATCGGGATTGTTGGTGATCAGGCCACCGAGCTCGCCGAGCTGTTCGGGCGTGAGCGCCGGTGCGGTCGCTGCCGCAACGGCTGTCGGAGCAGCGTCGCCGTTCGTCGCGGTCTCTTTCTGCTGGCATACCGCGAGAGACAGCGTCATCAGAATCGCAAGCGTGGCGTGTCTCATCCCTTCCCCTTTCCTTTGCCTCTGTTCTTGCCTTTGCCTTGCGCGAACTTCTGATCCTTCTGTTTGCCGCCGTGCACGATTTCCGCGCCGGTCTGCACGCCCGCCGCTTTCTTGAGCTGTCCCGGAGGACCGCCATGCGGATGCGTTCTCCCCTCGGCGACGCGCGTGTGGACCACCGCCGGCACGATTCGGTCTTCCTCGAGCTCGATCACGCGCGGCGCGGTGACGTTCAGGTCCACCGTCGCAGGCAGACCGTACGTGTACAACCGCTCCTCGATGAACGTCACCAGCTCGGTACCGCGCACGCCGGACTGTGCCTGCTGGCGCACGAGCTCGACGAATCGCCCGTCTTCCTGGACTGCCAAAGCCACCGGCACATGGCGCACCACTTCCACGAACTGCACCGGCGGGACAGCGGCGTCATTGAGCAGCGTGACGACATCGATCAGATCGCCGGGAGGAACCTCCGCGATGTCGGCAACGGCCGCGACGGCCAGAGGCATCGCTGCCAGCGCGAGCAGTTCGCGATCGGACTCCAAAGCGGCAGCCGGTTGCGCCAACAGCAACACAACCGCGACTGTGATGAAAGCAAGGGTCTTCCCCATGAGAGACCTCCTTGCCGATCGTTATTAGCAATTACGACGCCGCTCCCAGAACGCCGCGCGCGGCCAGCGCTGCTCCATCGCGTAGAACGTTGACAGGTGGCGTCGATACGCGGCCGCGATTCCGGAGATCGTCTCGCGATATCGCCGCAACGCCTCCGCATCGCCGCGCAGATGCGAATCAGCGGTCTCCGCGGCGGCGAGACCGGTGAAGAGCGCATTCAGCAGTCCCTGCGACGACAGCGGATCGAACGCCAGCGCGGCGTCACCCGCGGCGAGGAATCCGTCGCCCGCGCACGGCTCGAGCGTGGCGCTGTGCGCGGCGGTGAATCCCGCGGTCTCGTCCGCGACGAAGCCCGCGTCGTCGAGCCATGACGCAAGCTCGCGTGTGGCGCGCGCGCGTTCGAGCAAGGCATCGCGATCGCGCGCGATGCGGGCGGCTGGCAGATCGGCGTCCGTATGAAACGCGAGCACGCGACGGCCGTTCGGCATCGGCGCGGTGTACCACCAGCCATCCTCCGCCGATTCGACGAACGTCAGTCCGCGGCTGCCGCGGCCTGCATCGCGTCCGTAAACCCATCCGCAGACGAGCCGGTCGTCGATGCGCGTTTGCGCGCCGAGGCGGCGTGCGATTGGTGCGGCGCGTCCCGCGGCGTCGAGGAGCAACGACGCACGAATGGTCATCGCCTCCGTTTCGACGCGCCATGCATCGCCGTCGCGTTCGATGCGCCCAACCGTCGCGGGTGCGATGAGATGCGCACCGCGCGACGCAGCAGCATCGCGCAGCCACCGTTCGAAGCGCACGCGATCGAGATGCCAGCCGTGTCCATCGGGATCGCGCAATGCGTCGACCTCCTGCGGCTGCCCATCGCCCCAGACGCTGCGATTGCCGTAGCACGGCGCGTGACCTTCCGCGAGAAAGGACTCGAGCAGGCCCATGTCGCGAAACAGGCGGCGCGCGGCGGCGGGAAGCGATTCGCCGATGCGCGGTGCAGGCTCGGCGTTGCGCTCGATGATGGCGACGCTGCGCAACGGTGCGAGATTCAGGGCCGCCGTTGCACCGGCCGGCCCTGCACCCACGATCAGGACATCTACGTGCACGAGTTCCTCGGAGTTCCTCGGGTTCCTCGGAGTTCCTCGGAGGGGCCGGACACGCCGAGGAACCGAGGGACTCCGAGGCACTCCGAGGAACCGGTCATCATCACCGCCGCTGCGAGAGTCCGTGCGGGAAGCGATTCACCTTCTCGATGCCGGTCAGGTCGACATCTTCTTCCGGCGCCAGCGACTCCGGCATCGCCGCCAGCAGCGCCTTCACTTTTCCTTTCGGCTTCGGCGCGAGTTGTTCGACTTCGAGCGTGGCCGGGAAGTTCTCGCGATCGCCTGGTCCCTTGCGCACCTCGACGACGCCCAGCGCGCCGAAGTGATCGACCATGTTGTTGATCTGATCGGTGTAGTTGGTGGTGCCGAGGGGACGGATCCAGAGCGAGCGTTGTGCGAATGCGGCCAGGCGCTCGCCGAGCGGCAACTTCTCATTCATGACCTTCGCGTAGTTCTCCTCGGTGAGCACGTTGTTCGGCACGCGCGCCGGCCAGAACGACGGCACGTACGGATCGTAGCTGCGCGTGTAGCCGGAGCGGCAACTGGCCGTATCGGTCTGCCACGGGATGGCCATCCAGCGCGTGATGCCGCCCGGCACCTGTCCGGCCAGCGGGCCGTTCGGCAGGCTCAATGCCGAGTCGACCGGAGGTGCGTATTGCGGCTCGATCCATCCCTCGGGCGCGTGCAGGAGGCGGAACGGCGCCATGTACATCGAGGCGGTGCGCATCGGCCAGGTCATCTCGCAGCCGGGATGGAACGCGTCCGCGAGACAGTCTTCCATCGCCGCCTTCGTGAGCACGTCCGGCTGCTCCGCGACCGGCACGTCTTCGATGCGGCGCGGCGGTTTGGGATTCGGCTGGTAGTCGGCGTCGAAATCGCCGTCCGCCCACTGCACGAGGAACGCGAGCTGCGTATCGGTCAGTGACGCGTTCTGCCGCGGCGTCGCCGCGGGCGGAATGTTCATCGCGTCGCCGTACAGCCACGGCCACGGAGTCGGCGAATACGAATCGCGATCGAAAACGCGGAAGTGATTGGCGATGGTGCGGCGCAGCTCGCGATTCGTGGCGCCCGGCTCGGAAAGCCGCTCGAGCCATTCCGGCTGCGTGAAGTCCTGCGGCGTCTGCCATCCGAACGCGCCGGCGAAACCGGCGTTCACCCATTGCAGCCGGGTCATGCGCTCGAACAGCGGGCGGATGTCGCGCTCGAACGAAGGACGGGCCGGCTTCGGCAGCGTCTTCGCCGTGATGGCGACGTCGCGCATCAGATCCCACATCGTGCGCACCGACTTCTGCATCGGTGCGTAGTTCGGCGGCGCGACGACGACCCACGCAGGATCGACACGCAGATTTTCGCCCTTGTAGTGAACGGTCGCGGTGACGGGACCGTCGGAGACATCATCGTGCCACCCTTCGTTGTTCGCGAATGTCACGGCTTTCGTTCCGTCGTGCGATGCCGAAACGCCGCGTCCGCCCAGCACAATGAGCCGCCCTGCATCATCCGTCTTCAGTTCGCCGAGGTACACAGCCGTGCCGAGGAACTTGCCTGTATCGAACGTGTGCGCTTTGCCGCCAGGCTTCCTGCCCATGTTCTTCTTGCCGGGGATGGTGCGCGCGCCCGGATCGATGATCAGGGCGTCGCGGTCCGTCACCGTCGCATTCCGCAGCAA
>CAMPKJ010000193.1 GCA_946887105.1 uncultured Acidobacteriota bacterium | reverse complement strand
AGCGTGACCAAGGCCGTGACCGATTTCGAAGAGCTGCGTCTCTTCGACGGCGCGCACGAGTTGCCCGGCGGCAGCCGCCGCAAGTACCGGCTCGCGGACGGAACGCTCGCAAAGTTCAACGGACTCGGATTGCGCGGCGACGAAATGCACGCGCGCGCCTGCGAGCTCGCGGAAGCCGGCTTCGCGCCGCCGGTCATCGGCCAGCACCGCGGCTTCCTCCTCACGCGCTGGCTCGAGCAGTCGCGTCCCGTCGATCGCAATGCGCTGCCGGAGACCGTGGCGCGCTATCTCGCCTTCCGCAACAACCACTGGCCGGCCACGCGCCGCGGCGCGAGCGCGCACCAACTCGCCGCGATGGCGCGCTTCAACACTGGCGTCGATGTCTCGGAGCACATCGGCGAAGTGGAAGCGTGCGCACGACGCGTGGTCACCGACAACAAGATGCACGCCGAGGAGTGGATCGTCGCGAACGACGGCACGATCCTCAAGTGCGACGGCGTCGATCATCACGCGGGACACGATCTGATCGGCTGTCAGGACATCGCCTGGGATCTGGCCGGCGCGATGGTCGAGCTCGACCTCGACGTCACGGACGCCGTTGCGCGCCTGACCGGCCGGAGCTGGTCCCGGCGCGTGCTGCACTTCTACACGATCTGTTATCTCGCCTTCTGGTACGGCTTCCACACGCTGGCCGGAAATGCGGAGCAGGCGGCGCGCTACGCCCGGCTCATTCCCAGTGCGCGCTGAACGACAGCACGTCCGCGAGCGTGGCGTCGAAGTCGCCGCGGAAACAGACGGCGCGGTCGTCGACGAATACGTGCGCGGCCGGTTTGCGATCGGTCACTTCGTCGACGTAGCGCATCAGGCCGTGCTCGTCGAGCCAGCGCTTCGCGTCATCGGGCCAGCGCGTCGTGAAGATCACGATGCGAAAGCCATTCACGCGCAGCGACTGCAGGAACGCCTCCGCGCCCGCGCGCGGCGGATCCCAATGTTCCGCACCGCGCCATCCGGCGTACGAATCGAGCACGCCGTTCAGATCGACACAGACCACCCGGCGCCCGTCACACATACCTCTTCGTCATCCGCGCGCAGAAGTCCGCGAACTCCTCCACGCGTTGCGGCGGGCTGGTGTGGTGCGCGCGCAGGCCGCACGACTCGGGCGTGAAGCAATACGTCAGCGTCACGTCGAAATCCTCCAGCGCCTTCATCTGCCGGTCGAACCATTGATCGGCGTTCGGACGATGGCTGTCCGCCCAGCTCAAGCCGGTGCGCAGCTTCTTCACGCCGAGCTCCTTCAGGAGCTGCACGGACGAGTCGAGGCGCGGATCTTCGAAGTGGAACCACTGGCAGATGCCGAGGTGCGGCGTGAACTCGCGGAACTTGTGAAATGCCAGCTTGCGCGTCCCGTCCTCGCGCAACAGGCCCATGTAGAAGTGCCGGTAGTACGACGATCCCTCGGCCTCGCGATGGCGCGTCGTGGCCGGCCACGCGCGCGGAAGGTCGTGCAGGCTGTACCAGTGAATGCGATCGGCCTTGCCGATCAGCAGCCGGGCCGTCCGTTCCAGCCCGAACTCCTGCACCTCCTCGGCGCCGAACGACGAGACGCCCGCTTCGCTCACCCAGACCGGATGGTGCGTGACGGCGCGGATCTCCTCGATCTTGGCCGGCCAGTCGTGAATCTGCCAGTGGTTCCAGTCGAGCGGGAAGCCGTGCACCGCCACGACGTCGATCCGGTCCAGCACTCCCTGCCGGCTCATCCGCTCGATGAACAACGGATCGATCGGAGAGATCCCGCCGAGAACGCGCAGGATGCTGCCGTTCTCGGTACGGATGGCGTCGGACGCGACGCGCACCATGTCCGAGAAGATCTGCCACTCCGGATCGAGCTCGAAGTCCCAGTGCGAGAGATTGTTCGGCTCGTTCCACAGCATGACCGCTTCGATCATGCCTCTCCCTCCGCCAGGCCGCAGAGGAACACTTCTTCCTCGGGGTGCGCAATGATCCTGAATCCGGCACTGCGCAACATCGCCTCGGCGCACGCGCGGTTCGGGATCCACCAGTTCGTCGGATCGTTCGCGTAACGCTGCTCGACGAAGAACATCTTCGGATACGCGGGATCATCGAACATTGCGCGCTCGTCGAACGGGTAATCGCCGGCGAGCTCCATGACGCCGCTGTCGCCGCGCAGCATCGATTGAAAGACCAGCATCTCGCCGACCACGTCGCGCAGGCGATCGAGCGCGAGCAGCGGATAGCGCAGGTGATAGAGCACGCCCATGAACAGCACCAGGTCGAACCGCTCGCCGAGATCGCCGACGTCGTAGACGGAGCGCTGCGCGAACTCGATGTCCAGTCCCTCCACCGAAGCCGCGAAACGGGCCTGATCGAGATAGCGCTGATCGCTGTCGATGCCGAGCACGCGTACGGCGCCGCGCCGCTTCATCTCCATCGCATAGAAGCCGGCGTTGCAGCCGACGTCGAGCACCGACTTGCCGGTCAGATCGCGCGGAAGCGCATCCGCGAACTTCTCCCATTTCATGCGCGGATAGTCGCCGAGGAAGTGCTCGGGCGCCGTGCGGACACCGCCGAGAGTGAGATTGTGGAACCACGGACCCAGCCGGCGCACTTCGGCTTCGATATCGACACTCATCATGCATGCTCTCCTACGGCGATCAGGCGCGCGGGGCGCGCCGCAAACCCTTCCTCTGCGAGGCCATCGCGCTCGCGCAGCAGATCGATGGCCTCGCGATAACCGTTCAGTGTTCCGACGTCCACGTACGCTTCGCCGCGCCGCACGCCTGCCGCGCGTCCGCCGCGAGCCATCCAGGCATTCACCAGCGTGCCCATGTACGGGTCGCGTGGCGAGCGCGTACACCACAGCTCGTGCAGCTCGCGCAGGACCGAGCCGCGCAGTTTGAACGCACCCCAGATCCAGTGCGACGTCGCGTCCTGCTGCTTCACCTGGATCTCGAGCACGTTGCCCGCGTCGTCCGAAACGACGGCATCGAACAGCTCCGGCCGCTCGACCGGAAACAGCAGAAACGACAGATCGTCATCGCCGAGCAGACGCAGGCCCGCCGCCGGAAACCAGACCGTGTCCGGCAATCCGACCAGCACCATCTCGTGATCGTGGATCAGCGGCAGCGCGCGAAAGAGCGCGTCGCAGAGACCTCCCGGCTGCGGCTGCACGACGTAGCAGATCTCCGCGGGACCGTAGCTGCCGCCGTAGTACTCGATGATGTCCGACTTGCCCGGCGCGATCACGAAACAGATGCGCGTCGCGCCGCCGGCGACCATGCGCTCGAGCAGATACTCGCTGACCGCGCGCGGCCGCTCCGTCTCGCCGTCGTGCCTCGAGCCGACCGGCAGCAGTTCCTTCGAAAATGCGAGTGGCTGGATGCGGCTGCCGATTCCGGCCGCCGGGATGATGCCCCACATCAGATCCTCCTCATGATTCCGACCAGCTCCGCGGCGCGGCGATCGGCGGTGTGATCGCGCAGCACGCGTGCGCGCGCGGCGTCCCCGGCGGCACGCAGCTCCTCCCGCGGACGCGAGAGCAGCGCCACCGCCTCGTCCGTGTCGCGCGCGACCAGAATCTCCTCGGGCGTGAAGAACTCGTCCAGACCCGGCCAGTCGTCGCTGACGATCGGAACGCCGCAGGCCGCCGCCTCGAACAGCCGTCCCGACGGACAGTAGCCGCGCTTCGCCATCGCGCCGCGCGTGACGTTGAGCGTCGCGTCCGACGAACAGAAAAATGCCGGATGATCGCCGGGCGGCACGTGCTCCAGATACCAGACGTTGTCCGACCACGGGAAGCTCTCCGGATACTGCGATCCGCCGAGGATGAACCGCGCGTCCGGCAGCCGCCGCGCGGTATCCAGGAAGAGCCGCTCCAGCGCGGCCTGGCGGTCTTCGGCGTACGTGCCGAGATACGACAGCCGGCAGCGATAGCGCTCCGCGGAAACGACGGGATGATGCGCGGACGGATCGACGCTGCCATACAGCGGATGCACTTCGCGCGCGCCGAGCTTGCGCAGTTCGTCGAGCGCGCTGCCGCCCGTGTAACTGAGCACGATGTCGAACGGCTCCAGTCCTTCGGGCCAGAGGTAGTCGACGGTCTCGCCGCGCTCGAGACGGTCGAGCGTGATCGGCGTGTCGAGGTCGTAGAAGATCTTCAGCCGCGCCGGCGACGCGAGCATCGCCGCCGTGGCATCGAATGCGTCGGGACAGTACGACGTCACGATCGCGGCGTCGGCGCGCGCGAGCTCGCGCTGGACCGTGGCGTGGACGTACTCCCATTTGTCATAAAGCACGAGCTCGAACGCGTCGCTCGCGTGAACGTCGCGATGCGAGCGGTAATAGAGAACGTCGCGCTCGAAGAAGACCACCCGGTGACCGCTCCGCGCCAGCGCCGAGCAGAGACCCCGCCAGAGCGTGGCGTGCCCGTTGCCCCACGACGAGCTGATGGTCAGGCCGAACACGACCACGTTCATTCGGCGCACGATGCGAACAGCTCCTCGACGTCGCTGCGCAGATGGATGGAGGAGAGATGGCCGCGCGCCGCGGTGCCGAGGCGCGCGAGCGTGTAGCTGAGCTTGCGACGCGTGTGCGCCGGACCGTAGTAATCGGCGAATCCGGTGCTGTTGAGCGAGAAGAACGACAGCGCGTCGGCATCGTTGAGCACCGCCACCTCGACGTCCTCCGTCGATCGTTGCTCGTGTTGCGTGATGAGCTCGGCCACGCGGGTGCGCGTGTTCGCGTCGACGCCGCACCGCTCGAGAATCATGCACGCCTTTTCGGCGCCGCGCGCGGCGTGGAGCTGTTTGAACGCGATGTAATCGGGCGCGCGATGCTCGATGCGCACGTCCGCCTCCGAGTCGAGCCGCTCGATGTCGTGAAAGAGCGCGGCCAGCTGCAACGCCAGCGGCGCGTCCGGCTCGAGGCGCAGCAACCACTGCCAGGTGTCGAGCGCATGGTTGTAGTCGGCACGCACCAGCGGCTTGGCCAGATCGTGCAGGCCGCGAAAGGCGGCCAGCGCTCTTTCGAAGCGCACCGTCTGCGTGTGGCGATTGCGCCGGCCGATCGCGCGCTGGCAGCGATTCAGGATCTCCAGCGCGGCGGGGCGCGGCGGATCGTCATCGACGATGTGCAGCGTCAGATCTTCGTCTCCCGCGCGATCGATTTCGTAGTCGAAGCGATAAACGTCGAAGTCGCGGCGGCGCCATTCATTCGCGCGGATCCGGATCTCTTCCGCCACGTTCTCGTCGGTCGTGGTGATGGACACGGACGGAAATTGCGTGACCAGCTCACGCATCAGAACGGAGTGGTTCTGCGCTTGCGATGTGATGACGATCTGCTCCAGCACGGCTTGCTCACGATGCAAAAGCTAAACCCGGAGCTCTTGCGAAAATCGCAACGAGCTGGCGCACCTCTTGCCTTCTGCAAACGCGGAGGTCGGCACCCTTGAAACAGCCCCAGTCGATCCGCTCCCCTGAAGGACGCCTCGGTGTACTTCTGCCCGGTCTCGGCGCGGTGGCCACGACATTCATCGCCGGCGTGATGCTCGCGCGCCGCGGTCTCGCGCAACCGATCGGCTCGCTCACCCAGCTCGGCACGATCCGTCTCGGCAAGCGCACGGACGCGCAGTCTCCGCCCATCCGCGACTTCCTCGGATTGGCCACGCTCGATCAGCTCGTGTTCGGCGCGTGGGACATCTTCCCCGAGAACGCATACGAGTCTGCCGTGCACGCCGACGTGCTCACGCGCGAGCACCTCGATCCCATTCGCGACGAACTGCAAGCCGTCGTGCCGTTCCCCGGCGTCTTCTATCCCGAATACGTGCGCCGCCTGAACGGAACGCATGTGAAGCAGGGCGCCACCAAGGCGGACATGGTCGAGCAGTTGCGCGACGACATCCGCAGATTCAAACGCGACAACGATTGCGCGCGTGCCGTCGCGGTCTGGTGCGGATCGACCGAGGTCTACGTCTCCGCGAACGGCGTGCATCACACGCCGAAGACCTTCGAGGCCGCGCTCCATCACAACGATCCGACCATCTCCAGCTCGCAGCTGTACGCCTGGGCCTGCATCAAGGAAGGCGTGCCGTTCGCGAATGGCGCTCCGAACCTCGCGCTCGATTTTCCCGCGGCGTTCCAGCTCGCGCGCGAGATGGGCGTGCCGGTGGCCGGAAAGGACTTCAAGACCGGGCAGACCATGATGAAGACCGTGGTCGCTCCGGCGCTGAAGGCGCGCATGCTCGGCGTCCGCGGCTGGTTCTCGACCAACATTCTCGGCAATCGCGACGGCGAGGTGCTCGACGATCCGGGCTCGTTCAAGTCGAAGGAAGTGACCAAGCTCGGCGTGCTCGATTACATCCTGCAGCCGCACCTGCACCAGAGCCTCTACGGAAATCTCTTTCACAAAGTGCGCATCGAGTACTACCCGCCCCGCGGCGACGCCAAGGAAGGGTGGGACAACATCGACATCTTCGGCTGGCTCGGCTATCCGATGCAGATCAAGATCGACTTTCTCTGCCGCGACTCGATCCTGGCCGCGCCGATCGTGCTGGACCTGGCGCTGCTGCTCGACTGGGCCGCGCGCGCGGGGTTCTCCGGCGTGCAGGAGTGGCTGAGCTTCTACTTCAAGTGCCCGATGCACGCGCCGGAGCTCTATCCCGAGCACGACCTGTTCATCCAGCTCATGAAAATGAAAAACACCATGCGGTGGGCCATGGGTGCGGACCCGATCACGCACGTGGGCCACGAGTACTACGACTGAGGTGAGGGATTTGCGATCCGACATCGGGGAGGACATTCAGCTGCAGATCGACGTACAGACCGAGCTCGTGGAGATTCCGTTCGTCTATCGCTACAACCTGCCCGAGGCGGCGCAAAGGATCTTTCGGTCCGTGTACAACGAAACGCTGCGGCGCGATGGCGCGCAGAACGGCGATGACGCGATTGCGCGGCAACGCGCCATCGCGGCGGTGAAAGAGCGCTTCGTCCGCGACTCACTCGGGACGTGGCGGTCGAAGGAGAGCCATCGCGCGGGATGAGGCCGCCCTTGCGCGGCGGCCTCACGGGTTCCGGGTCAGGTCAGGTTCAGGTTCCAGGTGGTCTTGCCCTCGCTGCCGTCGGTGCTCATGGCCACGTCCTGGCCCCACGACGCGATGTACGACCAGTTCGAGTCTTCCTGCCACGCCAGCGTGTCGAAGCTCGTGGCCACCTGGCGCACTTCGCGGATGTACACGTCGACGTTGTCCTTGATCCACATGTCGCTGCCGCCGATGCGCAGGCGGAGCGTGAAGTGGCCGTTCATGCCGAACGAGTACTCGATGCCGTGATCGGGATACGGCATCGGATTCATGCCGATCCCGTCCGGAAGCTGCGGCGTGAAGTGATTGATGCGCGGAAGGGTGAAGTACGTGTAGTCGCGAAACGCGCCGCGCTCGAGGTCGTTCTCCGCCGGCCAGTCCAGGCGCAGCGCCAGCAGTTCCGCTCCGTCGCGAACGATGATCGCGCGCACGAGCGAATCCGTTCCGGCGAACTGCTGATTCTTCGTTTTCACATCCACTCTGATTGATCCGATCCACATGGGGTGAGGCTCCTTTCACAGGAGTAGTGCGTGGAACCGGAAAAACGTTTCAGAGTCCGCGAACGATGATCGATGCAATGCCGACGATGGCGATCACGACCGGCTCCGGAACGCGCTTGAGCCACACCAGGCACGCCAGCGTCGCGGCGAAGATCAGCATCGTCGGCAGGTCGATGATGGCCCGGCGCGCGAGCACGAACACCGCTCCCGCGATCGCGCCCGTCGCCGCGGCTGTCACGCCGTTTACGAACGCCTTCAGCCGCGGGTTGTCCGCGAACTTCGCATAGAACGGCGCCGGCAGGATCACGAAGAGATAGCACGGCAGAAAGACGCCGAGCGAAGCGAGCGTGGCGCCGCCGAGGCCGTCCACGAGGTAGCCGATGAACGCGACGGTGATCACCACCGGCCCCGGCGTGATCATCGCCACCGCCACGGCGTCGAGAAACTGCTGGTCGGTCAGCCACTGATGCTCGCGCACCACGCCGCCGTAGAGAAACGGGACGATCGCCAGTCCGCTGCCGAACACGAACGCGCCCGCTTTGACGAAGAACCAGAACAGCGTGCCGCCCGGCGCCGCGGCGGTGAACGCGAGCGGCGGAACGATCGACAGCGCCGCGAACGCGGGAGCTCGCCGCGTCTCGATGAACAGCGCGGCGATCCCGCATCCGACGATCAGCGAGACCACCTCCGCCTCCAGCACCGCGGTCGCGATCGCGTTGGCGAGGAAGATCGTCCACAGCAACGCATCGCGATTGAGGGTCAGGCGCACCAGCTTGCACGAGCTGCGCAGGATGATGGCGATCACCGCTGCGCCGATGCCGTAGAACGCGCTCTGCATCCACGGCAGCCCGCCGAACCGGACGTACGCGACGGAGATCGCCAGCACCATCACGAACGACGGCAGCACGAACGCGACCGAGACCAGCGTCGCGCCGAGAACGCCGCCGCGCGCCCAGCCAAGATAGATCGCCAGCTGCGCGGCCAGCGGCCCCGGCGCGAGTTGCGCGAGGGCCAGACCTTTCATGTACTCCTCCTTCGTGACCCAGCCGCGCGCCTCGACCAGATCGCGCTGCATGGCCCCGGCGAGCGCGATCGGGCCGCCGAACCCGAACGTGCCGAGCCGCAGGAAGTACGCGACGAACGCGCGCAGGCTGACCTCAGCGCTCACCATCGAGCTCCGCCACCAGCGCCTCGACGTGCCGGCGGATGGCGGCCGCCGAGCCCTCGAGGTCCTCGCTCACCTTCGGTACGTCATCCCAGCGTTCAACGTCGCTTCGTTCAACATCCTCTTCGCAACCGATGCTGATCACCCGCGCGGCCTGCGCGATGTCGTCATCCGCGACGCGGCGCGGCCTGAATGCGTGTACGTCGATTCCCTCGCGCCGCAGAGATGCGACGACCGGTTCCGGCACAGCCTCGTACGGCTCCTCGGCCGCCGCGGCGACGCCGGTGTACGGCAGCGCGCGCGCCTCCGCCAGCCGGTTGAAGTACGCCATCGCCATGACGCTCTTCGCGCCGCCGTAGGGACAGAGAAACAGCACGCTCCTGTTCATTTCGGACGTGATGATATAGCAGTTGCTAGATTGCAGCGCAGTTGTTAGCATCGGCCCGATGCCTCGCTGGCTGATCCTCGTCCATCGCATTCCTCCCCGTCCGCTCTACCTGCGCGCGAAGATGCGCCAGCGTCTGGCCGGCGCCGGCGCGGTGGCGGTCAAGAACGCCGTCTATCTCCTGCCGCACGGCGCGGACGCGCTGGAAGATCTCCAGTGGATCGCGCAGGAGATCGTGGCCGGCGGCGGCGACG
>CAMPKJ010000192.1 GCA_946887105.1 uncultured Acidobacteriota bacterium | reverse complement strand
CGAAGGCTTCGGCGAAGGTCGTCCGCTCGTTGGCGACGCGGAACAGGTTCTGGTTGGGGATGACGATCAGGGTGTCGACGTAGCGCTGCAGCTCGCCGATGCCGGCGTCGGCCAGGCGCATGCGGTGGCGGCCCTCGAAGTGGAACGGCTTGGTGACCACGCCCACCGTGAGGATGCCGCGCTCGCGGGCGCACTTGGCGATGATCGGGGCCGCACCGGTGCCGGTGCCGCCGCCCATGCCGGCGGTGATGAAGATCATGTCGGCGCCGCTGAGCGCCTCCAGTATCCGCTCGGTGTCTTCAAGCGCGGCGTTGCGTCCGATCTCCGGATTGGCGCCGGCGCCGAGGCCCTTGGTGAGCTTGCCGCCGATCTGCAGCTTGACCGGCGCGAGAGACGCGCGCATGGCCTGCAGGTCGGTGTTGGCGACGAGGAACTCGACGCCTTTGATGCCTGCCTGGATCATCCGGTTGACGGCGTTCCCACCACCCCCACCAACCCCGATGACCTTGATCTTGGCGCCGAGGTGCTGCTCTTCCTCGAGCGTGACCGCGAGTGCGCCGTCGCCAGGCCGTTCGTCAAATATGATCATTTACCGTCTCCCGGAATAGTACTCATTTACGTGATGCGTTGAAAGAAAACTTTTTCAAGTCCATGCAAACCAGGACTTGAAGGAGTCCGCCACTTTCGCGAGCCCCTTCCGCGGACGGCGCGTGCGCGCCCGCGTCTGATTGCGGAATCCCCACAGCAGCAGTCCCGCGGCGGCAGCCCACTCTGGACCGCTGACCGTGTCCGCCAGTCCGCCGAATCCGCGCGGCACACCCTTGCGCGCGGACTGGTCGAAGACCTGCTCGACCATCTCCACCATGCCTTCCATCTCCGCGCCCCCGCCCACCAGCACGACGCCCGAACGGATTTCCTTGTCCAGTCCGACCTTCTCCAGATCGCGATACACGAGCTTGGCGATCTCCGCGGCGCGCGGCTCGAGAATCCCGGTCAGCTCCTGCCGCGAAAGGATCTTCGGCGCGCGTCCGCCGACGGTCGGCACTTCGATCGGATCGTCGTTCGTGATCAGCGACGCCAGCGCGCAGCCGTAACGCTTCTTGATCCGTTCGGCGTCTTCCATCGGCGTGCGCAGCACGACCGAGATGTCGCTGGTGAAGTGTCCGGCGCCGACCGGCAGCACGTTCGTGTGCACGACGTTGCCTTCGAGGAAGACCGCGTAATCCGTGGTCCCGCCTCCGATGTCCATCAGCAGCACGCCCATCTCGCGCTCGTCCTGCGTGAGCACCGCCTCGGCCGCCGCGAGCTGTTCGAGCACGAGCTCCTGCACGGCGATGCCGGCCTTGTTCACGCAGGTGAGCACGTTCTGGTCGTGCGTGCGCGCGCCGGTGACGATGTGCACGTTAGCCTCGAGCCGCGTGGCGGTCATGCCGATCGGATCGTGAATTCCGTCCTGTCCATCGACCACGAACTGGCGCGGGATGACGTGCAGCAGTTCGAGCTCGGCGGGGATGTTGATCGACTTCGAGGCCTCGATCACGCGATCGATGTCTTCGCGCGCGATCTCTTTGTGCTTGCCCATCACCGACACCACGCCGCGGGAGTTCACCGAGCGGATGTGATCGCCCGAGACGCCGACGTAGACCGAGTCGATCTGCAGCCCGGCCATGACCTCGGCCTCATCGACCGCTTTCTTGACCGCGTCGATGGCCTGATCGAGATTGATGATGTTGCCGCGCCGCGTGCCTTTCATCGGCGAGGTGCCTTTGCCGATGATCTCCAGCTGCCCGCGATCGCTGATCTCGGCGACCAGCGCGCAGACTTTCGAAGTGCCGATGTCGAGGGCAACGATGTACTTGTCTTCAGTCTTGGACATTCTCTGACTCCAACGGTTTCACGATCACGCGATCCGCGAACCGGAGGTCCGCGTACTCGATCCTGGGGTTGTTCTCGGCGCGCAGCACGGCGTACAGGTTTCGCCACTTCGCCGCGACGTCGTCCTCGTTCGCATAGACCACCGCGCCGAGCTGGCGGTCGTACAACGCGAAGCCGCGCGGCGGGATCGGCCACACTTCGGAAATGCGCGAATAGAGCTCGCGGTCGCGCGCGCGCAGATCGCGCAACAGCGTCACGGTGCGCACCAGCTCCGAGCCGGAGGCATCGCTGATGAGCGGCAGATCCGGGTCGCCGACGCGCGGGCTGAGCTGCGCGAAGGCGACGCCTTCTTCATCGACGTAACGCAGCTGATCGCCCATGCGTGCGAGCGCCACCGGCACACGCTCGGTGATCTTGATGCGCAGCGTGTCGGGCAGGTTCTTCTCGATGTCGATGCGCCGCACCCAGCCGAGACCGCCGAGGTCCTGCTGCACGCGGGCGATGTCGATCTGGAAGAGATTCAGGCCGACGTAGCGCTGCGTGATCACATCGAGCGCACCGCGCGGCGTGTGCACGGCGCCGACGACCTCGATGGTGCGCACCGCGAACCGCTCGTCCGACTGCGTGTGGCGATACGCCCAGACGGCGCCGGCGATCAACGCCGCGGCCAATGCGATGTTGCGCAGGAGGATCAGCAGCCGCTGCGCCTGAATGCGGCGCTGGTTGCGGCGCAGACGGGTGACGTCGGGCGGGCGCAGGAAGCGCGATGCCGTGGTGTCGAAGTTCATCACGCGTCCTCCCCTCGCACGATCTCCTCGGCGATCTCGTGCACGTCGCCGGCGCCCATGACGATGAAGATGTCGTTCGGCCGCAGGCGGCGGCGCATTTCATTGATGATCTGGGCGTGGCTGCGGTCGAGAAACTCGACGCCTTCGACCGAGTCGGAGATCAACCGCGCCGAGACGCCGTCCTCCGGATGCTCGCGCGCGGCGTAGATCGGCGTGACGATCGGCACGTCGGCAACGAGCAGCGCCTCGCCGAACTCGCGCGCGAAGTCGCGCGTCCTGGAGTAGAGGTGCGGCTGGAAGAGTGCCACCACGCGGCGTTCCGGATAACCGCCCCGCGCGGCTTCGAGCGTCGCGCGAATCTCGGTCGGATGATGCGCGTAGTCGTCGACCACGATCGCACCCTGATACGTGCCCAGGATCTGGAAGCGGCGGTCGACGCCGAGAAACTTCGCCAGCCCCGCGGCGATCACTTCGCCGGAGAGACCGAGCTCGCGTCCGACGGCGATCGCCGCCAGCGCATTGCGCACGTTGTGCTCGCCCGGAATGAACAGCTTGAAAAAGCCGACGCCCGGCACTTCGAACGACGACCCGCGCTCGTTGAACGCGAGGTTCACGGCGCGCAGGTCCGCCTCTTCGGACAATCCATAACCGACGCGGCGCTGTTCGGCGTGACGCAGCAGACGCGCGACGTGCTCATCGTCCGCGCAGCCGATCACCAGGCCGTCGCGTTTGACGCCGCCGACGAAGATGCGGAACGCCTCCAGGATGTTCTCGAAGGTCTTGTAGTACTCGAGGTGATCGGCCTCGATGTTCGTGATCACCGCGATCTCGGGGTGGAGGTGATGGAAGGTGCGGTCGTATTCGTCGGCTTCGACGACCAGCAGGTCGCTCGCGCCGCGCTTCGCGTTCGTGCCGAGGTTTCGAACCATGCCGCCGACCAGCATGGTTGGATCGAGTCCCGCTTCTTCGAGGACGATGGAGATCATCGCGGACGTGGTGGTCTTGCCGTGCGTGCCGGCGACGCCGACGGAGCGTTTCTCGTTCACGATCGCGCCGAGGACTTCGGCGCGCTTCATGATCCGGATGCCTTGCATGCGCGCGGCGTCCACCTCGACGTGCTCGCCTTTGACGGCGGAGGTGATCACCACCAGGTCGCTGCCGGTGACGTGCGACGCGTCGTGCCCGAGAGTGACGGCGATGCCCCGACTGGCCAGCAGGTCAGTCGCGGCTGAACGCTTCAGGTCACACCCGGTCACTGTGAGTCCTGCGCCATTCAGGATCTCCGCGAGCCCACTCATTCCGATTCCGCCGATGCCGACGAAATGAATGGTCCTAAATTGATCAAAAATCATCCTGATCGGTTCTCGTGAAATTGTAAGTTAATCTGCCTGAATTTTCTCAATCAAATCGACAATGCTTTTAGTGGCATCGGGCGTGGCCAGCTGCTTCGCTGCCGCACCCATCCGTTGCGAGCGATTCGGATCGGCGAGCACTTCGGAAATCGCTCCGGCCAGACGCTCCGGTGTGAGCTCCGCTTCGGTGATGACGATCGCGCCGCCCGCTTTCTCGACCACGCGCGCGTTGATCTCCTGGTGGTTGTTCGTGGCCGCGGCGAACGGGATGAGAATCGCGCCGCGCCCGATCGCGGACAGCTCGCCGATGGTCATCGCGCCGGCGCGTGAGACGACCAGGTCCGCCGCCGCGATCTCATCCGCCATCGGGTCGAGATAGGGAACGACACGCGCGTTCGCGAACGCCGACTGGCGATACGCGGCCTGCACTTTCTCCAGATCGTGCGGGCCGGTCTGATGAACGATCTGCACGGTGTCCTTCAGGCGCGCGAGGAACAGCAGCGCGCCGGTCACGGTCTCGTTGAGGATGCGGGAGCCTTGCGAGCCGCCGAAGATCAAGAGGCGGCGTTGGCCGTTGGGCGTCAGGCGTTTGGGAGTTGCGCCGAGATCGAAGAATTCGTGGCGAATGGGGTTGCCGGTCACGACGCCGTCTTTGCGTTTCATGCGCGGGAGTGCTTCCGCAAATGCAACCGCAACGGTTGTCGTCCAGCGCGCGAGGACGCGATTGGCGAGGCCGGGGAAGGCGTTCGCTTCGTGGATGATCGTCGGGATGCCGCGCAGTTTCGCGGCGACGAGCACCGGGCCCGATGAATAGCCGCCGACGCCGAGGACGACGCTGGGGCGGTGGCGGCCGACGTGCTTCCAGGCCTGGATGAAGCCGAGGGGCAGACGGGCGACGCTGCGCAGCAGGTTCAGGCCGCGCATGCCTTTGAGGCCGCCGACGTCGATGAACTCCAGCGGGAAACCGGCTTTCGGGACGATGGTCTTCTCGAGACCGCGCTGCGTGCCGACGAAGACCACTATGCGCGACGCGTCGCGCGCGATGTACTCGCGTGCGATGGCAATCGCGGGATAGATGTGTCCCCCGGTCCCGCCGCCCGCGATCATCAGTGTCTTCACGCCCGTCTCACCCATGCCACACCTTTGTCGTCAGCCTGATTGTTGAGAAAAATTCAGCAGCAGTCCGATGGCCATGAGGCTCGCGATGAGCGAAGAGCCTCCGTAACTCACGAGCGGCAGCGGCAGTCCCTTCGTCGGAAGAAGGCACAGCACGACGCTGACGTTGATCAGCGCCTGGATGGCGATCATCAGCGTGCAGCCGATGGCCGCGTAAAACGCGAAACGATCCTGGCTGTACTGCGCGATCCGCAATCCGCGCCACACCAGCAGCGCCAGCGCGGCGATCAACAGCAGCGCTCCGACGAATCCGAGCTCTTCGCAAATGATCGCGAAGATGAAGTCGGTGTGCGGCTCGGGAAGGAAGAACAGCTTCTGCCGTCCGTTGCCGATGCCCAGTCCCTCGAATCCGCCGGTGCCGATGGCGATCAGCGACTGCATGGCGTGAAATCCCTTTCCCAGCGGATCGGCCTCGGGATTCAGGAACGACAACAGCCGCTCGCGCCGGTACGCCGCGCTGACCGCGAAGTAGCCGGCCAGCGGCACGAACGCCGCGGCGATGAGCGCGACGTAACGCCAGCTCACACCGCCGACGTAGATCATGCCCGCGGCCACGAGCACGAGCGTCATGGCCGTCCCGAAATCGCGGCCGAGCAGCACCAGTCCGGCCACGAGCGTCAGGATGAATCCGAGCGGCAGCAGCGTGGCGGTGAGGTCGTTGATCCGCTCGTCGCGCTTGGCCAGAAACGCGGCGATGAAGAGGATGATGGCCGGCTTCGCGAACTCCGACGGCTGCAGCTGGAACCACGGCAACTGGATCCAGCGATGGGTGCCGTTGATCGGCGACTGGAACAGCGCCGCGATCAATCCGAGCGCGACGACGGCCAGCGCGCCGTACACCACGCGCCGGTTCTGCAGCACCGCCGGATTGACGTGCATGAGGAACAACATCGCGCCCGCGCCGACGACGAGGAACACCAGCTGCCGCACGAGGAAGTAATAAGGACCATGTCCGAATCGCTGCGTGGCGATCATCGCCGACGCGCTGTAGATCATCACCAGCCCGACCACCAGGATGAGCATGGCGGTGGAGAAGAGCCAGGTGTCGTAGGTGAGCTTGCGGCTCATGACGTCGAGTTCCTCGGGGTTCCTCGGAGTTCCTCGGGGTTCCTCGGGTGACAAGTTCGCGCGGGTCCGCCGAGGAACCCGAGGAACTCCGAGGAACTCCGAGGAACTCGCGCGCTCATAGCCCCCTCACCAACTCTTCGAAGTGCTCGCCGCGATGTTCGAAGTTGCGGTACTGATCGAAGCTCGCGCACGCGGGCGAGAGCAGGACCGTGTCCCCTGGCCTCGCGTGTTCGCGCGCCCAGCGCACCGCGTTGTCCATCGTCTCGGCGGGCACGATCTCGCTCGATCCCTGCAGCGCCTCGGCGATGCGATCCGCCGCTTTGCCGATGGTCAGCACCGTGCGCGCTTTGGCCGCGACGAGCTCGCGCATGCGCTCGAACTCGCCCGCCTTGTCCTTGCCGCCGAGGATCAGGATGACGCTCGAGCCGGTGAAACCTTCGAGCGATTTCAGCGTCGCGTCGACATTGGTCCCCTTCGAGTCGTTGATCCAGGCGACGCCGTCGAGCTCGCGCACGAGCACCATGCGATGCGGCAGTCCGGCGAACGTGCCGAACGCGATCTGCACGTCCATGTCGTCGATCCCGATGGCGCGTGCGGCCAGCCACGCCGCAAGCGCATTTTCGGCGTTCGCCTGTCCCTGCAGCTGGAGCGACGCACGCGGGATGCGGCGCTCTTCGCCACCGACGTTCATCACCAGTTCGTCGCCATCGACGAACGCACCTGCCTCGATGCGTTCCGTCGACGAGAAGCGCCAGACGCGCGCGCCCGAATCGCGCGTCGTTCCGCGGCGATCGGTTGCGGCGTTCACGATCGCGGTATCGCCGGACCCCTGATGGCGGAAGATCCGGTACTTGGCCGCGGCGTAGTCGTCGAAGCTCGCATAGCGGTCCATGTGATCGGGCGTGATGTTCAGCAGCAGCGCGACGTGCGCGTGGAACGTTTCGACGGTCTCGAGCTGGAACGACGAAAGCTCGAGCACGTACGTGCGCGGACGCTCGGGATCGAGCGCGGAGATGAGCGGCTCGCCGATGTTCCCGGCCACGATCGGCTGCCGTCCGGCCACGCGCAGGATCTCGCCGATCAGCGCCGTGGTGGTGGACTTGCCGTTCGAGCCGGTGACGGCGATGACGGTGCCCTGCAGAAAACGATAAGCCAGCTCGATCTCGCCGATGACCGGAATGGCGCGCGTGGCCGCCTGCTGCAGGAGCGGAATCGTGAGCGGCACGCCGGGACTGACGACGATGGTGGTCACGTCATCGAGCAGCGCGACGTCTTCGCGGCCGAATGCGCGTTCGACGCGCGTGTCGAGCGCGACCGGCAGCGACGGCTCCTTGGCGGAGTCCGCCAGCAGCACGCGCTCGCCGCGCGCGGCCAGAAAGTTCGCCGACGCGACGCCCGACTTCCCCGCACCCACCACCAGCGTCTTCATCGCAATTTGAGCGTCGCCAGCGCCACCATCGCGAACATCACCGCGATGATCCAGAAGCGCACGACCACTTTCGTTTCCTTCCAGCCGGACAATTCGAAATGGTGATGCAGCGGCGACATCTTGAAGATGCGCCGTCCGGTGATCTTGAACGACGCCACCTGCAGGATCACCGACATCGCCTCGAGCACGAACAGCCCGCCCACCAGCACCAGCAGGATCTCCTGCTTGATCATCACCGCCAGGCAGCCGATCGCGCCGCCCAGCGCCAGCGAACCGACGTCGCCCATGAAGATCTCCGCCGGATGCGCGTTGAACCAGAGGAAGCCGAGCGAGGCTCCGACCATCGCTCCGCAGAACACCGCCAGCTCTCCGGTCTGCGGCACCCAGGCGATGCGCAGGTAGTCGGCGATGCGCGCGTGGCCGGCAGCGTACGTGAGCACGGTGTAGGTGACCGCCGCGACCAGCGTCGAGCCGATGGCCAGCCCGTCCAGACCGTCCGTGAGATTGACCGCGTTCGAGCAGCCCACCAGCACGACCATCACGAACGGGATGTACAGCAGCCCGAGATTCAACACCACGTCTTTGATGAACGGGAACGTGATCGCGGTCGAGTAGTTGTTCTTGAGCATCGGCAGGTATGCAATCGCGAGCGCGGCCAGCAACGCGACGGCAAACTGGTAGGTGAACTTCTCTTTCGACGTCAGGCCGAGGTTCTGCTTCTTGGCCAGCTTGCGATAGTCGTCGATGAATCCGATCGCGGCATACGCCGCGGTGACGAAGAGGATGATCCAGATGTACGGATTGGTGATGTCCGCCCAGAGGATGGTCGGGATCAGGATGGCCACGTTGATGAGCAGCCCGCCCATGGTCGGCGTGCCGGCCTTCACCTGATGCGATTTCGGACCTTCCTCGCGGATGTACTGGCCGAGCTTGATGCGGCGCATGCGCTCGATCAGCCACGGGCCGAGGATGAACGAGATGAGCAGCGCCGTCAGCGCGGCGAACGCGGTCCGGAACGTGATGTACCGGAACACGTTGAAGCCGACCACGACGTCGCGGAGGCCATACAGGAGGTGGTACAGCATCAGTGTGCGCCTCCACGGTCAGGATTCGTTTCCAGGATCGCTACCGCCTTCTCCAGACCCACGCCACGCGAGCCTTTGAGCAACACCAGATCGCCATCGGCGAGAAACGTCTTCAGGAACTGGCCCGCTGCTTCTGCGTTCGGGAAGTGATGCAGCGCGTGGTCCGCGAAGCCGGCTTCGCGGGCGCCGTCGAGCAGCGCGCGGGAACGCGCGTCGTTGCCCGGCCTGGCGACGGCCATGACCACGTCGATCGAGTTCGGAATGCCTTTGCCGGCGTCGCGATGGAACTGCAGTTCCTGCTCGCCCAGCTCCAGCATGTCGCCGATCACGGCGATGCGCCGTCCGCGGACATCCGCCCGCGTCATCAGTTCGAGCGTGCGCGCCAGCGCGTACGGGTTCGAGTTGTACGTGTCGTCGTAAACGGTGGCGCCGTTCGCGAGCGGCACGATCACGCCGCGGTGATACGCCGGCTTGACCTCGGCGACCCCGCGCGCGATGCCATCCCATGAAATGCCGATCGCGCGCGCCGTGGCGATGGCGGCGAGCAGATTGTCGAGATTGTGCCGCCCCGGCAGCAGCAGCTCGAATTCGCGCGAGGCGCCTTCGGCCTCGAGCGTGAAGCGCGTGCCGAGCAGGCCGCGCTCGCGGGTGGT
>CAMPKJ010000191.1 GCA_946887105.1 uncultured Acidobacteriota bacterium | reverse complement strand
GCTTCGCGCACGAGATGAACGATCCGTATCGCTATCCGTGGGGCCCGCAGAACGGAAATCGTCCCGAGGATTTCATCGCGGCGTGGAGGCACGTGCATCTCGTATTCCAGAAGATGGGCGCCACGAACGTGTTGTGGGTGTGGTCGCCGCACATCTCCATGCCGTGGTTCGAGTACTACTATCCGGGGCCGGAGTTCGTCGATTGGATCGGCACGGGCGTGCTCAATTACGGCACGATCGCGTCATGGTCGCGCTGGTGGAGCTTCCATCAGATCCTGGAGAAGGCGTACCCGGGACTGCTGCGGCTGCAGAAGCCGATCATGTTGTGCGAGTTCGGCACGCTGGCGCAGGGCGGCGACATGGCCGAGTGGTACCGCCAGGCGTTCTATCACCTCACGCACACGTACAGCCGCGGCGTGCGCGCGGTGGTGTTCTTCAATCAGACGAACGACATCACCATCTCACCGCAGTTCCCGCTGAACTGGAGCGTGTTGCAGAGCCCGCGCGCATCCGAGGTGGTGGAGGCGGAGATCGCGCGCCACAGCGCGCTTTAGAACGCTGAAGGGTGAAGAGTGACGGGTGACGTTCGCGCCAGGAACCTTTCCGCGAACGAGTCGCCGGGAATCGGCTGGCTGATCAGATAGCCCTGCAGCTCGCGGCAATCGTGTCCGATGAGGAAGTTCACCTGCTCCTCCGATTCCACGCCTTCGGCCACGGTGCGCAACCCGAGATGATTGGCGAGCATCAGCACGGCGGTGATGATCCATTCGTCGTTGAAGCCGGTGATGAGATCGGCCACGAAGCTGCGGTCGATCTTCACGGTATCGACGGGGAATCGCTTCAGGTAGCTGAGCGAGGACTGGCCGGTGCCGAAGTCGTCGACGGCCACGGCGATGCCCATGGCGCGAAGCTCCTGCAGCATCCTCAGCGCGCGTTGCGAGGTCTGCACCGCCACGGTCTCGGTGATCTCGAGCTCGAGGCGCACCGGCGCCAGTCCGGTCGACACCAGCACGCGCTGCACCATGCCGATGAAATCCTTTTGATAGAACTGGCGCGCCGAGACGTTCACGCCCATGCGCGGCGGCGCGGAGCCGACCTTCTGCCATTCGACCATCTGCTGGCAGGCCTTGGTCAGCACCACCTCGCCGAGTGCGGTGATCAGGCCGCTCTGCTCGCAGACGGTGATGAAGCCGGCCGGACCGACCAGCGAACCATCGGGACGCTGCCAGCGCACGAGCGCCTCGGCGCCGCTGAGAAAGCGGGTGTCGATGTGCACCTGCGGCTGGTAGTGCAGCACGAACTCGTCGCGGTCGATGGCGGCGCGGAGCTGCTCCTCGAGCGATAGACGTCCGAGGTTGCGGCGCCCGGTGCGGCTGCTCAGCTGCACGTCGTGGCCGCCCGTTTCCTTCACGCGATACATCGCGCCGTCGGCATGATGAATGAGCGCCTCCGCGTCGTCGCCGTCCGCGGGATAGAGCGCCACCCCGATGCTGGTGGTGAGATGGAGCTCGTCGTTGTCGACCGTGAACGCCTCCGACAGACGCGCGAGGATGTTCCGCCCCACCGCCTCCGCCTCGGATGGATCATCGATGGCCAGCAGGATCAGGAACTCGTCGCCGCCGACGCGCGCGACCGTATCGCCGGAGCGCAACGACTCCGTGAGCCGGTCGGCCACGCATTTCAGCACGCGGTCACCGATGGCGTGGCCGAACGTATCGTTGATCGACTTCATGTCGTCGAGGTCGAGGAACAGCACCGCCAGGCAACTCTGCGTGCGCTGCGCCTGCGCCAGCGCGACGTTCAGCCGGTCGAGAAACAGCGTGCGGTTCGGGAGCTGCGTCAGCGCGTCGTGATAGGCCTTGAACTCGATCTCCTGCTCGGCGCGTTTGCGGTCGCCGATGTCGAGGAGAATGCCTTCCAGCATCGGCGGACCGCCGTCCTCCGAGACCACGCGCCGCACGTTCTCGAGCGCCCACACCGACGCGTCGTCGCGGCCGCGCAGCTCCACTTCTTCGTTCGTCACCGTGCCGTGCTCGCGCAGGCGGCGGATGATCGAGTCGCGCTCGTGCGGGTGCATGTACTCGATCCCGCCGTCGATCAGGAACTCTTCGCGCGATGCGTAGCCGAAGAGCCGCGCGCACGCCTCGTTGCAGTCGATCACCTTGCCGCGCTCGGTGGCCATGTAGACGCCGGCCAGGTTGCGCTCGAACAGCAGCCGGTAGCGCTCGTCCGATTGCGCGAGCTCGCGCGTCCGCTCCTCGACGCGCGTTTCCAGAGTGCGGTTGAGATCTTCGAGATCGGCGTATGCGGTGGCCACGCGATCGACCATCCGGTTGAACGAGCGCGCCAGGTGGCCCACTTCGTCATCGCTCTTCACAATGGCGCGCCTGGAGAAATCGCCCGCGGCGATGTCTTCCGTCGTTTCCACGATGCGCTGCAGCGGACCGGTGATGACGGCGCTCAAGGCGAACACCGCGATCGTGCCGATCAGGAACGCGATCACCGTGACCAGCGCGATGGTGGCGCGGCTGCGCGCCGCGTCGGCGTTTGCTGCCTCGAGCGACATGCCGGTGTAGAGCCGTCCGACGGTTCGGCCGCGATGGCGCACGGGCGCCATACTCTGGTAGATCGCCCCTTCGCCGGCGATGCCGCCGAAGACCGCCGGCGCGGGTGTGCGTACGCGCTCACCGCCGCCCTGCACCACCTGCCGCGGCGCGGCGGCGCCGGTCATGCCCAGCTGTTCGTATGCGGTCTGGCGCGCCACCAGCTCGTTGAAGCTGGAGAAGACCTGACCCCGTTCGTCGAGCAGGACCAGATAGGCGAGATCGGGATTGCTGCGCAATCCGGTCAGCGCGGCGGCGACCGCCGCGGGATTGCGGTCGTGCAGACCCGCGGCCACGCTGTGCGCGGCCATGCCGGTGAGCGCGGCCGACTTCTGCGCCACCGCGTCGACGATCTGCCGGTGCAGTCGCTGCGGGAAGTAGCGATAGACGGCCACCGAGACGATCGCGAGCAGGAACGTCATCAGCAACGCGATCTTCGTGCGGATGGATGGACGCATGGACTTGGTAATTCCGAACCTCTAGTACACTGCGGCGCGGGCCGGCGCAAGGCTCGAGTTTCACCATCGCACGATGCGATCACTCGCCCGAGCGCTTTTCACGATCGTTTTCCTCGCCGCGGTGCCGGCCGCGCACGCTGCCACTGTCTCCGGCAGCGTGACCAGCGCGGCCACCGGCAATGCGCTGAGCGGAATGGTGGTGGCGGCGTACGATCCGTCCGGAAATCTGGCGGGGTCGGCGACCACTGACGCCACCGGTCTCTACGTGCTGACGCTGCCTGCCGGCGCCTATCGTTTGCTCGCGTACGATTTCTCCGGTGTCTACGCGACGATGTTCGATGCGAACGCGGAGTCGTTCGAGACCGCGCCATTACGCTCGGTCGTCAGTTCCATTCAGGTTTCGTTCGCGCTGGTCGCTGGCGGCATGGTTTCGGGACAGGTGCAGACCACGACCGGCGTGTCGCTCCCGAATGCGGTGGTCGAGGCGTACAACCTCTCCGGCACGCGTCGCGGGTTCACGACTACGAATGCGTCCGGCGACTATTCGCTGGTCCTCCCGCCGGGGCAGTACAAGCTCGTCGCGTATGACGCGACCGGCACGTTCGCGGCTTCCTTTCATTCCGGCGCGCGCTCGTTTGCAGAGGCGACGCCGGTCACGGTGTCGGAGTTTGCCTCGGCGCCGGTGTCGTTCGCGCTCGGGTCCGCGGCGCGGGTCACCGGAAAAACGATCGATGCCGCAAACGGTGCCGTGCTGCCGTCGATCCTGGTCTACGCGTACACGCCCGCGGGTGCGCTCGTCGCGGTGACGGAGAGCGACGCGACCGGCACGTTCCGCCTGTCGCTCCCCGCGGGCGATTACCGCTTCGTGGCCGCGGATGAAGATCGCGTCTATGCGACCGCTTATTACGACCGCGGCGCGTCGTTCAGCTCTTCGAACGTGGTCGTGCTCGCGGCGGAACAGCAGTGGAGCAACGCACAACTGGCGCTGATGCGCGGCGCGCGCATCAGTGGCCGCGTCAATGCACCGAACCTTTTCATCGGCGCGTACAACGCCGATGGCACGGTGCACGCGTCGGCGACGAGCGACGCCGCCGGCAATTACACGCTGGTCGTCGTGCCGGGCCAATACTCGATCGCGGTATCGGATCCGACGCTGACGTTCGCGACCGTGTTCTATCCGCAACGCCTGCACGTGACCGGCGACGTGAGCGGCATCGACGTCACGCTGCCGCGCGGCGGACAAGTGAGCGGAACGGTGCGCAACGCCAATGCGCAACCGCTGGCGGGAATCACCGTCGGCGCGTACGACGCATCCGGAGCCCTGGCCGCATCGGCGACCACTGGCGCGGATGGACGTTATGCGTTCGTGGTCGCGCCGGCCGCGTACCGGCTGGTCGCGTTCGATCCGGCACTCGACCACGCGACCAGTTACGCCGGCGGCGCCTCGTCGTATGAAACCACCGGGCCGGTGGCCGTCGAAGCCGATGCGATGATCACCGCCGATTTCACGATGCGCCGCGGCGTGCGCGTGCGCGGATCGGTGACGACGCCCACCGGCGCCGCGGCAAACGGCATCGAGGTCTTCGCGCTCGACGCGAGTGGAAACCGCGTCGCCGGCGCCACGACGCATGACGGCGAGTTCACCGTCGTCGTCGCACCGGGCACGTATCGCTTCGTGGCCATCGATCCGACGCGCCGTTACGGACCAGCAGAAATGTCGCCAGAGGTCACCATCGTACAGGGACAAACTCCGGTGCCGATTGCGTTGGCGCTGCAGGCAGCGTCGAGACGCCGCGCCGTCCGGCATTGAGATTTCCGCCACCGCGCGCGCACGGCGAATGGGGCGTTCCGCCATTCCTTACCTATGACGGCACGTCACGCGTTTTTTGCAGACGCGTGACGTGAACCCGATATCATCTGACGAGAATCGCCCCGGTCCAAAATCCTAAATTTACTTCGTCGTGAGTGTCTGCGCGTGGTGTGCACGCACGTCCGGACGAAGTGTTGTCCGTCGAATTTGCGAGGTTGTGGATGAAGTGTATTGCGGCACGTTTGTGGGTCGTTGCCTTCCTGTCGTTCCTTCCGGTCGTGGCGCAGGCCACGCTCACCGTCCAACCGATCACCTGGAACATCATCGGATTGGACAGCAACGATCCGCTGACAGGCCCGAACACGTTCCCGGTCGGCGTGCGCGTCTGCAGTGACGTGGCCACCACGAACGTGGCGGTGAACTTCGTCTGGGATTCGGCGAACGCGAACATCAATCTGCGTCCCGGCTCCCTCAGCAGCATCGTCCTGCCGTCGATCGCCGCGGCCGGTTGCGCCGATGCGTACTTCGAGGCGGAAGTCACCAGGACCGCGGCGGCATTCGACACCACCCGCCGCTATCACATCACCGCCGCTGACGGCTCCGGCACGGTCTCCACCGTCACCCCGCGCGAGCTCTACGTCGAGCACCTCATCTCGCAGGCCCGCAACTCCATCTCCGACCTCAAATACGGGCCTGACCTTCTGAGTCTCGCGTCGGTACCCGCCGGCGGCTCGCTGAGTCTCGTGGTCGGCAACACGTACGTCATCCAGCTCACCGGCGGCACCGCCACGCAGGGCTACCAGCAGTTCGAAAAATTCATCAATTTCTCGAATACCGTCTTCCAGATCCTCTCCGTGTCGACGACGTACTCGGCGGACGACTCGCCCTATGTGAGCAATCCCAGCGACAAGCTCTACGCCGACGCCTGCGGCTGGGAGAACGATCCGAACAGTCCGAACTATCGCGATTGTGTCGGCGGCGATTTCAAGGCTGGCGGCAGCAACGTCGTCACCACCTACACGATCCAGATCATCAGCGGAGGCGGTACCAGCCAGACCCTCGGATCGCTGCTGTATGACTTCTCCGGCAGCAGCTTCCACTACAACGCCGACTACTCGACCGGCGCGCGCATCGCCAACGTCATCGATCCCGCCAGCGCCACCATCTCCAAGAGCTTCAGCCCCGATCCGGCGCCGATCAACGGCGTCTCCGCGCTGACGTTCACGTTGACCAATCCGAACGCCGCATCGCTCGGCGGCTACAACTTCGTCGATAACCTGCCGGCCAACCTCGTCGTGGCCACGCCGCCCGCGGCCACGACGTCAGGATGCGGCATGCCGACGCTGACCGCGGTCGCCGGCTCGAGCACGATCACCTTCTCGAACGGTACGCTCGCCGCGAACAGCAACTGCATCGTCAAGGTCAACGTCACTCCGACCGCGACCGGCATCCTCACCAACACCACCAACAATCTGTTCGTCGGCGCCGTCGACACCGGCGACAACGCCACGGCCAATCTGACCGTCAACAATGACCCGCCGCCGGGAACCGGCATCTGCGGACTTCCGCTGGCGGCGTGGCGATTCCCGACCGGCTTCAACGTTTCGACGCCCGCGGTTTCGACGTCGACCGTCAGCACCGCGTCGGCCATCGGTACGGGTCTCAACGCGCAGCAGACCAGCGAATCGACGATCACCGGCACCGCCGGATCGTCGTCGTGGGGAACGAACGGCGGCGTCGCAACAGGCGCGACGCTGACCACGTCCAACGATGACTACTTCGAGCTGGCCATCGACACGACCGGCTACACGTCGCTGGAATTGTCGTTCGACGCGCGCAGGACGAACAACGGCGCGCACGGGCTGGCCGTGTTCGTTGGCACCAGCAATGCGCGTCCGGAGACCGGCACGTCGGTCTTCAGTAACTCCGCGACTACTCGACCGGCGCGCGCATCGCCAACGTCATCGATCCCGCCAGCGCCACCATCTCCAAGAGCTTCAGCCCCGATCCGGCGCCGATCAACGGCGTCTCCGCGCTGACGTTCACGTTGACCAATCCGAACGCCGCATCGCTCGGCGGCTACAACTTCGTCGATAACCTGCCGGCCAACCTCGTCGTGGCCACGCCGCCCGCGGCCACGACGTCAGGATGCGGCATGCCGACGCTGACCGCGGTCGCCGGCTCGAGCACGATCACCTTCTCGAACGGTACGCTCGCCGCGAACAGCAACTGCATCGTCAAGGTCAACGTCACTCCGACCGCGACCGGCATCCTCACCAACACCACCAACAATCTGTTCGTCGGCGCCGTCGACACCGGCGACAACGCCACGGCCAATCTGACCGTCAACAATGACCCGCCGCCGGGAACCGGCATCTGCGGACTTCCGCTGGCGGCGTGGCGATTCCCGACCGGCTTCAACGTTTCGACGCCCGCGGTTTCGACGTCGACCGTCAGCACCGCGTCGGCCATCGGTACGGGTCTCAACGCGCAGCAGACCAGCGAATCGACGATCACCGGCACCGCCGGATCGTCGTCGTGGGGAACGAACGGCGGCGTCGCAACAGGCGCGACGCTGACCACGTCCAACGATGACTACTTCGAGCTGGCCATCGACACGACCGGCTACACGTCGCTGGAATTGTCGTTCGACGCGCGCAGGACGAACAACGGCGCGCACGGGCTGGCCGTGTTCGTTGGCACCAGCAATGCGCGTCCGGAGACCGGCACGTCGGTCTTCAGTAACTCCGCGGCATTGACCGCGGCAGGCACGGCCTGGACCGCCTTCGGTCCGTTCACGGTCAACAGCGGCCTGAATCCGTCCGGTCTCACGTACTTCCGGATCTACGGGTTCAACTCATCGAACACGAATCCCGGCTCCGATCTCTCCATCGACAACGTGGTCTTCACCGGCTGCGGAACGGCCGTGAAGCCGACTCTCACGAAGTCGTTTTCGCCGGATCCGATCGCGGTCAACGGCGTTTCGACGCTGACCTTCACACTGACGAACACCAACACCACGCAGCTCACCGGCGCGACGTTCACCGACGCGCTCCCCGCCGGCGTGCAGGTGGCGGCCACGCCGTCCGCGAGCACGACCTGCACGGGCGGTCCGACCTGGGCACCGATTGCAGGCGCGACCACGCTGACGTTCGGTGCGCCGACGAGCGCGAACATCCCCGCGAGCGGCTCGTGCACGGTCAGCGTGAATGTGACCGCCACCACCGCCGGCGCGCACGCGAACGTGAGCGGCTTCCTCTTCACGACGGAGAGCGGCACGACCACCACCAGCGTCGCCACCGACACGCTGACGGCGGTGCTGCCTCCCGTGATCGCGAAGCAGTTCGCGCCGGCGCCGATCCTGTCCGGCGGTACGTCGACGCTGACGTTCACCATCACCAATCCCAATCAGGACGACGCGATCGGCGGCGTTGCGTTCAGCGATGCGTTCCCGGTGGCGCCGGGCGCGATGGTGGTCGCGGCCACGCCGAATGCTTCCACGTCCGGCTGCGGCGCCCCGGCGTTCTCGCCGGCGCCCGGCGCGGGATCGATCGCGTTCACCGGCGGCAGCATCGCCGGCGGCGGAACGTGCATCGTGACGGTCGACGTCATCGCGCCGGCCGAGGGCACGTACAACAACACCAGCGGCAACGTGTCGCACGTGATCAACGCGCAGACGATCCTCGGCAACACGGCCAGTGATTCGCTCGACGTCGTGCCGCCCTCTCCATCGATCGCGCTGCTCAAGCAGGTCGGCCTCACCCCGACCGGTCCCTGGTCGTCATTCGAAGCGGTGGCCAGCGGCTCGGTCTTCTACCGCTTCACGATCGAGAATACCGGCGACGTGCCGCTCAACCCGATCGGCCTTACCGACGACACGCTCGATGTCTCGGCGTGCAACGCCACGCTGGCGGCGACGACCCTCCCGGTTGCCGTCGCGGCGAACGACGACCACATCGTGCAGTGCGTGGTCGGTCCGGTTGCCATCACGAGCGGCTCGCACGTCAACACTGCCTTTGCCACCGGCACAAACAGCGCGACGCCGTACAACTCCTCGAATTCGTCGGCGACGTACGCGACCACCGGACTGACGCTCGACAAGAGCTCCGTGCAGTCGACGTACACGCTGCCGGGCGACACCATCAACTACAGCTATCTCGTCACCAACAGCGGCTTCGCGCCGCTGGCCGGCCCGGTGACGATCTCCGACGACAAGACCACCGCTACCTGTCCGGCGGTGAATACGGTCGGCGATCTCGACAACTTCCTCGATCCGGGTGAGTCGGTGACGTGCACCGCGATGTACACGATCGTGGCCGGCGACATCGCGAACGCCTTCGTGACCAATATCGCCACCGCCAGCGCTGATGCTGTGACCTCGCCGAGCGACAGCGTGACGGTGCTGCTGGCGACGTCGGCCGACGTCTCCATCACCAAGACGCTCGACACCGCAGGTCCGTACACCGTGGGCCAGTCGATCACGTACACGCTCTTCGTGGCGAACTCCGGCCCGTCGACCGCGACGAACGTGCAGATCACCGACACGCCATCGAACCTGACCATCA
>CAMPKJ010000190.1 GCA_946887105.1 uncultured Acidobacteriota bacterium | reverse complement strand
GTCGACCGTAATCTCGAGCCCGCAGATCGCCTCGCAGAGATTGCACGCGCGGTAAACGGTGCGCATGCCGACATCATGACACGCGGTCTACTGGGAAGCCGTCGCGCAGGCTCCCGCGCCCGTCGCCACTGGCGATACGCAGCACGACGCGCTCGCGTTCTTCGTTTCCGGCAGGTTGTCCTCGAGCACCACGAACACTTCCCATTCGTTCCCGTCCGGGTCGTGCACCCAGGTCTTGTCCTGCTTCGCGTAGCAGCAGTCGGTCTGCATCTCGTCGCGCGTCACCAGCCCGGCGTCGGCCCAGCGCTGGCGCATCGCGAAGACGTCTTCGGTCGACGCGACCTGGATGCCGAGGTGCGAGAGCGCGCCGGGGCCGGCCAGATCGGGCACTTCGTTCAGCGCCAGATTGACCGGCGGGTTCTGCACGTCGAACTTCGCGTAGCCGGTGCGCACTTTGGCCGGCTCGATCCCCAGCATGCGGCGATAGAAGTCGAGGCTCTGCTCGACGTTGCGGACGTTGACGGATACGTGGACTTTCAATGCCTGGACTTCGCTCATCTGCATCTCCTGATATTCGCAAAAGCGAATGTGATGAAACGCAAGATAGGGCTGCCATACACATTTGTCAATACGCATGTGAATGAATCGCATCGAACTTGCACCGGTTGTACCCGTGCAGTCGAGGCGATATCCGGCCGGCGCTGAGGTTCAGCCCGGCGGCGTACATTTCCGGGTGTGGGCTCCGCGCCGCGAGCGCGTGGCGGTCGTCATCGGCGGAGTCGAGCACGAGCTCGAGCGCGAAGACGATGGTTCCTTCTGCGCGCTCGTGTCCGGTGCGGGCGCCGGAACCGCGTACGGATTCCGCCTCGATCGCAGCGAGAAGCTCTATCCCGATCCCGCGTCCCGCTGGCAGCCCGACGGTCCGCATGGCGCCTCCGTCGTGATCGATCCGCGCGCGTACGAATGGCACGACACCGCATGGAAAGGGATCGCGCACGACGAGGCCGTGATCAGCGAGATTCACATCGGCACGTTCTCCGCCGAGGGGACGTGGAAGGCGGCCGAGCGCCACCTGGAACCGATCCGCGACGCCGGGATCACGGTGCTCGAAGTGCTGCCGGTGTGCGAGTTTCCCGGCCGTTTCGGCTGGGGCTACGACGGCGTCGACCTCTACGCGCCGACGCGGCTCTACGGCACGCCGGACGAGCTCCGCCATTTCGTCGACACCGCGCACCGGTTCGGTCTCGGCGTGATCCTCGACGTGGTCTACAACCACCTCGGCCCCGACGGCAATTACCTCGGCGAGTTCTCGCCGTACTACTTCACCAGGCGCTACAAGAACGACTGGGGCGACGCCATCAACTTCGACGGTGAGGGCTCCGGCCCGGTGCGCGACTTCATCGCGTCGAACGCGGCGTACTGGATCGACGAGTTCCATCTCGACGGCCTGCGCATCGACGCCACGCAGAGCGTCTTCGACCACAGCGGCGAGCACGTGCTGGCGTCGATCGCGCGACGTGCGCGCGCGGCGGCAGGCGATCGGACGATTTTCCTGGTCGCCGAAAACGAGCCGCAGGACGTGAAGATCGTTCGCGACTACGGCATCGACGCGATGTGGAACGACGACTTTCACCACTCCGCGCGCGTGGCGCTGACGGGCCGCATCGACGGCTACTACCACGACTATCGCGGCACGCCGCAGGAACTGGTCTCGATGGCCAAGCACGGGTTTCTGTATCAGGGACAGTGGTATTCGTGGCAGAAGCAGCGCCGCGGAACGTCGTCGATCGGCTTTCCGCCGCGCACGTTCGTCTGGTACCTGCAGAATCACGATCAGATCGCGAACTCGGTGGCCGGCGAGCGGCTGCCGCAGCTCACCGATCCCGCATCGTTTCGCGCCGCGACCGCGCTCCTGCTCCTCGGCCCCGCAACGCCGATGCTGTTTCAGGGTCAGGAGTTCGGCGCCTCGGCACCGTTTCTGTATTTCGCCGATCACGAACCGAAGCTGGCGAAGCTCGTCGAGAAGGGGAGAAAGGAGTTCCTCCAGCAGTTCGATTCGCTCGCGACGGATGAGGTGATGGAGCGGTTGCCGTCGCCGCACGATCCGGAGGTCTTCCGGCGCTGCAAGCTCGACTGGAGCGAGCGCGAACGCAACGCGACGCGGCTCGACCTGCACCGCGATCTCCTGCGCATCCGCCGCGAAGATCCGCCATTCCCCGCGCGCGGCGTCACCATCGACGGCGCCGTGCTCGCCGATCGCGCGTTCGTGCTGCGCGCGCTTCATCACCCGCGCGGCGATCGTCTCCTGCTCGTGAATCTCGGCGAGGCGCTCCACCTCGAGACCGTTGCGGAGCCGCTGCTCGCGCCGCCGGTGGCGCGGGAATGGGATGTGATCTGGTCGAGTGAGTCGCCGCGTTATGGCGGCAGCGGTACGCCGCATGTATTGGAGGACGGACCATGGCAGATTCCAGCGCGATGCGCATTGCTGATCGCAGCGAAGAACCAGGCGTGACAGTCGAGCTGAACGGCTGGACGCGAGGCGAGCCGGCCGAGGCGTTGCTGACGCGCGAATGGATCGTGACCAACGGCCTCGGCGGTTACGCGACCGGCACGATCGCGGGCGTCGCCACGCGGCGCTATCACGGTTTGCTCATCGCGGCGCTGCCGGTGCCGTTCGGCCGCACGGTCATGCTCAATCATCTCGAGGAGCACGTGGTCGCGGGCGACACGACGTTGCCGCTCAGCGGTGACGAGCCCGCGGTCGGCGACGTGCGGCTGCCCGACATCGCATTTCTCGAAGAGTTCAAACTCGAGCTCGGATTGCCGGTGTGGCGTTTCTCGAATGCCGACGTGCGCATCACCAAGCGCGTGATGATGCTGCATCAGCAGAACACCACCTTCATCACCTATCACCTCGACGCCGCGTCGAAGCCGGTGCAGTTGCTGCTGCGGCCGTCCGTGCATTTCCGCCCGCACGAGTACGACGTGACGGTGCCGATCGAGCGGCCGTACGTCTGCCTCGCGGAAGGGATGCGGCTGACCATCGCCGAAAGCGAAGGCGCGTATCCGCTGCGGATCGATGTCCGCGGTGGTGACGCGACGATGGACGGTGCGGCGCGGCTGGTGCCGGAGCTGCTGTATCGCCTCGAGAAGAGCCGCGGGTACGGACACGCGGCCGGTTTGTGGACGCCGGGGACGATCCGCGTGGAGCTCGCACCGGGTGCAACGGTGACGGTAGTCGCGTCGGCCGAGGAGTGGGACGTCATCAGCGGAACGTCCGCCGAGGAAGCATTCGCGGCGGAATACCAGCGGCGCGAGAAACTGCTCGCGCTCGCGAACGTCGAGATGACGCAGACGCTGCTCGCGAATCTCGTTCTCGCGGCCGATCAGTTCGTGATCACGCCGGAGACGCGGCGCAGCGATGCCGCGCGGATGCGCGCGGGAGGCGACGAGCCGCGCACCGTGATCGCCGGATATCACTGGTTCACGGACTGGGGCCGCGACACGATGATCAGCCTGGAGGGGCTCACCATCGCCACCGGACGGATCCGCGAGGCCGGCAGCATCCTGCGCACGTTCGCGAGCTACGTGCGCGATGGTCTGATTCCCAACATGTTCCCCGAGGGAGAGAACGAAGGCGTCTATCACACCGCGGACGCCACCATGTGGTTTTTCCACGCGGTGAAGAGATATCTCGACGCGTCGGGCGATCGCGAGACGCTCAATCAGTTGCTGCCGGTGCTGGACGACATCATCGATCACCACCAGCGCGGTACGCGGTTCGGCATCGGCGTCGATCCGCGCGATGGTCTGCTGCGCCAGGGTGCGGAGGGGTATCAGCTGACGTGGATGGATGCCAAGGTCGACGGCTGGGTGGTGACGCCGCGGCGCGGCAAGGCGGTCGAGATCAACGCGCTCTTTTACAACGCGCTGATGCTGCTCGAACAGTGGACGCGCGAAGCGGGCGACACCGGTCGCGCGGACGCGTTGCGGCAGGCGGCCGATCGCGTGCGCGTGTCCTTCAACCAGCGATTCTGGTTCGAGGATGGGCGTTATCTATATGACATCGTCGACGGCGAAGATGGGATGGACGATCCGGCGCTGCGTCCGAACCAGATTTTCAGCATCTCACTCGATCATCCCGTGCTCGATCGCTCGCGTTGGATGCGCGTCGTCGACGTCGTGCGCGACGAATTGCTCACGCCGCCCGGATTGCGCTCGCTCGCGCGCAGTCATCCCGAGTACAAGCGCACCTATGAGGGAGACCTGCGCACGCGCGACGCCGCGTATCACCAGGGAACGGTGTGGAGCTGGCTGATCGGGCCGTTCGTCGACGCGTATCTGAAGGTGCATCCCGACGATCGTGACGGCGCACGCGAGATGCTGCGCGGACTGGAAGCGCACCTCGGCGACGCTGGCATCGGCAGCGTCAGCGAGGTCTTCGATGCGGAGGAGCCGTACCTGCCGCGCGGATGCATCGCGCAGGCGTGGGGCGTGGCGGAGTTGCTGCGGTTGGAGCGGCCTCTGTCATCCTGAGCGAAGCGAAGGATCTCGCGTTGCGTATTGTGAGATTCTTCGCCGTCGCCGCGGCTCAGAATGACGTCAGCGCAGCGCCGCTGCTTCCGATTCCGATAGTTCCCGTCCGCCGTGAATCTCATCCGACGGATCGGGCAGGTAGACGCGCGACAGATAGTCGAGCGCGAGCGCCAGCCCCTGACGATTGCGCATCGTGGCGAGCAGCGGCAGCGCCATGGCCGCCGCGAAACCGGTCACGGCAATCCAGCTCGTCGCGCGGAATCCGAAATACAAAACCGCGATCGCGATCAGGATGGGGATGCGATCGAGGATGAGCATGAACATCCAGATATCGCCGTAATTGCGCTGGTAGAGGAGATGACAGGCCGAGCAGCGCTCGTGCGTGACGATCCACCGCTGGAAGAGCGCGCCTTCACCGCAACGCGGGCATTTGCAGCGCAGTCCGCGGCCGAGCACGGTGCGGATTTTCGTCGGATGCGTCGCCATCGCCGAAGAACAACGGCCTCAGGCAAGTCGCGATTTCAGCGGGATCACGAATTTTTCGGCCGTGTGCGTATCGGAGAAGCGCACCACTTTCACATCGACGAGACCTGCTGCTTTTCCGGCCGCCATCGAGTCGCTTTCGGTGATCGCCTTGACGCCTTTCGGCCGAATGATCCACAACGCGCCGTTCGGCGCGAGCGAGCTCTTGAGCGTCGAGAGGCGATCGAGATCGGCGCGCGTGCTCGCCCCGTAAACGATGGCGTCGCTGTTCTTCCGCGCCCGCCCGCGGCAGACCGCGGCACCGGCCTTCTCGAGATCTTCGACGAATGCGTCGTCGTCGAGATGGACCACTGACACCACCTGTCCCGCCTTGATTCCGATCTTCTGGATGACGCTCTTCGGATTGCGGATGCTCTCCGCCCACTGCGCCGCGTGCGGTCCAAGCTCGAGCTCCGCGACGTCACCTCCGAAATGCACCTCGAGCACGCCTTCGCGCGCGGTGGCCGACGTGATCTTCGCGAACGGAATGCGCAATCGCCGCTCGCCGCGAAAGAGCAGCTCCGACGTTTCCAGCATCGCCTCGCCGTCGTACGTGTGTCCGTCGAAGCGAAGGCGCGATTTCGTCGTTTTGCCCATGCGTGCTCGCAAGCATATTGTTGCGTGCATGTTGACGAAACGAAAGCTCGGACGTTCGCTCGAAGTCTCCGCCCTCGGCCTCGGCTGCATGGGCATGAGCCAATCCTACGGGCCGGCGGACGAGCAGGAATCGATCGCCACCATTCATCGCGCCATCGATCTCGGCGTGACGCTGTTCGATACGGCCGAGGTCTATGGACCGTTCACGAATGAAGAACTGGTGGGGCGGGCGTTGCGCGGCAAGCGCGATCGCGTGGTGATCGCGACGAAGTTCGGATGGAACATCGAGGACGGCCGGGTGAACGGCATCACCAGCCGCCCCGAACGGATCCGCGCCGCGGTCGACGGTTCGCTGCGGCGTCTCGGCATCGAGACCATCGACCTGCTCTATCAGCATCGCGTCGATCCGGAGGTGCCGATCGAGGACGTGGTGGGCACGATGAGCGATCTCGTGCAGCAGGGGAAGGTCCGCTACCTCGGGCTCTCCGAAGCGGGCGCGCAGACCATCCGCCGCGCGCACGCGGTCCATCCGATCGCGGCGCTGCAGAGCGAGTACTCGGTTTGGGAGCGCAATCTCGAAGCGGAGATCATCCCGGTCATCCGCGAGCTCGGCATCGGCCTGGTCCCGTTCAGTCCCCTCGGCCGCGGTTTTCTCACCGGCAACGTGAAGCGCGCGGACGAGTATCCGGAAGGCGATTACCGTCGCGGCGATCCGCGATTTCAGGGCCAGAACTTCGACGCGAACATGCGCGCCGCCGCGTCCGTCCGCGAGCTCGCCGCGCGTCGCGGCGCAACCGCGGGTCAGATCGCGCTCGCCTGGCTCCTGCAGAAAGGCGACGACGTCGTGCCGATTCCGGGTACGAAGCGGCGGACGTATCTCGAAGAGAACGTCGCCGCCGCCGACATCACCTTGAGTGCCGCCGAACTGCAGCAGATCGACGAGGCGCTCGCGCCGGAACGCGTGTCGGGACCGCGATACAACGAGAAGGCGATGCGGTGGGTGGACCGGTGACAGGCGGTAGGCTTTGGGCGGTGGGCGTTCGGGCATTTTCGTGAGAGGGCCATCTTGCGAGACTTCCCAAACGCCTACCGCCTAACGCCCAACGCCCCTGATTCACGGCAACATATTCTTCAAACAGAAAATCGAGCCACCCGACTTCTGAAACTCGCGCGTCGGCAGCTCGCGCACATGCAGTCCGATCGATTCCGCGAGGCGGCGCGTCTCGGGATTGCCGGCCGGCAGCAGCAGCGTCTTTCCATCGGGGCAATGGCCGTTCAGCGCGAAGCCTTCCATCGCCTCGGCAGCGGGCACTTCGATGAGGCGCGGAAAGCCGGCTACGAGACGCGCCCACGATTCGTCGTCGAATGCGCCGCGATAGGAGAACGCGGTGCTCTCGTCGATCGGCATCAGCGCGACGTCGAGGTGGTACATGTGCTCGTTCACCAGCGAGAGCGGCACGACGCGCGCGCCGGTGATCTCCGCGACCTCCGCCCACGCCGACTCGTCGGTGCGAAAACCATGGCCGCCCCAGATCAGGTTCCTGTCCGGATGCCACACCGCGTCGCCGGTGCCTTCGAGCGGCAGCACGGTGCGCAGCGGATGCAACGAATAGCCGAGGGGGCGGAACGACTCCGCGAGGTACGCGACTTCGCCTTGCCGCTCGACCTTGGCCATGTGCGACAGAACGAGCGCGGGCTTGCCATCGGCGCCGGTGTAGGGGAGCAGCTGATTCGCGGCGAAGACGACGTCGGGAAACGCGTCCACGCTCTCGACGACCATCACCGGAAATCCGAGCGACTCGTACGCGCGCCGGATCGCTTCCCATTCCTCGTGCGCGCGCTCCGGATCGACGGCGCCGATCATCCCCTCCATGTGTGGATTGATGACGTGGCGCACCTGAAAGTGCGCGGGATGGACCATCAGGACGTTGCGGAACGGCGGACGGGGAGCGGCCTCACGGACGAACGTCCGCAGCGAAGACGGATCGCGGAGCGCCGATGCGGTGTACATGAGCGACACGCGCGAATCTTCTCACACGCGATAAAGTCGCGCCGATGACGGTGATCGAACCGATCGGTCCCGCGCCGCCCCGCGTCGCGTTGCGCGTGATGCAGCTCGGCGCGGTCGCGGTGGTGGTGGCCGCGGCGGCGCTGCACGCGTTCGAGCTCGATCGCTTCTTCATCCCGAAAGAGCTCGCGTTGCATCTCACCGCGTGCATCGCCGGATACGCCGCAACGCGCACGCAGATGTCGCGCGTCGACCGGCTGCTCGTGCTCTTCCTGCTGCTCAGCGCGATCTCCGGCGTCTTCGCGACCAATCACTGGCTGGCCATCCGCGCGGTGGCGATCAGCGTCTCCGGGGTGGTCCTCTTCTGGATCGCGCGCGCGCTGCGCGAACGCGGTGTCGCGCGGCCGCTGCTCGACACGCTCGCGTTTGCGGTCGTGCTCTGCGCGATCACGTCGCTGCTGCAGACGTACGGCATCGAGCTGACGATCTTCTCGGAGAATCGCGCGCCCGGCGGAACGCTCGGCAATCGCAACTTCGTCGCGCACATCGCCGCGTTCGGACTGCCGCTGGTGATGCTGACCGCGTTGCGCGGGCGGAGCGTGTTCCCGGGTGCGATCGGCGCGGCGATCGTCACCGCGTCGCTCGTACTGACGCGCTCGCGCGCGGCGTGGCTCGCGTTCGCGGTGGTGCTGGTCGTGTTCTTCATCGCGCTGCTCGCGTCCGCGCCGTCGCGCCGCGATGGACGGACGTGGCGCCGGCTTTCGCTGATCGTCATCCTGACCGCCGGCGGCGTCGCGGCAGCGCTGCTCATCCCGAACGAACTGCAGTGGCGCAGCGACAATCCATATCTCGAGACCGTCAAGCGCGTGGCCGATTATCAGGAGGGGAGCGGCCGCGGGCGGCTCGTGCAGTACGAGCAATCGATGCGCATGGCGCTGCGCCATCCGCTCCTCGGCGTCGGGCCGGGGAACTGGGCCGTCGCATATCCGGAGCATGCCGCGCGGAACGATCCGTCGCTCAGTGATTCCGAGGGAGGGGCCACGTCGAACCCGTGGCCGAGCAGCGACTGGGTGGCGATGATCGCGGAGCGCGGCGCCATCGCGGCGGTGCTGCTCGCGCTCGCGTTCCTCAGCATGTTCGCCGGAGCCGTGAAGCAGCTTCGCACCGCGTTCAATGCCGAAGACGGATTGCATGCGGCGACGCTCCTCGGCGTGATCGCCGGTGCGGGCGTGACCGGGATGTTCGATGCCGTGTTGCTGCTCGCGGTTCCCACGTTTCTCGTCTGGGCTGCGCTCGGTGCGCTGTACGTCCCCGCCGCCACGAAGCCTTCGCGTCGCATCATCCCGATCGTTCTGATCGTCATCGCGAGCCTCGGCGCCGTCCGCAGTGCGATGCAGCTGACGGCCATGCAGATCTACGTGACGCGCAGCGATCGGGAGTCGCTCGTTCGTGCCGCACAGATCGATCCCGGCAACTACCGCCTGCGGCTGCGGCTGGCTCGCGGCGGACGCCGCCAGCAGCGATGCCGGCACGCCCTGGCCGCGCGTGCGTTGTTTCCTCACGCCGACGCGGCTCGGAACCTCAGCCGCGGCTGCGGCCGGTCCGGAAATTGAACTCCGGATTTCGCATGAAATCCGTACGTCCGATCGCGCTGATCGCGTTTGCCGCCATCGCCTGCTTCGCACAATCTCCGCAGACGGCGCAAAGCGCGCAGAACACGCAGAACACGCTCAAATCACCGACGCCGAAGATCACGGCAGCGCCCGGCCGCGTGACCACCGTGGCCACGGGACTGTAGCACCCATGGGCGCTGGAGTTCCTGCCCGACGGCCGCA
>CAMPKJ010000189.1 GCA_946887105.1 uncultured Acidobacteriota bacterium | reverse complement strand
GGCGCGGGCTCGAGCAGCGCTACGGGATCCGCATCGAGGTGTTCGAGGGGCCGTGGGATCTCACCGAGTGCGAGAGCTACGACCACGAAGGCGTGGCGACCTGCGCCATTCGCGTGGCGTGCCCGTCGCGGCGGTTCATGTTCGGCATCAACCGCGCAGTCAAAGGAGCATTCGAACAGGTCACGCTGGGCGACCTGGTGCGAGGCGGCATGCCGCACGCCGTGATCGACAAGAGCCAGCTTGCAGCACCGAGAGAGGCAGCTCAATGAGCAACGCAGCCATTCATGAAATCGCAGAACAGGATTACAAGTACGGATTCGTCACGGACATCGAGTCCGACGTCGCTCCGCCCGGACTGAGCGAAGACATCGTCCGTCTCATCTCCCAGAAGAAAAACGAGCCGGAGTGGATGCTGGAGTGGCGTCTGAAGTCCTACCGTCACTGGCTGACCATGAAGGAGCCGACGTGGGCGAACGTCAGTTACCCGCCCATCGACTATCAGGCCACCAGCTATTACTCCGCGCCCAAGAAAAAGAAGGCGCTCGCGTCGCTCGATGAAGTCGATCCCGAGCTCCGCGCGACGTTCGACAAGCTCGGCATCTCGCTCGACGAGCAGAAGCGCCTCAGCGGCGTCGCCGTCGACGCGGTCTTCGACTCCGTGTCCGTGGCCACGACGTTCCAGGCCGAGCTGGCCAAGGTCGGCGTGATCTTCTGTTCCTTCTCCGACGCGGTGAAGAACCACCCCGACCTGGTGAAGAAGTACCTTGGCAGCGTCGTGCCGTACACCGACAACTTCTTCGCCACGCTCAACAGCGCGGTCTTCAGCGACGGCTCGTTCTGCTACATCCCGAAGGGCGTGCGCTGTCCGATGGAGCTGTCCACCTACTTCCGCATCAACACCGCCAACACCGGCCAGTTCGAGCGGACGCTGATCATTGCCGACGAGGGCTCGTACGTCAGCTATCTCGAAGGCTGCACCGCGCCGATGCGCGATGAGAACCAGCTGCACGCGGCCGTCGTCGAGCTGGTCGCGCTCGAAGGGGCCACCATCAAGTATTCGACGGTCCAGAACTGGTATCCGGGCGACAAGAACGGCAAGGGCGGCATCTACAACTTCGTCACCAAGCGCGGCAAGGCCATGGCCAACGCGAAGCTCTCGTGGACCCAGGTCGAGACCGGCTCGGCGATCACGTGGAAGTATCCGAGCTGCATCCTGCAGGGCGACAACTCGACCGGCGAGTTCTACTCGGTCGCGCTGACGAACAACTTCCAGCAGGCCGACACCGGCACGAAGATGATCCACATCGGGAAGAACACCACCTCCACGATCGTGTCGAAAGGCATCTCGGCCGGACGCGGACAGCAGACCTATCGCGGCGAGGTGAAGATCCTCAAGAACGCCACGAACGCCCGCAATTACTCACAATGCGACTCCCTGCTCCTCGGCGACAAATGCGGCGCGCACACGTTCCCGTACATCGAAGTGCGCAACTCCTCCGCGACGATGGAGCATGAGGCCTCGACCTCCAAGATCGGCGAAGACCAGCTCTTCTACTGCCAGCAGCGCGGCATCAGCGCGGAGGACGCGGTCTCGATGATCGTGAACGGCTTCTGCCGCGAGGTGTTCCGCGAGCTGCCGATGGAGTTTGCGGTGGAAGCGCAGAAGCTGCTGGGAGTGAGTCTCGAAGGAAGTGTTGGATAAACGAAATGTTGGAAATCAAGAACCTGCACGCCGGCATCGACGGCAAGGAAATCCTGCGAGGCCTCGACCTCACCATCAATCCCGGCGAAGTGCACGCGATCATGGGGCCGAACGGCTCCGGCAAATCGACGCTCGCCAACGTGCTGGCGGGACGGCCGCGCTATGAAGTGACCAGCGGGTCCGTCACGTTCGAAGGGAAGAATCTTCTGGAACTGCCGGCCGAGGAGCGCGCGCGTGAGGGCGTGTTCCTGGCGATGCAGTACCCGGTGGAGATCCCCGGGGTCAACAACATCTACTTCCTGAAGGCTGCGCTCAACTCGATGCGCAAGCATCGCGGCGAGGAAGAGCTCGACGCCATGGAGTTCCTGCAGCTCGCGCGCGAGAAGATGAAAGTCGTCGAGCTCGACGAGTCCTTCATGAATCGCGGCGTGAACGAAGGCTTCTCCGGCGGCGAGAAGAAACGCAACGAGATCTTCCAGATGGCCGTGCTCGATCCGAAGCTGGCCGTGCTCGACGAGACCGACTCGGGCCTCGACATCGACGCGTTGCGCGTCGTCGCCACCGGCGTGAACACGCTGCGCAGCGAAGCCCACTCGGTGCTGGTCATCACGCACTACCAGCGCCTCCTCAAGTACCTCGTGCCCGATTACGTGCACGTGCTGGCCAACGGCCGCATCGTGAAGTCGGGCGGCAAGGAACTGGCGGAAGAGCTGGAGCAGAAGGGCTACGACTGGATCGACGAGGAGGTTGCTTGACGACCGCCGTGTCGACGGATCCTGTTTCGGCCGATCTGCGTCAGCGCGCGGCCGAGGTGTTCGAGAAGCTCGGCTGGCCGACCACGCGGCTCGAGGAGTGGCGCTACACGAATCTCGCGCCGGTGCAGAAGATCGACTGGCGCACGGATGACGCGCCGCAGCGCATCGCATCACCGGCCACGATGGCCGGACGCGCCACGCTCGAGCTGGTGTTCGTCAACGGCAAGCTCGTCGAGCGCACGGGCCAGAGCTTTCCTGTCGCCGTCGATGCGACGATCGCCGACTGGGAGCGCAATGCCATGGTCGCGCTCAACACCGCGAACGTGCAGGACGGCGCGCGCATCGAGATCCCCGCGGGCGCGATCGTCGACGGCTTCATCCATCTCTTGTTCATCGGCAGCGGTGAAGGAATCTGGTCGCACCCGCGCAACGTGATCGTGGCCGGTGCGAACAGCCAGGTCGCCGTCGTCGAGACGTACGTCGGCACCGGCAGCTACTTCACGAACGCGGTGACGGAGATCGTCGCGCATGCCGGCGCGGTCGTCGATCACGCGCGCCTCGAGTGCGAGTCGCACACGGCGTATCACGTCAGCAACGTGTTCATCCGCCAGGAGCGATCCGCGAACGTGACCTCGCGCACGATCGCGCTGGGCGCCGCAATCGCGCGCAGCGAAACGCACGTCGTGCTGGCTGGTGAAGGCGCTTCGATCGTGCTCGATGGACTGTTCGTCGGCACCGGCACGCAGCATCTCGACAACCGCACGGTCATCGATCACGTGCAGCCGCACTGCGAGAGCCTCGAGCTCTACAAAGGCGTGCTCGATCAGAGCGCCCGAGGCGTGTTCGACGGACTGATCATCGTCCGTCCGGGCGCGGAGAAGACCGTGTCGCGCCAGACCAACCGCAATCTCCTGCTCTCCGAGTCGGCCATCGTCGATTCGAAGCCGAACCTCGAGATCCACAACAACGACGTGAAGTGCAACCACGGCTCGACCATCGGCCAGATCGACGAACAGGCGCTCTTCTACCTCCGCTCGCGCGGCATCGGCGAAGACGAGGCGCGCGGGCTGCTCGTCTACGCGTTTGCCGGCGAGATCGTGGATCGCATCCGCATCGAGCCGGTGCGCGAGCAGGTGCGCCGCGCGATGTTCCAGTCGATGCCGGAGCGCCTGCCGGAGCGGCGTGGAGGAATCCGATGAAGAACGATGAACGCGGAACGATGAACGACGAACGACCCGATGCCGCGACGACGTCATCGTTCATCGTTCATCGTTCATCGTTGCCTTACGACGTCGCCGCCATCCGCAACGACTTCCCGATCCTTGCGCGCGACGTTCGCGGCAAACGCCTGGTCTATCTCGACAATGCCGCGACCACGCAGAAGCCGCGGCAGGTGATCGACCGGCTGGTGCGCTATTACACCGAGGAAAACTCGAACGTGCACCGCGGCGTGCACTATCTGAGCGAGCTGGCCACGATCGAGTACGAGAACGCGCGCGGCGTCGTGCAGCGCTTCATCCGCGCGGCGAGTGAAAAGGAAATCGTCTTCACGCGCGGCACCACCGAGTCGATCAACCTGGTGGCGCAGGCCTGGGGACGCACGAACGTCGGCGCGGGCGACGAGATCCTGATCTCCGCGATCGAGCATCACTCGAACATCGTGCCGTGGCAGATGCTGGCGCAGGAAAAAGGCGCGTCCGTGCGCATCATCCCGGTCAACGACGCCGGCGAGCTGCTGATCGACGAATACGAGCGGATGCTCAATCCGCGCGTGAAGATCGTAGCCGTCGGCCACGCCTCGAACGCGCTCGGCACGATCAATCCGCTGCGGCGCATCATCGATCTCGCGCACGCCAACGGGTCGCTCGTGCTCGTCGACGGCGCGCAGGGCGCGCCGCACATCGCCATCGACGTGCAGGCCCTCGGCTGCGATTTCTACGCTTTCTCCGGGCACAAGGTCTACGGTCCCACCGGCATCGGCGTGTTGTGGGGACGCGAGTCGCTGCTCGATGCCATGCCGCCGTGGCAGGGCGGCGGCGACATGATCCTCTCCGTCACGTACGAGAAGACCACCTACAACGCGCTGCCGTACAAGTTCGAAGCGGGAACGCCGAACATCGCCGGCGTGATCGGACTGGCGGGCGCGCTCGAATATGTTTCGGCGATCGGTTTGGACGCGATCGCGGCGTACGAGCACGAGCTCGGGCAATACGCGACCGGCCGGCTGCGCGAGATCGAAGGGCTGCGCTTCATCGGCACCGCGCGTGAGAAAGCGGCGGTGATCTCGTTCGTGCTCGAAGGCGTGCATCCGCACGACATCGGCACGATCCTCGATCAGGAAGGGATCGCCATCCGCACCGGCCATCACTGCGCGCAGCCGCTGATGATGCGCTTCAACGTACCGGCCACCGGCCGCGCATCGTTCGGCCTCTACAACACGCGCGAGGAAGCGGACGCGCTCGTGGCCGGACTCCATAAAGTCATCGAGGTTTTTCGCTGATGTCCGATCTTCGCGAGCTTTACCAACAGGTCATCCTCGACCACAACAAGAATCCCCGAAACTTTCACGACATGCCGGATGCGACCAATCGCGTCGACGGGTACAACCCGCTGTGCGGCGATCACTACACCATCTTCCTGAAACGCGATGGCGATACGATCCAGGACGTGAGCTTCACCGGCAGCGGCTGCGCGATCTCGAAGGCATCGGCTTCGGTGATGAGCTCTACGCTCAAGGGAAAATCGAAAGACGAGGCGGACCGCCTCTTCGATACCTTCCACAAGCTCGTGACCGGCGATCAGAGCGGTCTCAGCGCGGCAGATCTCGGACGCCTCGCGGCGTTCTCCGGTGTGAGCGAATTCCCCGCACGAGTGAAGTGCGCGACGTTGGCGTGGCATACGCTACGAAGTGCGCTCGAGGGCAGAGACGAGAAGGTTTCGACCGAGTGAAAGTGACGGAGCGACGAACCCAACCATGAGAGAAGAAGTCACATTCAGCCGCAGCGCCGAAGCCATCATGATTCCGAGCGGTGAGAAGGTCCTGGTGCCAGTCGGGGCGCAGGCCACGATCACGCAATCCCTCGGCGGTACGTACACCGTCATCACCGACCGCGGCCTGATGGTCCGCATTTCCGGACGGGAAGTCGAGGCGATCGGCAAGACGCCTCAGGACGTCGCGACGGTGACTCCCGAAGACATCACTCCGGAGAAGCTGGAAGGGATGGTCTGGGATGCGCTCAAGACCTGCTACGACCCGGAGATCCCGGTGAACATCGTCGACCTCGGGCTGGTCTATCTGTGCGAGCTCAGCGACGCCGAAGGCGGCGGCAAGAAGGTGAACGTCAAGATGACGCTCACCGCACCCGGCTGCGGCATGGGTCCGGTGCTGGCCGGCGACGTGCGCTCGAAGATCATGGCTCTGCCCGGCGTGAAGGATGCCGAGGTCGAAGTGGTGTTCGATCCGGTGTGGGACCGCAGCATGATGTCGGAAGCAGCGCGGCTGCAACTCGGCATGATGTGGTGAGCGCGGTCCGGCGGACCAGCGACACATCCCGGATCCCTGACTCCACCACGCGTCAGCGTGGACCCCACGCGCAGCGTGCGCCACGGCGTACAATCCGCCGATGGCCTATTGTGCGTACTGCGGCAGCCATGTGGCGCAGGTCTCCTTCGTTCCGTGCGCATCGTGCGGGAATCCGACCAATGGCGCGCCGCCGCGGCCGGTCGTGGCGGGTGGCGGGACCAATGTGCTGGCCATCGTCATCGGCGTTGCCGCGGCCGGACTGGTCCTCTTTGCCATCATCGGCATCCTGGCCGCGATCGCCATCCCCAATCTGCTGACCGCCATGCAGCGCTCGAAGCAGAAGCGCACCATGGCGGACATGCGCACCGTGGCCACCGCGCTCGAGGCGTACGGCACCGATCACGAACGCGAGGAGTACCCGCCTGGCGCGATCGTCGAAGAGTTGCGCCCGCATCTGCAGCCGGCGTACGTGAAGGCCGTGCCCGCGATCGACGGATGGGCAACGCCGTTGCGCTACATGCCGCTCGCGGACCACGGATACGTGATCGTCAGTGCCGGCAAGGACAAGATCTTTCAATCCGAGCCGGATCAGTACACCCCCGGCACCACGAACCACTTCGACTGCGACATCGTGTTCGCGAACGGCTCGTTCGTGCAGTATCCCAGCGGCATTCAGAGCGGCGGAGGTCAATAGGTGTACTGCACGAATTGCGGCAATGAGCTCCCGCCCGGAGCGACGGCGTGCCCGAGTTGCGGGACGCGCGTTCCTCACTTCCCGCCGCCGCCGCAGGTCCCCAACTATCTCGTCCATTCCATCATCGCGACGTTGTGCTGCTGCATGCCGTTCGGCATCGTGGCGCTCGTCTATTCGGCACAGGTGAACTCGAAGCTCGCCGCCGGCGACGTGGCAGGCGCGCAAGCCGCATCCGCCAGCGCGAAGACCTGGGTGATCGTGTCGTTCGTCGCGGGATTCGTGACCTTCGGCGGACTGGGCCTCTTATCGGTCATGCAATAGAAGGAGGAGTTGTTTGAACTGTCCGAACTGCGGTACCTCGAATCCCGACACGGCCAGCCTCTGCGCGAACTGCGGGAGACCGCTGGCCACCACGACGCCGCACAGCTACACGCCGCCGCCGCCGTCAGGCTCGAACACTTCCTACACGCCACCGCGTCCGCCTGGAGGCGGCTCGTACGGCGCGCCTCCCCCGGTGGAGAGAATCCCCAATTACCTGGTCCCGTCGATCCTGACGCTCTGCTGCTGTTGGCCCCTCAGCATCGTGGCCATCGTCTTCGCCGCGCAGGTGAACTCGAAACTGGCCGCGGGCGACATCGCCGGCGCGCGCGACGCATCGGCGAAGGCGAAGATGTTCTGCTGGATCGCGTTTGGCATCGGCCTGGCGGGCTGGCTGATCTGGTCGTTGACCGGTGGAATGGCAATCTTTGAGACGATCCGTGAAGGCATGGCAAATCGCTAGCGTCGCGGCGATCGGCGTCATCGGCGCGTGGGTGCTCTACACCTACCCGCCGGTGACGTCCGGCTTCTATCCGCAGTGCGTCTTCCGCCAGGCCACGGGCTTCGATTGCCCGGGCTGCGGAATCACCCGCGCGCTGCACGCGCTGTTGCACGGCCGGATCGGCGAAGCGTTCCGCTTCAATCCGATGCTCTTCGCGATGATGCTGGTGGGAGGCTTCAGCCTGCCGAGCGTCCTGCGCGGCGAGACGCCGCGCTTTCTCTACGCGCGCTGGTTCGGATGGGGAACGTTCGTCTTCGTCTCGAGTTGGTGGGTGCTCCGGAACGTGTTCCGGTAGCCGCTACGATGGGAGTTCCTCGGAGTTCCTGGTTCCTCGGAGTTCCTCGGAGGAGCGCACTGCCCGAGGAACCCGAGGAACTCCGAGGAACCGACGACCCGCCTCACCGGTGATCGTTGAAGAAGGTCCACTGGCCGACGGCGTGTCCGGCCTTGAGCTGCGTGGCCTGCAGGTAGCCGTCGACGGCAGCGGCAATCGCGACCGGTAGCGCCCACGTTCCGCACGATGGAAGGGCGACCGCAATCGCGACGACGATCACCACGATCCCTTTCGTCTTCTGGCCGATCACCAGATACCCGACGCCTGCCAGAAAGAGGTTCAGCAGCAGAATCAGGACTGGATCTTTCGGCGGGCTGGAGGGATACACGAGCGCACCACCCCCACCCGAAGCGGGTGGGGGTGGTGTGTAGTCGTTGGACATATCAGACGTTGATTTTCTGGCCGAGGTCGGTCATCACCGGCACGTTGAAACGCTTGCCGCCGACGCCCTGCACGATGCAGATGATGCGGAGCACAAAGAATCCGAGGCCGATCAGGCAGCTGAGCGCGCCGACCGCGCATCCGACCACAGTCGGTGCGAACCACGTGATCATCCAGTAGATGATCCAGCAGACGAACTCGCCGATAGTGATGCCCATGCCGTTCTTCGCATGCCACTGCACCTCGGCATCTTCTTTTTTCGTGAGCAGCGGGATCAGGAAGAGGATCCAGATGTACGACAGCACGACCATCAGAGTGCGATCGCTGCTGGCGGGCGGAGCACCATAGCCGGAACCTCCCGGCGGAGGTGGCGGAGGAGGTGTGTACGACCCGCCACCGGGCGGGGGCGGAACAGCAGGCGGTACGGTGGGCGGAGGAATCTCGCTCATTCTTTCTCCTTCGTGGTCGATTCTAGTCGCTTTCCGCGATGCGGGTGAGGCGTCGTTCCGCGGCGCGCATAGGTATCACTGCAAGAACGATGGACAGCGTGAGCGCAATCACGATCGGCGTGGTCGCGCCGATCCATCCGCGCGCCTCTTCCGCCGGCATCACGTTCGCGAGGAAGTAGCGCATCACCGGCCGCGCCATCAGCACCATCATGCCGCCGACGTAGCCCATCGCCAGGGCCATGTACGCGAAGCCGCCCAGCGAGAGACCGACCTGCAGCGGATTCTCGGCGTTGAAATTCGGCGCCAGCGCGCCCAGTCCCACGCCGAGGCTCACCAGCGTCACCGGCAGCAGCAGTCCGCCGATCATCGTGAACGTCCACACCACCGCGTTCGCGTTCAGCAGCACGTTCGCGAACGCGGTCAGCAGCAGCGAGAGCACCGTGAGCGGCAGCGCATAGACGAACACCTTCACGCGCAGGAACTCGCGGTACGAGACCGGCGCGGTCTGCACGAGCCAGAACGCTTTCCCTTCCGCCGACACGGACGGATACGCGAAGCGCAGACAGATCGCCGCGATCACGAATCCGGCCATGCCCAGGTTGGCGTAGGCGACCAGCGTGGCGCGCGCGTCGCCGCCGAGCGGCAGCATGCGGATGTTGTAGAGATAGATGAACACCAGCGCGATCATCAGAAAGAGCTGCGACCACTGCGCGACGTCGCGGCTGATGGTGCGCACTTCCTTGCCCAGCATGGCCCGCAGCTGCGGATCGGCACGCGCGATCAGGCGGTCGAAAAAGCGCGTCGATGCCGCGGCGCCGATGGCCATCGGGGCCATGCTCTCGCGTGCGCGCACGAACGCGATGAAGTACGA
>CAMPKJ010000188.1 GCA_946887105.1 uncultured Acidobacteriota bacterium | reverse complement strand
CTCGCGGACTTCCTCCGCCGACGCCGCAATCCGGAACTCCTTCTGTGCCGGCGGCGCCTCGGGCAGAAACTCCTGCATCAGCGATGCGAACTCGAGCTTGGAGAAGATCTCGTGCAGCTTGGCGCGATCGGGATCGGTGCGCTTCAGCGACTCGAACTCGATGTCGAGATCGAGATCGCATTTGATGCGCGCGAGGTCGCGCGAGAGGAATGCCTTGTCGCGATTGTCTTCGAGCGTCTTCCGCTGCGCCGCTTTCTTGATCTGATCGAGATTCTCGTAGACGCCGTCGAGCGAGCCGAACTGCTGAATGAGCCCCTTCGCGCCCTTCTCGCCGATGCCGGGGACGCCGGGGATGTTGTCGATGGCGTCGCCCCAGATGGCCATCACGTCGACCACTTTCTCCGGCGGGAGACCGAACGCCTCTTCGACGCCTTTCGTGTCGTACAGCACTTCGCGGCCGGTGTGGTAGAGGCGGATGCCGTCGCCGACGAGCTGGAAGAAGTCCTTGTCGCTGGTGGCGATGACGACGTCGTAGCCGCGGTCGCGCGCGGCGCAGGCCAGCGATCCGATGAAGTCGTCCGCCTCCCACTCGACGGAACGGATCACCGGAATGCGGAAGCCGTCCAGCACCTCGTACACGAGCGGGATCTGCACGACCAGATCGTCCGGCATCGGCTTGCGATCCTTCTTGTAGTCGGCGAACGTGGCGGTGCGCGCCGTCTCCTGCCCCTCATCGAATGCGACGGCGATGCAATCGGGATCGTGATCCTTGAGCAGCTTGCGCAGCGTGGTCACGAATCCATAGACCGCGTTCGTGGCGAAGCCGGCCGAGTTCGTCAGATGACGGATCGCGTAGTAGGAGCGGTAGACGTTGTTGGAGCCGTCGATGATGAAGAGGGAGGGGCGCTTCTTGGCGGGCATCGGGGGGCGATTATATTGGCGCGCTTCGACGTGCCCCCAGAAAGCACTAACGGAGCCTTTCGGCTCCGTTGTGGTACATCGCGTTGGACCGCTGCGGCCAGTTGGTAGGGTTCAAGGAAGCTTAGTGAGTAATCGTCCAAAATCGGTCCAATAGTCAAGGAGGGAGCCCGCAGCGGCCACTGTGCGCAGGCGAGGTAGGCAAGACCCGCGCAAGTGCGGTTTCGTTACTTCTGTCGAAACCTGATTCATCGTGCTCCGGAGCACTGCTAAAGGCAGGCCAACTTTCCGATCCGAGCCGGAGAAACGCCGAAAACGGATCGTCCACAGCGGGCGCAACCGCCGAAGTATCAGAGATCAAGCGACATACACGATTCGCTTGTGAAAAAAAGCGCATGACGGTCCTGGCGATTTTCGAAGGAAAGTTTTTCCATCTCTGGCTCCGCGGTTGCAATTCTGACCGTCGCCATGATGAAAAACTTTGCCGTTCTGCTGCTTGTACTCGCCTCGACCCTGCCGCTGACCGCCCAGAATTGGAGCGTCGGCGCCGCCACCGGGCCCTTCGTCTTCGGTGATTTCGTCGAGCGCACGGTTCGCGTCGGCACAGGCGAAGGTCCGACCAACGAGACGACGGTGGTGCTGTCCGCCGGGACGCGCGCCGGGGCGGCGTTTGACATCGAACGCCGCATCAACGATCGCTGGGCGGTACGGCTGGAGGGCACGTTCACGAACGCTCCGCTCCGTCTCGAGCAGAGCGGCGCCGGCGGGGACGGCGCCGAGCTCGACGCGGGGGATCTCGACGTCGCTACGTTCATGCTGCCGGTGGTCTTCCGCATCAACCGCAACGGAGCGTTCCGCTTTCACGTCATGGGCGGTCCGGCCATGGCCGTTTATCGCGGCAACGCGCCCAGTCCCTCCGCGCAGCCGGCCTTCGAAGGAACCCAGCAGGAGTGGGGCTTCGCGTACGGCGGCGGCGTGGGCTGGTGGATGACCGATCGGTTCGCCATCGAAGGCAACCTGACCGACATCACCACCACCTCGCCCTTCGACGCCGGCGATTTCCCCAACTCCACCGCGCTCGACATCCCGCGCACGCACAACGTGCATACGACGATTGGGGTGAGGTGGGTGTTCTGACGAGTCGCAATGTCTCAAAGTCGCAAAGTCTCAAAGGAGAGGCGCATCCGCGCTCTTTGCGACTTTGAGACTTTGCGACTTTGAGACTTCCTCCCCGAGCAGCGAATTCAAATCCCGCAACAACCCATCCAGCGGGATGCGGTAGCCGAGGGCGACCTGCTCGAGGGTTTCCTCGTGCGCGAGGTTGCAGGCGTTGCAGCCGCCGAGGTGCCAGGCGGCGAAGACCCAGCGCGCTTTGGGATGCATCGCCAGGGCGTCGGCGACGATGGTCCGGCTCTCGAACATGCGGCGTGAATTCTACCGATAGAATGCGATCGATGAAGGTGCGGCTCCTCTTTTTCGCGGTGTTGCGCGACGTTGTCGGGACCGGCGAGCGCGAGCTCGAGCTCGGCGAGGGGACCACGGCGGGCGATGTGTGGCAGTCGCTGCGGCACTCGTACACGAAGCTCGCGGCATACACCCAGCCGCCGTTGGTGGCCATCAATGAAAGCTACGCCGCCGCGGATGCCGTCCTCGAAGACGGCGACGAGCTGGCGTTCATCCCTCCTGTGGCGGGCGGATGAGCTATCTCACGGATGATCCGATCGACTCCGGCGCACTCGTCGCCAGCGTGATGCGCCGCTCCGATGGCGCGTACGTGCTCTTCGAAGGTGTCGTACGCGATCACCACGAAGGGCGCGCGGTCGAGTCGATCTTCTATGACGCGTACCGTACGATGGCGGAGAAGGAGATCGACCTCATCGTGCGCGACGTGCAATCGCAGTTTCCCAAGGTCGCTCTCGCGCTGGTCCATCGCCTCGGCCACCTCATCGTCGGCGAGGCATCGATCGCGATCGTGGCCGCGTCGCCGCATCGCGCGGAGGCGTTCGGCGCGTGCCGGTTGGTGATCGATCGCATCAAGGAGACCGTGCCGATCTGGAAAAAAGAGCGCGGGCCGGACGGCGAGGAGTGGGTGGGATGGCAGGGGAAGTGTTGATCACGCCGCTGCCTGCCGCGAGCGTGATCGTGCTGCGGGACCAGCCGTTCGAAGTGCTGATGCTGCGCCGTCACGAGAAGAGCTCGTTCGTTCCGAATGCGTGGGTGTTTCCGGGCGGCATCGCGGAGCCGGGCGACGCGGAAACGTCGCTGCTGGACACGATGCGCATCACCGGCATCCGCGAGACGTTCGAAGAGACGGGAATCTGGCTGGGCGCGCCGCTGGCGGATCCGGAGCGCAAGCGCCGCGAGCTGCTCGACGGGAAGATCGGATTCCGCGAGTTGCTCGCCGAGGGGCCGGTCGATCTGACGCGGCTGGTGTGGACGTCGCGCTGGATCACGCCGCACGGCATCCCGAAACGGTTCGACACGTACTTCTTCCTGGCCGTGGTTTCGCGCGATGCCATTGCCACCGCGGAGCAGAACGAGGTCGTCGACGTGACGTGGATCGATCCGGCCGCGGCGCTCGCGAAGCACGCCGCGCGCGAGATGCAGATGGTTTTTCCGACGCTGCGCAATCTGGAGGCGATCACCGGATTCGCGAGCGCGGCGGTGCTGCTCGATGCGCGGCGCGGCGCGAACATCGAGGCGATCGAGCCGGTGCTGGTGAACGGAAAGCCGACGCTTCGCTGAGGATGAAGCGATGAAGATCACGGCCATCACCGCACCCAATCCCGGACCGTTCACGTTGACCGGAACGCAGACGTATCTGATCGGCGAAAGCGCGATTCTCGATCCCGGTCCGATGATCGAGTCGCACGTCGATGCGTTGCGTGCGGCCATGCCGAACCTGCGCACCATCCTGATCACGCATCGCCACGGCGATCACGCGCCCGCGGCCATTCCGCTCAAGCGGGTCACCGGCGCCGAGATCATCGCGCCGCGCAACGTGCTCGATGACGTCGCAGTCGACCGTCGTGTTGCAGGCGGCGAGTCGCTGACGATCGACGGCACGCGCATCGACGTCATCGCCACGCCGGGCCATACGAACGAGCACGTCTGCTATCTCACCGCCGACGGCGAGCTTTTCACCGGCGACACGATCCTCGGCTTCGGCACGACCGCGATCTTTCCGCCCGACGGCCACATGGGCGATTACCTGCGGTCGCTCGCGACGTTGCGAGCGCTGCAACCGCGGCGCATCTATCCGGCGCACGGGCCGGTGCGCGACGATGCGGTGGCGCTGATCGACCAGTACATCGCCCATCGTGTCGAACGCGAGCGGCAGGTGCTGGACGCCATCGCGGCGGGAGCGAAGACGGCCCAGGAAATGCGCGCGCGCATCTATCCCGAGCTCGACCCGCGGCTGCATGGCGCGGCGGAGACTCAGATCGCGGCGCACCTCATCAAGTTGCGCGAGGAAGGCGTCAGCGCGGGATCACGCGGCGGATGAAGGCCTTGTTCACGTAGTACGTCTCCTCGGAGTCATCGATGCGCAGGAACTCTTCGCGCGCATCGTTGAGCACATCCGAGAGCCGCGATTGCTCGCGCGGGCGGTCGATCGGCACGACGCCTTCGATGCGCGCGCCATCCACGAGCTCGAGAATGGTCAGCTTCTCCACGATGGTCGCTTCGAGGTCGACGATCGACGGCAGCTTCTCGTAGCGCATCCACAGGACCTGATCGCGATTGATCATCTTCGGCACGCCGCCCGCGACCATGGGGAAGAAACGGCGCCGCCCGTTGACGTAGTCGGCGACCGTTTCCGGTCCGTCGCGGCGATCCGAAAACGGCGCGAGGTAGAGGAAGTGCTCCTCCGGATCGAGACCGGCCATCGCCACCGTGACGGCGACCTCGATCATCGGTACCTGATACGCCATGAGACGGAAGTTTACGTTCGTTCAGTAGAATCTGCGCGCCATGCGACACAAAGACTTCATCGAACTTCACGACTACACGGCAGCCGAGGTGGCGGAGCTCTTCGAGCTTGCCCGGGACATGAAGGCGGCGCCGGAGAAATTTCGCGGCGTGCTGCAGGGGCAGACGCTGGCGATGATCTTCGAGAAATCATCGACGCGCACGCGCGTCTCCTTCGAAGTGGGGATGTTCCAGATGGGCGGCCACGCGCTGTTCCTCTCCTCCCGCGACATCCAACTCGGCCGCGGCGAGCCGATCACCGACACCGCGAAGGTGTTGTCGCGCTACGTGAACGGCATCATGGCGCGCACGTTCGCGCACAAGACCGTGACCGATCTCGCGGAGCACGCCAGCGTGCCGGTCATCAACGGACTGACCGATCTCTCGCACCCGTGCCAGATCATGGCGGACTACTTCACGGCGTGGGAAAAGTTCGGCGGCGAGCTGAAGGGCCGCAAGATCGCCTGGATCGGCGACGGCAACAACATGGCTCATTCGCTGATGTACGGCGCGCCGAAGGTGGGGATGGACATCGTGGTGGCCACGCCGGCGGCCTACGCACCGGATCCGAATGTCGTCGCGCAGGCGACCGCCGATGCGCGCCAGGCGGGTACGAAGCTCACCGTCACGACGTCGGTCGACGAGGCGCTGCGCGATGCGGACATCGTCGAGACGGACGTCTGGGCATCGATGGGACAGGAAGAGGAAGCGCAGAAACGCCAGCGCGATTTCGCCGGCTGGATGGTGGACGCGGCGATGATGGCCAAGGCAAAGAAGGAGGCCATCTTCCTGCACTGTCTCCCGGCGCACCGCGGCGAAGAGGTCGCGGCGGAGGTCATCGACGGACCGCAGTCGGTGATCTACGACGAGGCGGAGAACCGTTTGCACGTGCAGAAGGCGATCATGGCGTACCTCATGAGGTAGTTCCTCGGCGTGCCTCGGAGTTCCTCGGAGTTCCTCGGCAGGTCACGCGGTTCTCTCCGAGGAACTCCGAGGAACCGAGGAACTCCGAGGTACTGTCTTCACACAATGGCCGACCCGCAAACCCGTCACAGCCGCGGTCTCCTGGTGGTGATCGCGCTCGCGATCCTCTTCTTCGCGCTCCTCGGCATGATCGTGCTGAAGTCGGGCAAGAAGCCGCGCGCGGAAGAGAAGACGCTGGAGACGCTGACGGTGCTGCCGGTGCGCATCCGCGTACGCACGGAGCCGAACGCGCGCGCGCCCGTGGTCGCCACGGCCACGAGCGGCGAGCGCCTGACGCTCCTCGAAGATCGCGGCGCGTGGGTGCGCGTGCAGACCGGCGATGAGCTGACCGGCTGGGCCGAGCGCGCGAATCTCGAGCGGACCTCGGAACAGGAACGCCGCCTGAAGCGCTACGAGGCCATTCGCCGGTTGCCATCGCTGAAGGGCGAGGTGTCGGAGCGCGCGTCGCTTTACGCCGGACCGGGGATCTTCTATCCGATGGTGGGCACGCTCGCGGAAGGAACCGCGGTCACGGTGTACACGCGCGATCACGATTTCTTCGCCGTCCAGCAGGGCAACGGCATCGCGTACGTGGACGTCGATGCGATCGACATCAGCGCGTCGGGCACGCATCAATTGGAAGTGCAGCAGCGCGCGGACGGCGGCGTGCAGCGGACCGATACGGCCGGAACGCAGCCGGGCGCCACTCCGGCAACGGCGGACACCGCGGTCGAGCCGCCGCCGATTCCTGAGCCCCTGCCGGACACGCAGCCGGAGCCGATCGAGCGCACCACGGGCGTCTACAGCGCCGTGCCCGCGGGCGGAACGCAGCCGGAGGAGATCGATCGCGCCATCCCGCGCTATCCCGCCGCGGCGCGCAGCGCGGGCGTGCAGGGGCCGGTGGTCATCCGCGGCATCGTCCGCCGCGACGGCACGATCGACAATCTCGAGATCATCAAGGACCTGCCCTACGGCCTCGGCGAGGAAGCGCGCCGCGCCGTCAATCGCTGGCGCTTCCGCCCGGCCACGTATCGCGGCGAGCCGATCGATGTGTATTACACGGTGACGGTGAATTTCAGATTGCAGTGAGCGTGTTCTCACGCCCTCATGTCCCGCTTCGCCTTCCCCAACGCTCCCGGCGACCTCATCGGTGCACATCTCTCGACCAGGGGCGGGCTCTCGAACATCTTCGAGCGCGCCGCTGCGATCGGTGCCTCCTCCGCGGCGCTGTTCGCGAAGAACGGGAATCAGTGGAAGGGAAAGGAGCTCACCGATGAGGACTGCGCGGCATTCGCTGCGCAGCGCACGGTCGGGCCGCTGCTGACGCACGCGTCGTATCTGATCAACCTCGCGTCGACGAACGAAGTGGTGCATCGCAAGTCGATCGCGGCGCTGATCGACGAGCTCGATCGCGCCGAACGTCTCGGCATCCATGCGGTCGTGCTGCATCCGGGCGCGCACCTCGGCGCAGGCGCGAACGCGGGCATCGATCAGATCGCGCGCTCGCTCGATCAGGTGCACGCCGCGATTCCGAATCATCGCGTGGTGACGTTGCTCGAGACCGCGGCCGGGCAAGGTACGTGCGTCGGCTGCACGTTCGAAGAACTGGGCCAGATGATCGCGCGCGTCGACGACCGGAAACGCGTCGGCATCTGCTTCGATACCTGCCACGTTTTTGCCGCGGGCTACGACCTGCGCACGCGCGACCACTACGAGCGCACCATCGCCGAGATGGAACGGTTCTGTGGTCTCGACAATGTCGGCGCCTTCCATCTGAACGACTCGAAAAAGCCGCTTGGATCGCGCGTCGACCGCCATCAGCACATCGGCGAAGGCGAGCTCGGACTGGAGCCGTTCCGCCTCCTGCTCAACGACGCGCGGTTCGCGCGCATCCCGAAGATCATCGAGACGCCGAAGCCGTTGGAGACGGAGTCGGATCTGCGGAACCTGCGCGTGCTGCGATCGCTGATTGGAAAGTCGCAAAGTCGCAGAGTCTCGAAGTCGCGAAGGGTCGCGCAGCCGCGGCCTTTCCTTTGACACTCTGAGACTTTGCGACTTCGAGACTTTTCGCTAGAGTGCGCGCCCATGGCAGATCGCATCGCGCACGCAACCTCCGGCACCCGCATCGGCTACGAGAACAACCGCCTCGTCGTTCCCGATGATCCGATCATTCCGTACATCGAAGGCGATGGCACCGGGCCCGACATCTGGCGCGCCACGCGTCACGCCATCGACGGCGCCGTCGAGAAGGTCTACGGCGGCAAGCGGAAGATTCACTGGCACGAGGTGTTCGCGGGCGAGAAGGCGTTCGCGCAGTTCGGCGAATACCTGCCGCAGGAAACGCTCGATCATCTCGCGCACTATCGCGTGTCGATCAAGGGGCCGCTTTCGACGCCGGTCGGCGGCGGGATTCGCTCGCTCAACGTCACGCTGCGCCAGGTGCTCGATCTCTACGCGTGCGTGCGCCCGGTGCGCTACTTCGAAGGCGTTCCTTCGCCGGTCAAAGAGCCGCAGAAGGTGGACATGGTCATCTTCCGCGAGAACACCGAGGATGTGTACGCGGGCATCGAATGGCCGGCGGGGTCGGAGCTCTCCAATCAGGTCATCGCGTTCCTGAACTCGATGGAGCGCCGCACCACCAGCAAGATCCGCGAGAACTCCGCCATCGGCATCAAGCCGATCTCCGAGTTCGGCTCCAAGCGTCTGGTGCGCAAGGCCATCGAATACGCGATCGCGGCGAAGCGCAACTCGGTCACGCTCGTGCACAAGGGCAACATCATGAAGTTCACCGAAGGGGCCTTCAAAGACTGGGGCTACCAGCTGGCGCGGGAGGAGTTCGGCGAGATCACCATCCCCGAGGCGGAGGTTTCCGGGAAGGCGCCGGACGGGAAGATCGTGATCAAGGACCGCATCGCCGACTCGATGTTCCAGCAGGTCCTCCTGCGCCCCGAGGAGTATTCGGTGATCGCCACGACCAACCTCAATGGCGACTACATCTCCGACGCATTGGCCGCGCAGGTGGGCGGATTGGGCATCGCACCCGGCTCGAACGAGTCGGATGAAGTGGCCATCTTCGAAGCCACGCACGGCACCGCGCCGAAATACGCCGGCCTCGACGTGATCAATCCCGGCTCGCTGATCCTGAGCGGCGTGATGATGCTCCGCCACTTGCATTGGTTCGAAGCCGCCGACGGCATCGAACGCGGCATGGCCAAAACCATCCAGCAGAAGAAGGTGACGTACGACCTGGAACGTCAGATGGCCGGCGCGACGAAGGTGAAGACGAGCGAGTTCGCGAAGTACATCGTGGAAAACATTTAATGTTGTCGGTTGTCGGTTCTCAGTTGTCTGTGACTTCTCGCCCAGGCGAAGCGGCACAGACAACCGACAACTGACAACCGACAACAGCTCACAGTCCCCGCACCCGAATCCCGCCGCCCGAGCTTCGCAGCGTCAGCTTCGGGCCGCCGTTGCCGATGCGGCCGCGGAGGGCGTTGTCGTCCTGGGAGCCTTGCACGAGGATGGGCACGTCCGAGCTCACGCCGCCGCCGCTCGAGCGGGCGTCGAGCTCGAGGTTCACGCCGCCGGCGATGTTCACGGTCACGCTGCCGCCGGACGTCGAAAGGCGCGAGTCGCCTTGGGGTTGACGCGAGAGGCGCGCGGTGATCGAGCCGCCGGAGGTCGACGCGTCGACGCTGCCCATCGCATCCTCCACACGGATGCCGCCGCCGGAGGTGCGCGCTAGCACGGTGCCGCCGACGCGCGCCAGCTTGAACGAGCCACCC
>CAMPKJ010000187.1 GCA_946887105.1 uncultured Acidobacteriota bacterium | reverse complement strand
CTACAAGGGTCTCTGCCCGCCAGTTTGAGCGGTGTGACCTGCTGCACGAAGTCGACGATGTCGGCCGCGGAGCGCACCTGCGCGATGATCGAGTCGTTCAGATCGACGAAGGCCATTCAGCAAGTCTCAAAGTCGCAAAGTCGCAAAGTCGCAAAGATCGCCGGAGCGCAGCCCCTTTGAGACTTTGCGACTTTGAGACTTTGCGACTCATTCATCCAGCACCGCAATCGTCGCCCCATCGCCGCCTTCATTCTCCGCCCCCGGCCGCCACGATCGCACGGCCGGATGCTTGCGGAGGTGCTCGCGCACGGCCTTGCGCAGAGTGCCGGTGCCGAAGCCGTGGATGATGCGCACGGCCTGCTTGCCTTCGAGCAGGGCGCGGTCGAGGAACTTATCGGATTCTTCGAGTGCGTCGTCGACGCGCTGGCCGATCAGGTTCAGTTCCGCGGAGATCGTCGGTGCGTCGCCGGACTTGTCGATCTGGCGCGAACGCGCCGGCGCCGGGGCAGGCGCGGCGCCTTTCGGCACGAGATCCCGCCGCTCCACCGTCATCTTCCGTCCGTTCACGTTCAGCACGGCTTTCTCGCCGTCGATCGACACCACTTCGCCCGTGACCTTGAACTTGCGATGCTCCGCCTTCTCGCCGGTGCGCACTTCGCGCTGCTCGGCGGGGATGAACTCCATCGCGCGATCGACAGGCTTGGTGATCGTGCGCAGCACCTCGTTCGCGTTCACGGACGCGCGTGCGCTGCGATCCATGTCGCGCAGGGCCTTGATCTCGTTCGTGATCTGGCGCGACACGTCATCGCGCAGGCGTTCCAGCTCTTCGCGATAGGTCGTGCCGAGACGCAGGCGTTCCTTTTCGAGCGCGGCCGATTTCTCCTGCATCGACTTGCGCTCGGATTCGAGATCGCTGCGCAGGCGCGCCATCTCATCCTGTTGCGCCACGATCTCGGACATCTTCTTCTGCAGCGTGGCCAGCAGGTGATCGGTCTCGCCGTAACGTTCGCCGAGGCGCGCGCGGGCGCTTTCAATGACGGAAGCAGGGAGGCCGATGATCTTCGCCACTTCGATCGCGCGCGAACGTCCGGGGATGCCGGAGATCAAACGATACGTCGGCTGCCCCGTCGCGGAGTCGAACTCCATCGACGCGTTCACGACGTGGGACGAGTTCCTCGGAACCGAGGAACCGGTCATGTCATTCACGGCGAAGCTCTTCAGCGCCGACAGGTGCGTCGTGACCACGAGCAGCGCGCGGATCTCGAGCAGATGTTCGATCACCGACGCCGCGATGGCGGCACCTTCCTCGGGATCGGTGCCTGACCCCAATTCATCGAGCAGCACCAGCGAGCGCGGAGTCGCACGCGCGAGAATCCGCTTGAGTCGCGTGAGATACGCGGAGAACGTCGACAGATGTTCGAGCACGCTCTGGTCGTCGCCGATCAGCACGTGCAGCGCGTCGACGCACGGCAGCACCGTTCCTTCCGCGGCGGGAACGGGCAGTCCGCTCATGCCCATCGCCACGAGCAGTCCCGCGGTCTTGAGCGCCACGGTCTTGCCGCCGGCATTCGGACCGGAAACGACCAGCGCCGACTTGTCGCCGGTCAGGTCGATCGTCAGCGGCACGATCTTCCGCTGGTCCGGCTCCTCACCGAACGCGACCTGTCGCGCATCCGCGAGCCGCTCGTCGAGGAGAGGATGGCGTCCGTCGAGAATGTGCAGCACGCGATCGGCCGAGAACGACGGACGCGTGCCGCGCACGGCATCGTGAAAAACGGCGCACGCCTGCAGCGCATCGAGCTCGCCCGCGACGTACGTCGCGGCGACGATGTCATCGTGATATTCGAAAATGGTCGAGGAGACGAAGCGCATGATGCGCGCGATCTCCTCGCGCTCCTGGATCAGCAGATCGGCGAGGTCGTTGTTCAGTTCGATGGCCGCCATCGGCTCGATGAAGAACGACGCGCCGGAGCCGGAGCGCTCGTGCAGGATTCCGGTCACGGCGTTGCGATGGTCGCTGCGCACGGGAATGCAATACCGGTCGCCGCGCATGACGATGAGCGGCTCCTGAATGGCCTCGGCATTGCGATTCATGATGTCGCCGAGCGTGCGCTGGATCGAGGCGCGCTTGGCGTGCATGCGCGAGCGGATCGCGCGCAGCTCCGCGGATGCTTCTTCGCGCAGCTTCCCCTCGCGCGTGAAGTATTTGTTCGTCCTGGTCAGCAGCTCGTTGAGGTCGGGGATGCCTTGCGCGATTTTCGCGAGCCGCGCATAGCCGTCGGTGCGCAACAGCGCCTCGCGCATCGCCTGCGTCGCGCGAACGCTTCGCACCACGTGCCACGACTCCTCGATGTCGAGCACCGTCTCGCGCGAGAACAGCGCCCCCAGATCGTCCAGCCCGGCCAGCGGCAGCAGTCCCTCGGAATGAAAGTAGCGGACCATTTCGCCGAGATCCGCCTGCGCGCCTTCACACTCCTCGAGCGTGCGCAGCGGACGCCGCCGCGCGATCGACGCCTTTCCCGGAACGCTCTTCGCTTCCATGGCGACGAGCGTGAGGACGCGGTCGAACTCGAGAGTGGTGAGGGATTCGGAGTGGTTCATGCAGATCGGATGGCAAAAACAAAAACGGCCCGCGAAAACTCGCGAGCCGTTTCGAGAAAGCTAGTGAACGAACTCAGTAACCGGTACGGCGCTCTTCGGCAAGCTTGCGCAACACTTTCTTTCGTGCCGCGATGGCTTTCCGCTTCCGCTTCGTGCTCGGCTTCTCGTAGTGCTGACGCTTCTTCAGCTCCGAGAGAATCCCCGACTTCTCACATTTGCGTTTGAAGCGGCGAAGCGCGTTCTCGAATGACTCGTCTTCTTTAACGTGTACGAGAGGCATCCCCCGAAATCCCCCCCTTCGGCTTGAGCTGTGTGCGTGCGGACGTCCTAGATGGGCGTCATCATTTTAGGTTCGCCATGCCAGCCGGTCAATGCACTGGATCTGCCGGACCCGTTACAGTCGGGTCTGAACCGGTCGCACCCCCGCCTGATTCCGTTGTTGCTGTGAATTGTTGTAAGTTGCACGGACGAAAAGGAATCCAGTCGATGCGACAGTTGAAAATAACTTGCCTGATCCTCGTATTTGCCGCCTGTGCGACCCAACCCGCGCCTCAGGCGACCGCACCAGCGACCGCGGCCATTCCGGCTTCCGAGGTGCGTTCGGTGACGGAAACTCTCCATGGCGTGGAGATCACCGACCCGTACCGGTGGCTCGAAGATCAGGATTCGCCCGAGACCCGCGACTGGATCGCGCGGCAGAACGCGTACACGGATTCGGTCCTCGGGTCGCGTCCCGAGGCCAGCCTGTTTGCGCCGCGACTCACGGAGTTGATGAACAACGATCAGATCGGCACGCCCGCCTTCCGAGGTGGCCGCTATTTCTTCGTGCGGCGGGGCGTCGGCGAGGATCTCTACTCGATCTACATGCGCGGCGATGGTCGCGACGAGCTGCTCATCGATCCCGCCCCGATGAGCGCGGATCACACCACCAGCGTCGGCATCGATGATGTCAGCGCGGACGGGAAGGTGCTCGCGTACTACGTCCGCAAAGGCGGCGCCGACGAGGTCGAGGTGCACTTCTTCGACACCGACACGCGCAAGGAAATCGGCACGCCGCTGGACCGCGCGCGGTACTGGGGCGTGGCGGTCGCGCCGGACCGCCAGATCTACTTCACGCGCGCGACGGAGAACGGTCCGCGCTTGATGCGCCGCGCGTTGACCGGAAGCGCGGAGACCGAGCTGTTCGGCGCCGGCTACGGCACGGACAAGATCGCGTGGGGCACGCTCTCCGAGAACGGGCGCTACCTGCTCATTCACGTCTTCCACGGATCGGCGCCGAAGAAGACGGAGCTCTACATCGACGACGTCACCGACGCCGCGCCGATCCTCACCGTGGTCAACGACATCGACTTCCGTTCCACCGGCGAGATGGCAGGCGACTCGATCGTCATCCAGACGAACTGGGACGCGCCGAACGATCGCGTGATGGTCGTCTCCGCCGCCACGCCGGGACGCGAGAACTGGAAGCAGATCGTTCCGGAGAATCCGAAAGCGTCCATTCAGGCGACCTCGAATGCCGGCGGACGCGTGTTCGTCAGCTATCTCGAGGACGTGAAGCCGCGCATCATCGGCTACGACCTGGAGGGCAATCGCAAGGACGAAGTGGCGTTCGACACGCTCGGCAACCTGGCGTCGATGAGCGGCTCGTGGGAGTCGCCGCTGGCGTTCTTCAGCTTCAGCTCCTTCCACGTGCCGAAGACGATTTATCAATACGACGTGGCGCGTGCGCAGCGCACCGAATTCGCGCGCGAGAGCGCTCCGGCGCGTTCCGAAGACTTCACGGTCGAGCAGGTCTGGTATCCGTCGAAGGACGGCACGCGCGTGCCGATGTTCGTGATGTACCGCAAAGGCCTGCAGCGGAACGGAACGAATCCGACCATCCTCACGGGCTACGGCGGGTTCACGTCGAGCATGCTGCCGTCATTCTCGGAGAAGGCGGTCGCGTGGGCGGAGCGCGGCGGCGTCTACGCGGTCGCGAATCTGCGCGGCGGCGGCGAGTTCGGCGAGGCGTGGCATCGCGCCGGGATGCGCGAAAACAAGCAGGCCACGTTCGACGACTTCATCGCCGCGGCCGAGTATCTGATCCGCGAGCGCTACACGTCATCCGATCACATCGGCATCAGCGGCGGCAGCAACGGCGGCCTCTTGGTGATGGCGGTGGCGACGCAGCGGCCGGAGCTCGTCGAGGCGGTGATCTGCAGCTATCCGCTGATCGACATGCTGCGTTACGACAAGTTCCTGGTAGGCGGATTCTGGACGCCGGAGTACGGCGATCCCGATGTGGCGGAGGAGTTCGGATGGCTGCGCGCGTATTCGCCGTATCAGCTGGTGAAGCCGGGACAGACCTATCCGGCGACGCTGTTCATCACCGGCGATGCCGACACCCGCGTCGCGCCGCTGCACGCGCGCAAGATGACCGCGCTGATGCAGCGCGACGCGAGGCAGGATCCGGAGCATCCGATCCTGTTGCGCTATCACGTCGCCGGCGGTCACTCCGGCGGCGAGCCGCTCGGTGTGCAGGTCCGGAACGTGGCCGAGCAGCTGGGGTTCATGTGGTGGCAGCTGAGCCGGCCATGAACGGACGGCGCGGCGCTACTGCGGCAGGTGGATCTGCACGTGATTCGTGTCGTTCTGGGTCGTGCTCACGAATGCGAAGTATCGCGTGTCGGTCGCGAGCGGCTCGACTTCGATGACCGCGATAAAGGAACCACAGAGCGCGCGCGGATGGGGGCCGCATTGCGACCCGAAGAGCTGCTCGACGTTGGCTTCGAAATAGAAGGGATAGCTGGCGTCATCAGCATCGCGTGAAGAAAGGTAGATCGTGCGCTCGATCGGCACGCCTGGAACCGGCCCCCATCGCTGGAACCGTACTCGCACGGCTGCCGCCCCGGTCGAACCGAAGTCGTAAATGCGCAGCGTATGCCGCTGGCGAAATCCGATGAACGTGGGTGGATACGTGCTGCTGTCGAACGTGGAATGGAACGACAGCGACCCGATCGTCACCGGACTGGCGAGCGCATTCCGTTCATGGACAACCGGAAGCGGCGTGCTCGCCACAGGGCCTCCCGGTTCCGCCTGGACGCTGAGAGAGGCGAAGATCGCAGGCCGCGCGCCATCGTTCGAGAAAAAGAGAAAGCGACCCTTCGCGACGACATCCTCCGCCTCCCAGATCGGCAGGTAAGGCGAGCGCGGCAGCGAACTTCCCACCGCAGGCCGTTCTCCCGCGGCGGGGTAGTAATCGATCGTACCTTCACGCAGATAAAGGGCGACGCCTGTACGGAACTGTGAACCGTTGGCACCATGGACGACTTGCGACGGGTTCAGCACCGGAACCAATACGCGCTCGAACGATGAAGGTGCCTGTGCGAAGAGGGGTGAGGAGAGAACCGCGATCAGGATGAGGGCTCGGGCGCGCATGACGGAAGTTGTACGTCCGGTGCGCCACGACCGTCCAATAACTGTGGGGCCTACGCCAGCAATCTCTCCACTCGCGCGATGATCGCGTCGATCGCGACCAGATTCTCCCCACCCTCGGGGATGATCAGGTCGGCGTGGCGTTTCGACGGCTCGACGAACTCTTCGTGCATCGGGCGGACGGTGGTCATGTACTGCTCGATCACCGACTCGACGCCGCGGCCGCGCGACTTGATGTCGCGCATGAGGCGGCGCAGGAAGCGGATGTCCGCGGGCGTGTCGACGAAGAGCTTGATGTCGATGCGCTTGCGGAGCTCCGGCTCGGCCAGCACCAGGATCCCTTCCACGATGATCACCTTGCGCGGCTCGACGTGCTGCGTCTCATCGCTCTTGCGCGCGTACGCCGCGAAGTCGTAGACCGGAACCTCGATCGCCGAGCCCTTGCAGATCACGTCGAGGTGACGGGCCAGCAGCTCGGTTTCCAGCGAGTCGGGATGATCGAAGTTGATGTGATGCCGCTCTTCGGCCGTCAGTGCTTCGAAGTTGCGGTAATACGAATCGTGCGAGATCCACTCGATCCTGTCGGGGCCGACGCGGTCGTAAATCGCACGCGCCAGCGAGGTCTTGCCCGAGCCGGTCCCGCCTGCGATGCCGATGATGACCGGACGCGCGCTCATTGCATCTCGTCGTATTCAGCTTCGGTCGCGAAGTCCGAAACCTCATCGTTGCCGCACGCGGCGCAAACGACGGCGGACAGCTTTCCGTTCGCGAATTCGAACTGATACGTCGGAGTCTCGCACTCCAGGCAGATCAGGTATTCGGGCTCATCCATCGGGAGAAGGATAAACCAACCGGGGGGAGTCTTAGAGTCGTACGAACGGCTCGGTCGCAAAGTCGCAAAGTCGCAAAGTCTCAAAGGGCGCGTTTGCACGCCTTTGCGACTTTGAGACTTTGAGACTTTAAGACTCGCGGCGGCAAGGTCACCGCACCCCAAATCGCGGCGCGACGAACGCGGCGCCGTTGTCGCTGTTGCGGATCACCGACGCGTACACGTGCGTCTGCCGCGATCCGGTCTCGATCACCACCGAGAAGCCGCTCCCCGCGGTGATCAGGGGAAAGAGCGACTGGATGGAGATGTGATGCAGTTCGCCCGGGGCGACGCGGCGATAGGTGACGGCGACGTTGCGGCCGGGGACGCGTTGCAGCGCGAGGAGAAAGTCGGCGTCGCGATCGCCGAGGTTGGCGAGGCCGATGTTCGTGCGCAGCTCGTCGCTGAAGGCGAGGTTGTCGAGCACGCGCATCGGAAACCACGTGTCGGCGCCGTACACGCCGATGTGTTGCAGCGGCGAGATGCCGTCGCCGCCGACGGCATACGCGTTCGCGCGCACGGTGATGGGGCGGCGGCCTCCGGTGCTCACGCGCAGCGGCGAGAGCGCGGACTCGAGTCCGAACGCCTGTCCGACGATGTCGGTGAAACGCTGCACCTGTCCCGGCGCGAGCGTGAGGAAGAACACCGGTGCGTCGGGCACGGACGTGAGCTCGATGGCCACATCGGCGGGAGAACCGGTGTCGTTGATCAGTTCCACGTCGGTCAGCCAGCGCGCCATCGACACGCCGAACGTGCTTCCCACGACCGGGACCACGGTCGTGGCGACGGGCGGCAGTTCCTGCGCGCCGGCACCCGCCGCGAAGAGAAGCAACAGAACGATCAGGCCTTTGGCTGCCAACTGAGCCCTTCGACGTTCGGGATTATGTGTGAGTTTCAAACGAAGTGCGGGCGCAGGACCCGGCTGCCGATCACGAGCAGCTTCTGGAAACGCGAAAGGGAGAGGCGGCTGCGCACGGCCAGCAGCGGATCTTTCTTCAGTTTGGCGAGCACGGTGGCGTAGACGCCGCCCATCAGCAGCGTCGGAAAGCGCGCGTCGAAGGCGAGCTCGGCCAGGAGCGGCTCCGCGTCGCGGAAATAGCGCTCGGCGCGCGCGATCTGGAATTCGATCAGCTTGCGGACCCTGTCGTTTTCCGCCCGCGCCACCAACTCCCGTTCATCGACGCCGAACTGCCGCAGCTCGGTCGCGGGGATGTAGATGCGGTCGCGCGTGATGTCGTCGCCGACGTCGCGGGTCACGTTCGTCAGCTGGAGTGCGGTGGAGAGACTGCGTCCGTATTCGAGCGCGCGGTCCGAGCGATAGCCGAAGATGGCCAGCGAGATGTCGGAGATCGAGGTGGCCACGAGATCGCAGTAGTGCAGCAGTTCCTCGAACGTCTCGTAGCGCGTCTTGGTCATGTCCAGGCGGCAGCCGTCGATGAGAGCGATGAAGGCGCTCTTCGGAATCGCGAAACGCTGCAGCGCGTCGGCGAGGGCGATGGTGATCGGTTGTGCCGGATGTCCTTCATACGCGGCGTCGAGCTCGCGCTGCCACTCGTCGAGCGAGCGCAGTTTCTGCTCGACGGTGTCGGAGCCTTCGTCGGCGATGTCGTCGGCGACGCGGCAGAACGCGTACGCCGCGTACACGGCGCGCCGTTTCGCAGAGGGAAGAAAGCGGAAGCCGACCGAGAAGTTGCCGCCGTGCTTGTGGGTGATGGCGCGGCAGTGGTCGTATGCCTCGTCGACGTTCAACGCACCACCTCGTCGGTCACTGGACGACGGACTTCGCCCAGCGGCGGCACCTTCATCTCCGTGTCGCGCGAGCGGCACCAGTGCGAGCCCGGCTTGTGCAGGCAACGCCCGCGATGGTGCCAGATGCGCCGCACGAACGGCGCGAGCAGCGACTTCCACCACGTCGACGCGTGCCATCCGCTGAGATAGCGATGGAAGTCTTTCGCGCGCGCGGCCTGCCGCACGAACATCGTCAGTCCGGTGTTGCCGCCGGCCTCGTACAGGAAGCGATTCACGAGGCTGGTCTTCTGTTTCGCGCCGAGCTCGCGCTGCCAGAGCTCGTCGAAATCGCGTTGCTGGAGGATGCTCTGCGCCGCGAGCCAGCCGCTGGTGAGCGCGTAGCGGATGCCGAGGCCGAAAAGATAATCCTGGAAGCCAGCCGCTTCGCCGACCCAGCGCGCGCCGCCCTGCGTCGCGCTGCTCTTGAGATGGAAATTCATGTACGAGTAGCCGGTGCGTGTCTCGGCCGGAACCACGAACGGATTGGCGCGCTGCGCGGAGGCGAGCGAATGCTCGAAGTATTCGTCGATCTTCTTGAAATCGGCCACGATCGCGCAGCCGAACGTCGCCAGGCCGTCCAGGATGAACAGATACGAATAGCCGCCGGGCGAGAGGTGATGGTTGAAGAACACTTCCACGCGCTCGGGATCGGAGGTGTGCCAGGTCATCTCGCGCGCCAGACCGTCCGGCGCCGCGGGTCCCGTGGCGACGATGTCGGCGTCTTCCGGTTTCAGGCGGGTGTTGAAGCGGACATCGACGCCGAGCGAGCGCGCCTGCGCGAGGAGGCCGCGATCGAGCGTTTGATCCTCGGGACCGCGGCGGATGAAGTAGCCGTACGGTGCCTTGCTCTTGATGACGCGCGGACGGTTCCGGGCGTCGTAGAACGTCGCCGACAGCGCGGGGCGGAAGTAGAAGTTGCGCTCGATGCCGATGCGATCGAGAAAGTCGGGCACCGGCTCGCGCTCGGACGCGCCTTCGATGATCTGCAGGTC
>CAMPKJ010000186.1 GCA_946887105.1 uncultured Acidobacteriota bacterium | reverse complement strand
GTGAGGGGGAGTCGCAAAGTCGCAAAGTCGCAAAGTCTCAAAGGGCGGCGTCTCCCGCGGCCTTTTCTTTGAGACTTTGCGACTTTGAGACTCTGCGACTTCCGGGGGGGTTGACGCCGCGTCCGTTTCCGGGAAGAATTCGCGTCCCTGTCCCGTTTCGGGTCAGCGCACCGGAGATTCCATGATCGTCCTACTTGTGATTTTGCACGTCATCATCAGCCTTTTTCTGATCCTCGTGGTCCTCGTCCAGCAGGGCAAGGGCGCGGATCTGGCGGGGGCGTTTGGTGGCGGTGGCTCGCAGACAGCATTCGGCGCGCGCGGCGCGACGACGCTCCTGCACAAGCTGACGACCGGCTTCTTCGTCGCGTTCGTCATCACCTCGATGTCTCTCGCAATCCTGCAGGCCCGTCCGCGCGGCTCGGTCCTGAGCGGCACTCCCGCTCCGGCCGCCCCGGCGCAGCCCGCTTCGAAGTAAGGTTCTTTGCAACGCCAGCCCAAGTGGCGGAATTGGTAGACGCGCACGTTTGAGGGGCGTGTGGGGTAACCCGTGCCGGTTCGAGTCCGGCCTTGGGCACCATTGCAAAAGCTCGCCGGGAGGCGAGCTTTTTTGTTGCTGGTCCCCTAGCCGCGATCCGCGATCCGCCGGTCGTACTCCGTGGCTCGATCCAGAAACGACTCGATGCTGCGGCCCAATCCGAGCTTCTCGGTGAGATCGCTGGCCTTGTCGAAATCGGCGCGCAGGCGTTCCGCCTCGGCGAGGTAGTAGTCGCGCAGGCCGGCCTCGATGCGGAACTCGGGGTATTTCTCCGCGAGCGTGCGCATCCATTCCTCGACCTGGCGGCGCCGGTCTTTATCGCCGTTGCCGCTCTTCAGATCCGAGAGCAACGTATTCACGACGCCGGAGAGAATCTGCGAGCGCTGCTGTTGAAGTGCTTCGTTCGACATGGCGGCGAATGGTAGCAGCGTTACGGCTACAATGCCGGCCGGCATGAAGGTGCTCATTGCGAACCGCGGCGAGATCGCCGTGCGCGTCATCCGCGCCTGCCGCGAAATGGGCTATCCGACGGTCGCGGTGTACTCCGAGCCCGACCGTGCCGCGTTGCACGTTGCATCCGCCGATCAGGCCATGCCGATCGGACCCGCGCCGTCGCGCGAGAGTTACCTGCGCGTCGATCGCATCCTCGAGGCGGCGAAGAAAAGCGGCGCCGAGGCCATCCATCCCGGATACGGATTTCTCGCGGAGAATGCCGCTTTCGCGCGCGCCTGCCGCGACGAAGGACTGCTGTTCATCGGACCGTCGCCCGAATCGATCGAGGCGATGGGATCGAAGACCGAGTCGCGCCAGCGGATGCACGCCGCCGGGGTGCCGGTCGTGCCCGGCCTCACCGAGCCGGTGAAGTCGTTCGGCGAAATCGCCGACTTCGCGCGCTCCGCCGGCTTCCCGATCATGATCAAAGCGAGCGCGGGCGGCGGCGGCAAAGGGATGCGCCTCGTTGAGCGCGAGGAAGAGCTGCGCAACGCGTACGAGCGCGTCACGAGTGAAGCGGAGTCGTTCTTCGGCGACGCCTCCGTGTACGCGGAGAAGTTCATCGCCTCGCCGCGCCACATCGAAGTGCAGATCGTTGGCGATCAGCACGGCAACATCGTGCACGTCGGCGAGCGCGAATGCACGCTCCAGCGCCGCCATCAGAAAGTGGTCGAGGAGTGTCCGTCGCCCGTGGTCGACGACGAGCTCCGCGCGCGCCTCGGCGCCATGGCCGTGAAGGCCGGCGCGGCGGTGAACTACTACTCGACCGGAACCATCGAATGCCTGATGGGTCCCGATCGCGAGTTCTATTTTCTCGAGATGAACACGCGCCTGCAGGTCGAGCATCCGGTCACCGAAATGGTCTGGGGCGTCGATCTGGTGAAGGAGCAACTGCGCGTCGCACGCGGCGAGCGCCTGTCGTTCCGGCAGGAAGATCTCCGCCCTCTCGGACACGCCATCGAATGCCGCATCTACGCGGAAGATCCAGCCCGCAACTTCGCGCCGTCGCCGGGCCTCATCCGCCATATCAGCCTCCCGCAGGGGCCTGGCGTGCGCAACGATCAGGGCGTCTATCCCGGCTACACGGTGCCGGTGTTCTACGACCCGATGCTCTCGAAGCTGATCGCGCACGGACAGACGCGCGAGGAAGCGATCGGCCGGATGAAGCGCGCGCTGACCGAGTACCGCGTCGAAGGGATCATGACCACCATCCCGTTCTTCACGTTCATCATGAACGACGAGCGGTTCCGCGCCGGCGAGTTCGACACCGGCTTCATCGATCGCATCCTGAAGTCGATCGACTTCTCGCATCCGCCCGCCTCCGAACACGACATCGAAGCGGCCATCGCCGCGGCGGCGATCCTCGCGTTCGAGGAATCGCAGAACGTGAAGCTGCCCGAAGATGGACCATCGCGCTGGCGCGATGCGGCGCGTGGCGAAGGAGTACGAGGCCGCCTGTGAGATTCATCGCCCGTCGCGAAGGTGTCGACACGGAAGTCGAAGTGCTGCGCCATGGCTCCGGCTATCGCGTGCGCATCGGCGAGCGCTGGCTGGAAGCGGACCTCGTCAGCGCCGGGCCGCATGTGCGCTCCCTCCTCCTCGATGACGGAACGCAACTCGCGCTCACACATCACTCCTCGGGGAACACGCACGAGATCTCCATCGGCGGCGCGACCGTCACCGTCGACATCATCGATCCGCTGGCGGCGAAGCGGCGCAGGCGCGAAGACGAGATCGGCGGCAGTGGTGTGGTGAAGGCGATGATGCCGGGGCGCGTGGTGCGCGTGCTGGTCGCGAAAGGCGACGCCGTGCGCAAGGGCGCCGGCCTGCTGATCCTCGAGGCCATGAAGATGGAGAACGAGATCGCCGCTCCGGCCGACGGCACCGTCGACGAGTTGTTCGTCGAAGCCGGACAGACCGTCGAATCAGGCGCAGAATTGCTGCACATCTCATGATCACGCTCAGCCTGGCCCGCGATCTGTTCCGCCACATGCAATGGGCGGACGCGGAGGTCTGGCGTGCGCTGACCCCCGAGGCGACCGCGGACAAACGGTTGATGAAGCTCCTGCTGCACGTGCATGTGGTGCAGCGGGCGTTCTATCTGATGTGGACCGGCGGCGAGCTGAATTTCGAGCATCTCTACGAGAAGCGCGATCCCGGCGTGCTGCGCGAATGGGCGCGCGCGTATTACCCCGACGCGGATGCCTTCATCGCGCGCATCGACCCGGAGTCGCTGAGCGAGATCGTGATCATGCCCTGGCTGCAGGACTTCGCGGAACAGCTCGGACGTCCACTGCAGGCACCGACGCTGGCCGATACGCTCGTGCAACTCCCCGCGCACAGCACCTACCACCGCGGCCAGATCAACGCCCGCTTCCGCGAGCTGGGCGGCGAGCCGCCGCTGGTCGATTACATCGCGTGGGTGTGGTTCGGGCGCCCCGAGCCGAATTGGCGGTGAGACGGTTCCTCGGTGCCTCGGAGTTCCTCGGAGTTCCTCGGAGTGTGGCCTGCCGCCGAGGAACCGAGGAACTCCGAGGAACCCGAGGAACTCCCCTCGTATACTTCCGCCATGTCGTCGAATCAGCCCCTCGGCCCTTACGTCATCGGTGAGCGTGTCGGCGCATCGGTCTGGCTGGCGGAGGACACGCGCAACGGGCGCAGGGTCGCGATCAAGCTGCTGACCAAGCAGCTTCCGAAAGAACAATCGAAGCGCGAGACGCTGGTCCGCGACATCCGCCTCGCGGCGGCGCTGTACCACACGTTCCTCGTTCCCGTTCTGGAGATCACGCCGGTCGGCGACAACCTCCTGATGGTCATGGACGTGATCGACGGCCAGTCGCTCACGCGCAAGCTCGGCGGCACGCCGGTGGACCGGCAGGAGTTCTTCCGCCTCGCCCATCAGCTCGCGAGCGTCGTGAGGTATCTCCACGTCAAAGGACTGCTGCACGGAAACATCGCGGGCGATTCGGTGATGATCACGTCCGACGGACAGGTGCGGCTGACGGGACTGAACGTCGGGAACCTGCTGCGCCGCGAACGCACATCGACGTCGTATCAGCAGAAGAGCGCCGATCCGCGCGCGGTCGCCTACATGGCGCCGGAGCAGATCGCGTCCGCGAGCATCGACGAGCGCACCGATGTCTTCTCGATGGGCGTGGTGCTGTACGAGATGGCCACCGGCAAGCTGCCCTTCAACGGCGCGACCGCGGGTGATGTCGCGCGTGCGGTGGTGGAAGGGAATCCCGCTTCGCCGAAGACCGCCAATCCGAATATCGACAACGCCGTTCTCGCGCTCCTCGGCAGCTGTCTGTTCAAGGATCCGTTCAAGCGGCAGGACAACATGAAGGCGCTGACCTCCGCGATCGAGAAAGCCGATCCGGACGTCATCCTGTACACGCAGCAGCTCGAAAAGAGGATCGCCACGCCGGCCGCCGCGGCATCCGATCGCCGCCGGTCGATCCTGATGATCGCCGACGTCGCCGATTACGACGCCATGGCCGCGGACGATCCCGAAGCCGCCACCCACGCCGCCGCACGCATGCAGCAAATCCTCGGCGAATCGGTGTATCTGTTCGACGGACAGGTGATCGATCCCTTCGGCACGCGTCTGGTCGCGGAGCTGCCGTCCGTCGAGAGCGCGCTGGAGGCGGGGCGCAAGGGCGAGTTCGATTTGTCGCCGACGCAGCAGGAAGGGGAGCCGGTCAACGTGCGCATGCTCCTGCACGCCGGTGAGCTCGAAATGCGTGACGGCACGCCGGCCGGTCCGTCTCTCGACAGGGCCATCGCCACGCTCGCGCAGTTGCCGCCAAACCAGCTCTTCATCACGGAGGAGTTCGTCAAGGAGGGCCGCGGCAACGTGCGTCTGCGCGATGCCGGCGCGCGCGCGGGCGTGAAGCTGTACACGATCGTGCCGCCGGAGCCGGCGCCGCCGACGATCAGCGAGCCGGAGCCGTCCACCGCGGAACTGGAAGCGGAGGATGCGGCCATCGCGGAAGTGGAAGCGATGATCGCGTCCGCGGCGCGCCGCAAACGGATGCTGACGATCGCCGCGCTGGCGGTGCTGGCGATCGTGCTCATCGGCGCGGCGGCGGTGATGTGGAGACGCGGCAACCCGCGCGTCGCTCCTGTCGCGAGCACGGCGCCGGCCGGACCGCAGCCGGCCACCATCGAGCATCCGCGGACCGTGTTCGTCGGGCCGTTCACCGTCGAGTCGGCCGATCCGCTCGTCGCCGAGCGCGCCAACGCCGTGCGGCTCGGCGCACTGGCCATCCTGCGCGGACTGCCGGAACTGCGCGTCGTCGACGCGGCCACGTCCGATGCGGCCGTGATCACCGCACGCGTCCGCGACGGCGCCGCCGGTCCCGAGCTCGTGGCCGCGCACGGGATGAAGACCGCGCCGCCGGCAGTGATCCCCGATGCGGCGAGCGGCATTCGTGCGCTCGTGCCGTGGGTGCTCGCCGAAGTGCAGGCCCAGCCGCGCGGTGATGCGACGCCCGAGACGCTGAATTCGTACGCCGATGCGGTGGTCGCGCGCGCACAGAACGACGCAATGCGCGCCGATACGTCCGTACGCGCCGCGCTCGCGGCCGATCCGAAGTTCCTGCCCGCGCAGCTTCTGGCGATGGAGCTCTTCGCGTCGACCGGAAAGGAAGCGGACGCGATCGCAGCAGCGCGCCAGGTCGTGACGCTCGATCCGCGGAACCTCGACGCCGCGCGCAAGGTCGCGCGCGCGAGCCTGATGAGCGGCGATCTGCATCAGGCGTTCGGAGTGTTCGAGCTCGTGTTGCGACGCGAGCCGAGGGATGCCGAGGCGCTCAATCACGTGGCGCGATATGCGCTGGCGGCGGGCGACGAGGTGCGATTCCGTGCGTTGCTCGAGCGGATGAAGACGCTCGAGCCGGTGCAGATCGAAGTGCACGAGCCGGATATTCAGGCCGCGGCCGGAAGGATCGATACCGCCATCCAGCGCTACTACACGATCGAGGACACGCCCGCGGAGAACGCCGCGGTCACGCTGAAGATCGGGCGGCTGGCGGCGCTGCGGCATTCGCTCGGAGTCGCCGAGGCCGAACTGAAGAAACTCGAGCAATCCGATCCGCTGTACGGCTATCACATGCTCAGCGCGTACGTCGCCGCCGAGAAGAAAGATCGAGCGACCGCGCTGAACGAGCTCGAGGCGGCGCTCGCCGCGTCCGTTCCGGGCGATGAGTCATGGACCTATGCCGCGGAAATTCACGCGCTGCTCGACGATACCCCGGGCGTGCTCACGGCGCTGGAGAAGGCCGCGCAGCGCAAGGAGCCGACCGCGTCGTACGTGCTCGCGCATCCGCTGTTCCGCTATCTCGCGAACGATGCGCGCTTCCTGGCCTTGAAGGCCGGGCTCATCGAACAGCAGGCGGAGATCCGGACGGCACTGGCACAAGTGCGCTGATGGCCATCACCCGGATCGACTCGCGCAGATCGACGATGCCCAGGCGCGTGGCGTTGCGGAACATCTGCACGCGCACGCGCGCGTTCAACGGCCGCCGGTGTCCGCCGGGCAGGCTGGTCGTGGAGATGGTGAGCGTGTCGTCGTCCTGGCGCAGGTAGACGAAGCCGTTCGTGAGCGCTTCGAGCGCGCGGAAGATGCTGTCCGGAAGGATGAACGTGCCATTCCGGCAGGGCATGTAGAGCGGTTCGTTTGCGTCCATAATTGCGCGCGATGATCGTTACGGCACGACTGACGTTCTCGGCAGCTCACCGATTGCACAATCCGAACCGGGATGCGGAATGGAACCGCCGCACGTACGCGAAATGCGACAACCCGCGCGGCCACGGCCATAACTACGCGCTGGAAGTGAGCGTGAAAGGGCGCATCGATCCCGAGACCGGGATGGTCATCGACCTGAAGCGCCTCAAGGACATCATGCGCGAGCGCGTCATCGATCGGGTCGATCACACGAACCTCAACGAGGACGTCGATTTTCTGAAGGACGTCATCCCCACGGCCGAGAATCTGGCGCGCGCGTTCTGGGCTCAGCTGGCGAATTCCATTCCGAGTGGCGAGCTGTACGAGGTCGTGCTCGAAGAGACCGAGCGCAATTCCGTGCGATACCGCGGAGAGGACGAGTAGATGAACTACGACCTGGCCATGATGGCGCTCGAAGGATTGTCGCGCGCACCGATGAGCGTCCGCGTCGAGGGTGGGGAAGTGATCGTCGAAGCCGATCAGGCCTCCTTCAAGGAGCTGGCGCGCCTCTGCCTGCTCCTCGGGGGCGTGCAGACCACCGAGGACGCCTTCGAGCTCACGCCCGGCGTGCACGTGACGGGGGAGTCGCCGCTGGTGCGACTTCGCTTGCGCGAAGGGCGTTAGGCGTTGGGCGTTCGGGAGTCTGCGCACAGCGGGCCAGTCGTCGCAAGCGTTACCTGGCGCTCGAGCGAAAACTCCCGAACGCCCAACGCCTAACGCCCAACGTCTAATACTTCAGCACCGAGTGCAGGTTCACGTTCTCGCCGAGCTTCTCCCGCCCGCCGAGAAATCCGAGCTCGATCACGATCGCCGCGCCCGCGAGCGTGGCCTCGAAGCCGCGCACGAGATGCGTGGCCGCCGCGAGCGTTCCGCCGGTAGCGAGGACGTCGTCGATCACGAGCACGCGATCGGACGGCGTGAGCGCGTCGTCATGAATCTCCAGCGCGTCGCTGCCGTATTCGAGCACGTACTCGTGACGGCGCGTGGTCCACGGCAGCTTGCCGGGCTTGCGGATCGGCACGAAGCCGGCGCCGAGGATCTGCGCGACGATGCTGCCGAAGATGAAGCCGCGCGACTCGATGCCGGCCACGAGCGTCACGCCGTCATCGCGAAACGGCTCGGCCAGCAAGCCGCACGTCGCGGACAGCGCCTCGGCGGAACCAAGCAGCGGGGTGATGTCCTTGAACACGATCCCCGGCTTCGGAAAATCGGGGACGCTGCGGATGAAGGACTGGAGCTGTGCGGGCGTCATGCGCGACATCAGAACTTCACGTCGAAGTCCGGGAGCTTGCCCGTGAACTCCTTCGACTCCTGATCGATCTTGATCACTTCCGCATAGCGGGGACCTTCGCGGATTTCTTCGATCCACTCGTCGATCGATTTCTTCTCGCCTTCGACGAGCGCCTCGACCGAGCCGTCGCGGTTGTTCTGGATCCAACCCTTCAGACCCATGCGCCGTGCGACGCGCGTGGCGTAAAAGCGGTAGCCGACTCCCTGGACCTTCCCGTGGATTCGCAGATGCCGCTGTTCCTTCATATGGGTGCGGATTGTAATTCAGCGTCGCCGCCGCGTCTTTCTCTTCGGCGTGGTCTTCTTCTTCGGCGCTGCTTTTTTCACCGCCGGCTTCGCCGCGGGCGGCGCCTGCGCGGCCGTGACCTGCGGCGGCGCTTTTGTGAGATCGGTGACGCTCTTCTGCAGGTCGGCGATCAGTTTCGCCTGCTGCACGTTCTGCGTGCGCACCTGCGCGATCGCACGCGCGAGATCGTCCCGTTCCTTCTGTCCGAGCGACACCAGCGCGGCGGTTGCGGCCGCGGCGGCGTCGGTGCGCGGATACTGCTGCACGATTTTCAGCAGCGATGCGCGTGCCTTGGCGTTCTGTCCGTCGGTGATGTTCTGGCGCGCTTCCTTGAGCAGCCCGTCGGCGCGCAGATCGTTCGGGACGGAGAGCATCAGATAGACCACCAGGGCGCCGAGGATTGCCGACACGATGCCGGTCAGCGCGAAGAAGGCGCGCACCCTCATGACGCACCTGCTCGCGCCAGCCGAACCGGATCTATTCTTTCCAGCCGAATCGGCCCAGCAGCGGCACGAACTCCGCGCTGCCGCAGTCCTCGATCTTCACGCCCGTGCCGACGCGCGTCACGCGCGCCAGCCGCTGATTGCCGGCCGGTCCGATCGGGATGACCATCCGCCCGGTGCGCGCGAGCTGCTGCACGAGCGGATCGGGGATCTCCGGCGCGGCCGCTGCGACGATGATGCGATCGAACGGCGCCTGATCCGACCAGCCGTACGTGCCGTCGAACACCTTCACCGACGTGTTGTGCAGCTTCAGCTCGCGGAAAATCTCGGCCGCCTTCAGCGCCAGCTCGTTGACCCGCTCGATGGTGAATACTTTCGCGCATAACTTCGACAGAACTACCGCCTGGTATCCCGTTCCCGTGCCAATCTCCAGCACCTTTTCGTTGCCGCGCAGTTCCAGCAGCTCGATCATGCGCGCCACGATGTACGGCTGCGAGATGGTCTGTTTCGCACCGATCGGCAACGCGCCGGCCCCGTACGCCTTTGCCGCGACGACCTGAGGCACGAAGCGATGGCGCGGGACGTCGCGCATGGCTTGCAGGACGCGCTCGTCTTTGATGCCGCGGGCGGCGATGTGCCGTTCGACCATGAGCGCGCGCTGGTGCGCGAGCTCGCGCTCTTGATCATCCTTTCGAGGTGTGGTGGCCAAGCATCTCCTCGAGGGATTTCAGTCGCGTCAGCGATTCGTGGTGCGTGAGGTCGAGGTGCAGCGGCGTGATGGAGACGTAGCCGTTCTGGACGGCGTCGAAGTCCGTGCCCTCGCCCGGATGCCACACCGGCGGCTCGCCGCCGATCCAGTAGTACTTCCGCCCGCGCGGGTCGAGCCGCTCGATCACTCCTTCGACATACGTGCGCTGTCCGAGCGGCTCGACCTCGAGATCTGGCGCAAC
>CAMPKJ010000185.1 GCA_946887105.1 uncultured Acidobacteriota bacterium | reverse complement strand
TTGGTCGCCGGCGGGATTCTGGCCATCGCCGCGGCGTTCACGATCGCGAATGTCATCCGCCTGACCATGATGCTCTATCGCGAAGAGATCGAGATCATGCGTCTCGTCGGCGCGACGGAGCGGATCATCCGCGGGCCGTTTCTGATCGAGGGATTTCTGCAGGGTACGATCGGCGGACTGCTCGCGGTCGTGCTGCTGTTCGCGAGCTACGAGACCGCCCGCCGCGCGTTGTCAGCCTCGAGCTCGATCCTGTGGGGATTCCTTTTCACGGGCTTCCTGCCCTGGCAGAAGATCGCCGCCCTCGTCGCCGGCGGAATGCTCGCCGGATGGTTCGGCAGCTGGCTCTCCGTACGCGAACGCGGCGCCGAGGAGTAGGGGACGACGAGAGGCCTCCGGCGGCCGGCCACGGGCCCGGACCCATTGGTCGGCATAGCCTCCGCGACACCTTTCGCAACGATCACGCTGTGTCGCGGAGGCTATGCCAACCGACGGGGTCCGGGGCCGATGGCCCCGGCCGCCGGAGGCCTAACGTCGTCCCCTCTGCGATAGCATCCCGCGCGCATGATGAAAATCGTCGAATGCGTTCCGAACATCTCCGAAGGACGCCGTCCTGAGATCTACCACGCTGTGGCCGAGGCTGCGGCGTCGGTTTCCGGTGTCACGCTGCTGAACGTCGATCCGGGCGCGGACACGAACCGCACCGTGATCACCTTCGTCGGCGCGCCCGACGACGTCCTCGAAGCCGCGTTCCGCCTCGTGAAAAAAGGGACGGAACTGATCGACATGACCGCGCATCGCGGCGCGCATCCGCGCATCGGCGCCGTCGACGTCGTGCCGTTCATCCCCGTCGCGAACGTGACCATGGAGGAATGCGTCGACCTCGCCCGCCGCCTCGGCGAACGCGTCGGCCGCGAGCTGTCCGTCCCCGTCTACCTCTACGAGCACGCCTGCAGCGCGCCGCATCGCCGCAACCTCGCGGACGTGCGCGAGGGCGAGTACGAAGGCTGCGCGCGCAAGATGACCGATCCGCAATGGCTGCCCGACTTCGGCCCGGGCGAATTCGTCGCCAAATCGGGCGCGACGGTGATCGGCGCGCGCAAGTTTCTGGTCGCGTACAACGTCAACCTCAACACGCTCGACAAGCGGCTCGCCAATCGCGTGGCGTTCGACATCCGCGAGCGCGGCCGCATGCGCCGCGATGACGACGGCAACCCGATCCTCGACGAAAAGGGAGAGCCGGTCTGGGATGGGGGCCTGCTCAAGTCGGTGAAGGCGGTCGGCTGGGTGATCCCGGAATTCGGCTGTGCGCAGGTGTCGATCAATCTCACCGATCTCGACATCACGCCGCTGCACGTCGTGTTCGACACGTGCGAGGAGCGCGCGCGCGAACGCGGACTGCGCGTCACCGGATCCGAGATCGTCGGCCTCGTGCCGCTGTCCGTGTTGCTCGATGCGGGACGTCACGCGCTCGCGAAGATGGGGCGTCCCACGGGCGTGCCGGAAGCGGCGCTCGTCCACGCCGCCATCCGCACGCTCGGCCTTTCGGAGGTGAAGCCCTTCGATCCGAAGGAGCGCGTGATCGAGTACCGGCTCATGACCGCGCCGCCGCGTCTGGCCGCGATGTCGCTGCGCGAATTTCTCGACGAGCTGTCCAGCGAATCGCCCGCGCCCGGCGGCGGATCGGTCTCCGCGCTCGCCGCATCGGCCGCCGCGGCTCTGGCGGCCATGGTGGCCGTGCTGTCGCACACGAAGAAGGGCTTCGAGTCGAAACAGGAAGCGCTCGATCGCATCGCCGTGCGCGGTCAGCAATTGAAGGACGCGATGCTCGGCGCCGTCGACGCCGACACCGCCGCGTTCGACGCATTGCTCGATGCGATGCGCCTGCCGAAGTCGACGCCGGATGAAGAAGCCGCGCGCAATGCCGCGCTGGCCGACGCCACGGTCGGCGCCGCGGAAATTCCGCTGCGGGTGCTGGAGGCGTGTCCGGAGATCATCGAGCTGAATCGCGAGATCGCACGGATCGGCATGCAGGCGTCGCTGTCCGATGCCGGCGTCGGCGCACAGGCCGCACGCGCCGCGGCGGCGGGCGCGTATCAGAACGTGTGCATCAACCTCGCCGGGCTGGCTTCGGATGACGCACGCAAAGCGGCATTGCTCGCGCGCGCCGACGCGGCGTGGGCGAAGACGCGCCAGTTGCACGCGCTCGCGGAAGAGGAGATTCTCGTGAAGTTGCGGGCGCAGGCGTGATGCTGCGCGACGCGCAGCATCGATTCATGAACCTATGAGGCGCCATCCCGCCAACGATCCCCGCGACCCGCGCGCGTCGACGCTGCTGGTGCCCTCGACATCCTTCGAGCGCGGCGACTTCGTGCTGGTCGGTCTGCCGTTCGACGCTTCGATCCCGACGCGTCCCGGCGCGAAGATGGGACCGCAGGCGTTCCGGGAAGCGCTCCCCTCGCTGACCACCTTCGGCCGCGACGTCGATCTCACCGGCCGCATCTGCCGCGACCTCGGCGACGTCGATCTGCCGCCCCACTCGATTCAGACCGCGCACGATCGCGTCCAATCCACATCGCGCGAAGTCTTCGCCGCCGGCGCGATTCCGTTCTTCATCGGCGGCGACAACGGCCTGACCGGCGCCGTCATCCGCGGCCTCGCCGAGGCCCGACCCGATCTCAAGCTCGGCCTGGTGGTGATCGACTCACACTACGACGTGCGCGAATACGACGACGAAGACTCGCTCTCCAGCGGCACGCCCTACCGCCGCGCCCTCGAGAGGCCGATCTGCGACGGCACCCGCACGTTCATCCTCGGCACCCGCGAGTTCGCCAACTCCGCGTACTACGACCACTGGGTGCGCGCGCAAGGCATCACCACCGTGCCCGTCGATGCCTTCGACATCGCGCCCGCACACGAAATCGCCTCCGAAGTCCGCAAAGCGCTCGAACAGACCAGCGACGCCATCTTCCTCTCCATCGACATCGACGCCGTCGAGCTCCCCGGCTCCTCCGCCGCCGCCCCCGGCACGCTCACCTCGCGCGAGATGATCGCCATCGTCCGCGCGATCGCCGCCTCGCCGCTGCTCATCGGCTGTGATTTATCCGAGCTCTCCCCGCCATGGGACGTGAGTGGGATGACCGCGAAACTGGCGGCGCGGTTATGGCTCGAGGTGTTTGCGCGCCACGCTACGACCCGAACTCCCACGCCAGTTTCTTGAACACGCGATCCACCCGTTCGATCATCTGCGAGATGTCCTTCTTCGCATGTGCGGCGGAGAAGAACGCGGCCTCGAGCTGCGAGGGCGGGAGGTACACGCCTTCGGCCAGCATCAGATGGAAGAAGCGCGAAAAGCGATCGCGATTGGAGACGTTGGCGCTGTCGAAATCGAAGACCGGGCCTTCGGTGAAGAAGATGGTCCACATCGACCCGACTCGGTTCATGGTGATCGGCACGTTGTGCTTGTCGGCGGCGGCCCGGACGCCGTTCTCGAACTCGGCGCTGCGCTCTTCGAGGTCGTCGTAGATCGACGAGTTGCGCAGCACGGACAGCGTCGCACGTCCTGCCGCCACGGCGACGGGATTTCCCGACAGCGTTCCGGCCTGATACATCGGGCCGAGCGGCGAGACGAGCTGCATCAGTTCTTTCGATGCGCCGTACGCGCCGATGGGCATGCCCCCGCCGATGATCTTGCCGAGCGTGGTGATGTCCGGACGCACGCCGAAGCGCGTCTGCGCGCCGCCGTACGCGACGCGGAATCCGGTCATCACTTCGTCGAGGATCAGCAGCGCGCCATGCTCGTCGCAGATCGCGCGCAGTCCTTCGAGGAAGCCTTCCTTGGGCGGGATGCAGCCCATGTTTCCCGCCACCGGCTCGACGATGATCGCGGCGACGTCGGAGCTCATCTGCGCGCGCACGTCATCCAGATCGTTGTAGCGCGCGATCAGCGTCAGGTTCGCGAGCTCGGCAGGCACGCCCGCCGAATCAGGGACGTTGAACGTCGCGCCGCCGGAGCCGGCCTTCACGAGCAGCGAGTCGACATGACCGTGATAGCCGCCTTCGAACTTGATGATCTTCGACCGCCCCGTCGCCGCACGCGCCAGCCGCAGCGCGCTCATGGTGGCCTCGGTGCCGGAATTGACGAGCCGCACCATCTCGATCGACGGCACGGCCTGCACGATCATCTCCGCGAGCTCGATCTCCCCCATCGTCGGCGCGCCGAACGAGAACCCGCGCGTGGCGGCCTTCTTCACCGCTTCGACGACGTAACGATGCCCATGCCCGAGGATCATCGGCCCCCAGGAGCCGACACAGTCGATGTACTGAAGATTGTCGACGTCGAAAATGCGCGCACCCTGCGCGGTCTCGATGAACAGCGGCGAGCCGCCCACGCCGCGGAATGCGCGGACCGGCGAGTTCACGCCGCCGGGAATGACGTCCTGTGCACGTTGGAAGAGCGTTTCGGAATGCTTGGCCATAATTGGGGGCGGATTATAGGGGTGGCGCCCTCTCGGCACCGTGCGCATCAATACGCGTTCTCGTCGCGCAGACCATAGACAACGGTCATGAACAGGATCTTGAAATCCAGCAGCAGCGACCAGTTCTCGATGTAGTACAGGTCGTGCTCGATGCGCATGCGGATCGACGTATTGCCGCGCCAGCCGTGCACCTGCGCCCAGCCCGTCATGCCGGCGCGCACTTTGTGACGGAGCATGTAGTGCGGAAACTCGGCGCGGAACTGTTCCACGAACTCGGGACGCTCCGGACGCGGTCCGATCACGCTCATGTCGCCGACCAGGACGTTCCAGAGCTGCGGCAGTTCGTCGAGCGACCAGGCACGGATCACGCCGCCGACCCGCGTCCGGCGTGGATCGTCCTTCGCCGCCCACACCGCGCCCGTCTCCGCCTCGGCACCGACGCGCATGGAGCGGAACTTCACGATCTCGAACGGCTTGCCGTCCAGACCCATCCGGATCTGCCGGTAGAAAATCGGACCGCGGTCTTCGATCCAGATCGCCAGCGCGACGATCAGCATCACCGGCGAGAGCAGCAACAGCGCGAAGAACGCCACCACCAGATCGAAACCACGCTTGACGAAGCGGCTCCAGCCGTCGAGACGTGTGTCCGTCAGATTGATGGTCGGCAGTCCGTCCAGATCCTCGACGCGCGAGCGCAGCACCATGAACTGCAGCAGATCGGGCACGACGTGGATGGACAGACAGACGCGCACCAGCCGGTCGAGCACTTCCATCATCGCCTGCGACGAGGCGTGCGGCAGTGCGACAAAGACGTGATCGATCCTCTGCGAACGGACGATCGTCTCGGCGTCCGCGATGCTGCCGAGACAGGGGATTCCCGGGATCTCGCCATCGTCGCCGTTGCGGAGATAGCCGGCGATGTGGAACCCGAGCTCCGTGTGCCGCGCGTTCATGCGCTCGAACACCGCGCGCGCCAGCTCGCCGTTGCCCGCGATGAGCACGCGATCGAGATCCTTTCCGATGCGATGGCGGCGCTGCACGATCAAGCGCACGATGGTGCGGCCGGCGATGGTCAACACGATCGCGGAGACGAGGAAGAGCGCCAGCGTCGCGCGTGAATACGGAACGATGTGGCTCTCGGCGGGCCGCACCCACAGCAGGATGCCCGACAGGATGATCGTGGCCATCACCGAGCCGATGGCCACCGCCACCCACTCCTCGGTTTTGCCGCGCGCGGGCCGCACGCGATACAGCCCCTGCACCGCGAACGACAACGGAAAAACGATCGTGATCAGCGGCAGCAGCGAGGCATACGTCGAGAAGTCCTGCTGCCCTTTCGTGACCGGGATGACCTCGGAATGAAAGCGGAGGAACCAGGCGCAGATCATGGCCAGGTTCGACGCCACGGCGTCGTTCACGAGGTAGACGGACGAGAGCGTCCTGTGCTTCTTTTCAATCATGGAAAGTCAACGAGCCGTTCCCGGAATCGCGCGTCGAACGCCGCCCGCGAAAAGTGCGTCGCGTGCGCGCGGATCGTCTCACGATCCCACTGCCGCGATTCGACTGCGCCGAGCGCGCGGCGCAGCGAGTCTACCTCCGCGCGGTCGAAGAAAATTCCGGTTTTCCCGTCCAGCACGGAATCGCGCACGCCTCCCTCGCCGAACGCGACCACAGGAGTCCCGAGGGCCATCGCCTCCAGCGGAGTGATGCCGAAGTCCTCCACTCCGGGAAGAATCAGACTACGAGCGCGAGAAAGGTGGCCGATGATGACGTCTCGTGGTACGGCGCCGAGGAGCTCGACGTTGGTGCCGGCGCGGGCGCGCAGCTCGTCCAGCAAGGGACCGCCGCCGATGACCACCAGCCGCCGGTCGCTGGCCACGGCCGCGGCGATGGCCAGGTCGACCTTCTTGTAGGGCACGAGCGCGGAGACGATCAGGTGATAGTCGTCGCGATCGTCAGTCAGAGGCGCTTCGAGAAACGCATCGTCGACGAACGGATGGATGATGTCGGCGTCGCGGTCGTAATAGCGGCGGATGCGATCGCGCACGAATGTCGAGTTGGCGATGAATCGCGTCACGCCGGCGGATGTCTTCACGTCCCACCGCCGCAGCCACGGCGCCAGCGACACCATGGCCGCGCGCTGCAGCGGTTTCGAACGCGGAAAGTAGTCGTCGAAGCGATCCCAGATGTAGCGCATCGGCGTATGGCAATAGGAGAGATGCGGCTTGCCTTTCGCGTCGATTCCCTTCGCCACGCAGTGACTCGACGAAACGATCAGGTCGTAGCCGCTGAAATCCCATTGGCGCACCGCGCGAGGAAAGAGCGGAAGGAGCCGGCGGTAATCGCTCGCCCGCGTTGCCAGCGATTGCACGGACGACGTATGGATCGTGCGCGCCTCGATCTTCGCGGAGACGGAACCGGGATAATGGATCAGCGTGAACAGCTCTGCATCCGGTAGCGCGTCCAGGATTCCTTCCAGGACCGCCTCCCCGCCACGCATGCCGGTCAGCCAGTCGTGGACCACCGCCACACGGCCGAACGATGAACGATGAACGATGAACGATGAACCGGAAGTCGTGCTCATCGCGCCGGTGCCGCCTGTCTCCTCATCGTTCATCGTTCATCGTTCATCGTTCATCGTTGCCTCTTCGGCTCGGGCGTGGACGCCAGCGGATACTCGTCGTCCTCGGCACACGCGTCGCAGATGTGATCGTTGCGCTGGTACTCCTCGGCGGAGACGAGAGCCATGCAGCGGATGCAGTAATGCTTGCCGGTGCGCTCCGGCAGCTCGCGCGGGACGGGTTCGTCGTGCATGGCGAACGCATTCTAGCCGGTGGAGGAATTGACGTTTGTTAGCAGAGGGCAGGAGGTTTCATGATCAAGATCCGCCGCGCTGAAGACCGCGGCCACGCCAATCACGGGTGGCTCGATACGAACCACACCTTTTCGTTCGCCGATTACTACGACCCGAACTTCATGGGGTTCCGCACGCTGCGCGTCCTCAATGAGGATCGCGTGGCCGGCGGCGGCGGGTTCGGAAGGCACACCCACCGCGACATGGAGATCATCTCGTACGTGCTCGAGGGAACGCTCGCACACAGCGACTCGATGGGCACCGGCTCGCTGATCAAGCCGGGCGAGGTGCAGCGCATGAGCGCGGGAACGGGCGTCGCGCACAGCGAGATGAATCCATCCGACGACCAGCCCGTGCACTTCCTGCAGATCTGGATCGTGCCGGCCGAACGCGGCATCAAGCCAGGCTACGAGCAGAAGAAATTCGACGACGACGAACGGCGGAACGTGCTGCGCCTGGTGGCCTCTCCCGACGGCAGCAACGGCTCCGTGACCATCCACCAGGACGTGCGCCTCTACTCGACGCTCCTCGATGGCGCGAGCGTGACGCATGAGTTCCAGCCCAACCGTCATGGATGGGTGCAGGTCACACGCGGCGAGGTGGAGGTGAACGGACAGACGCTCAAAGCGGGAGACGGCGCCGCGATTTCGGACGAACGGACGATCACGGTCACAGGGCGTGGAGCCGAGGTGCTGGTGTTCGACCTGAATTAAGATTGGATGGATGCACGACGACGAGCTGAAAGCGCTGTTCGAAAACATGCGGTCCCTGATCGCCGGCACGGCGGCGGAAACGCGGCGTGAAACGCGGGAGCTGATCGGTGAGCTGCGTACCGAAACGCAGCAGCAATTCGCCAACGCGCGTACCGAAACGCAGCAGCAGATCGGTGAAGTTCGAACGGAAATGACGTCGCTTCGCGGCGAGTTCCAGCAGCAGCTGAGCGCCGCCACCGCCGACATGCGCCTTCACTTCGATATCACGGCCGAGGGGCTGCGCCACGAAATCGGACTCGTCGCGGAGAAGGTCATCGCCGTCGACGAGCGCCTCACCCGCGAAGCGGCCGACATCCGGTCCGAGATGCGGCGCGGCTTCACCGACGTGGAATCGATGTTCCGCTTCTCCCACAACGAGCTCGATCGGCGGGTGCGGGCAATCGAAAACCGATAGTGGCGGGAGCATTCGCGCCGCATGCTCCTCCTGTTCCGGTTTCTCCTCACCATGATCAAGAGCCGGTTCCGGTCGCGGATCGGGCCGCTCGACGAGTCGGTGGTCCGCTTCACCGCACTCCCGCACGACTGCGATCTCAACTTTCACCTCAATGCCGGGCGCTACGTCAGCTTCATGGACGTGGCGCGCATCGAGCTGATCGGCCGCGTGCGCTTCATCGGGCCGATGCTGCGCCGCGGATGGCGGCCGGTTGCGGGCGGCGCCGTCGTGCGGTTCCGCAAATCGGTGTTGCCGTTCGAGCGCTTCGACATCCGCTCGCGCGTGATCGGCTGGGACGACCGATGGATCTACGTCGAGCACATCGTCGAGAAGAACGGCGAGTTCTGCGCAATCGGACACATGCGCACGGTGATCCGCTCGAAACACGGCACGATCCCGCCTGCGGAAGTGCTCGCCGCGCTCAACGTGACTCTCGAATCGCCGCCGCTGCCCGACTTCGTCGCGAAATGGCAGGATGCCGAGGCGAATCGGTGAAGAGAGCGGAAAAGGCGAAGAAGATCGGAGAGATCCTCGATCGGCTCTATCCCGAGCCGCCCATCCCGCTCGCGCACCGCGATCCTTTCACGCTGCTCGTGGCCGTGCTGCTCTCGGCGCAGACCACGGACGCGCAGGTCAACAGGGTCACACCTTCGTTGTTCGCGAAAGCCGCCACGCCGCAAGCGATGGCGCGACTGAGCGTCGACGAGATCCTCGCCTCCATCCGCGCCTGCGGCCTCGCGCCGACCAAGGCGAAGAACGTGAAGAAACTCGCCGAGACGCTGGTCGCCGAGCACGGCGGCAAGGTGCCGCGGGACATGGACGCGCTCGAACGCCTGCCCGGCGTCGGCCACAAGACTGCCAGCGTGGTCATGTCGCAGGCATTCGGCGAACCGGCCTTCGCGGTCGATACGCACATCCATCGCCTCGCGCACCGGTGGCGGCTCTCCAGCGGGAAGAGCGTCGAAAAGACCGAGCATGATCTGAAAAAAGTCTTTCCGCGCGAGGAATGGACGCGCCGCCATCTGCAGATGATCTACTTCGGCCGCGAGTACTGTCCCGCCCGCGGACACGTGAAGGCGGAGTGCCCGATCTGTTCGTGGGCGGCCTAGTGTCGTGTCACACTTGAAAACGCCGGTGCTTTGCGGCGACGGCAAATCACCCACGTTTTCGAGCGTGACACGACACCAGCCGTTTACAATCGATCGCTTGCGATCCCCGGTCCTGGTCCTGATTTGTGCTCT
>CAMPKJ010000184.1 GCA_946887105.1 uncultured Acidobacteriota bacterium | reverse complement strand
ACCTTCTCCCCTCACGAGGGGAGAAGGCTACAAGACCGTCGTACGATGTGCGCAAGCCCGACGCAGCTCCGTTGATCGCACGCGTTCGCGAGATCGCGCTCCGATTTCCGGGCGCGATCGAGAAGCTCTCGCATGGCGAGCCGGCGTTCTTCACGCCGAAGCGCATGTTCGCCACCATCGACAACAACCATCACGGCAGCGGGCACGTCGCGGTCTGGTGCAAGGCGCCGGACGGCGCACAGCAGTCGCTCGTGGCCGGCGATCCGAAGCACTTCTTCGTGCCGCCGTACGTCGGCACGGCCGGCTGGCTGGGCATTCGTCTCGACAGCGGTCTGCCGTGGCCGGTCATTGCCGGCCTGCTTCGGCAGGCGTACGAAAGCGCGCGGGCGGGCTCGCGCGCCGCGGGGTCCGCTGCCACTCCACGAGCGCGTCGTTCACCAGCGCCGCGTCGATGAGAAATCCATCGTGGCCGTGCGGCGAGGCGATCGTCTGCAGCATCGCGTTCGGCATCAGCATGGCCAGTTCCTCCTGTTCGTCCGGCGGATAGAGAACGTCGCTGTCGATGCTCACGATCAGCGCGCGCTGGCGGATCGAGGCCAGCACGCGTTCGTACGCACCGCGTCCGCGCGCGATGTCGTGCGAGTCCATCGCCTCGGTGAGCGTCACGTACGTCCGCGCATCGAAGCGCTGCACGAGACGGTCGCCGTGATTGCGCAGCCATGACGCGACCGCGAATCCATCGCCGTTGCGCTGGCGCGCGAAACGCGATTCGTAACTGGTGCGACTGCGATAGGTGGACATGGCGATCATGCGCGCCACCGCGAGGCCGCGGACCGGATCGAGTGCGATGGCCTGACGCTGCGCCTCGCTCCAGGCGATGGTCCACGGCGAATGGCGTCCCGACGCCGCGATCACGGCCAGCGACTGCACGAGATCGGGCGCGGCCCACGCCCATTCCAGCGCCTGCATGCCGCCGAACGAGCCGCCGATGACCAGGCGCAGCCGGCGGATGCCGAGGTGACGGATCAGCGTGCGCTGCACGGCGATGATGTCGCGAACGGTGATGCGCGGGAAGTCCTCGCCGTACGTCGACGGACCGGTGGTGCCGTAGCAGCTCCCGAGAACGTTGCTGCACACGATGAAGTCGCGCGATGGATCGAGCGCGCGGCCGTGGCCGATGAGTGGCTCCCACCACTCATCGGCATCGGCGTTGCCCGTCAATGCATGACACACCAGCACCGCGTTCGACGCGGAGGCGTCCAGACGCCCCCACGTGCGAAACGCGACCGTCACCTCCTCGAGCACGCCGCCGCCCTCGAGGATCAGTGGAAACGGCAGACGGAAGGAGAGCGTCATGCCGCGGCCTCCTTGCGAATGCGGCGGAAGGCGCGGTCGAAGTCGTCCTTGATGTCGTCGATGTGCTCGATGCCCACCGACACGCGGACCAGATCGGGCGTCACGCCGCTGGCGTGTTGCTCCGCATCGCTGAGCTGCTGGTGCGTGGTCGACGCCGGATGGATGACCAGCGTCTTCGCATCGCCGACGTTGGCGAGATGCGAGGCCAGTTCCACGTTCTCGATGAATGCGCGTCCCGCTTCCAATCCGCCCGCGATCCCGAACGCCAGCACGCCGCCGAATCCGTTGCGCAGGTACTTGCGCGCGCGCAGGTGATACGGGTGGTCGTCCAGTCCCGGATAGCTGACCCAGGTCACGTCGGGTTGCGCCTTCAGCCAGCGCGCGAGCTCGAGCGCGTTGTCGGCGTGACGCTGCACGCGCAGCGACAGCGTTTCCACTCCCTGCAGGAACAGGAACGAGTTGAACGGACTGAGCGACGGACCGAAGTCGCGCAGCCCTTCCACGCGCGCGCGGATGATGAACGCCAGGTTCCCGAACGTCTCGTGAAACTTCAGGCCGTGATAGCCCGGTGCCGGATTCGTGAACGTCGGGAAGCGGCCGTTGCTCCAGTCGAACGTGCCCGCGTCGACGATCACGCCGCCGATGGATGTGCCGTGTCCGCCGATCCACTTCGTCGCCGACGCCACGACGATGTCGGCGCCGTGCTCGATCGGGCGCGCCAGATAGCCCGCCGCGCCGAACGTGTTGTCGACTACCAGCGGGATGCCGTGCTTTTTCGCCAGCGCCGAGAGGGCGGCGAAGTCGGGCACGTTGAAGCGCGGATTGCCGATGGTCTCGACGTAGATCGCTTTGGTCCGTTCGTCGATTTTTGCTTCGAATGCAGCCGGATCATCTCCGTCGACGAATCGCGCTTCGATCCCCAGCCGCGGGAACGAGACCTTGAGCTGGTTGTACGTCCCGCCATAGAGGAAGCTCGTGGAGACGATATTGTCGCCCGCCTCGGCGAGCGTGGTCAGCGCGAGGAACTGCGCGGCCTGTCCCGACGCAGTGGCCAGCGCGGCGACGCCGCCTTCCAGTGCTGCGATGCGTTTCTCGAAGACGTCCGTGGTCGGGTTCATGATGCGCGTGTAGATGTTCCCGAACTCCTGCAGCGCGAAGAGGCGTGCGCCGTGCGCGGCATCGTCGAACGTGAAGGACGTGGTCTGGTAGATCGGCACCGCGCGCGCGTTCGTGCCGGCCGCGGGCGATTGTCCGGCGTGGATCTGCAGGGTCTCGAAGCGTTGGGTCTTGCTGTCGTTGCTCATGTCGTTTTCCTTTTCTTTTTTTTCATCGCGCCGAGATGAAAAAGCCCACCGCGTCCCGGGATCGGGCGGTGGGCGAAAAGGGAGGAACGCTCTTAGGTTGGATTCGCCACCGCACCGGCTGTGCCGCGGGTGGAGAACCGAGAGTCAGCCCCGCGTCAGCACATACGCATACACATGCACATGCACATCGAGGTGCGTGCGGCACGGCTGCGGGGGCTGGTGAGGCAACTCATATCGGCGACGCGGATGGTGCGCGCGCGACGCACGGCTTGTCAAGTCACGCGATCAAACGCGAACGAAACTCCGCTGCGCCGTGTCGCGTCCCACCGGCATGCGAATCTCACCGTCCGCCGTATTGATTGGGGTTTTCGCCGCGCTGTCCGGATGGATGGTGCGCGGCATTCAATTCGATCCTGGCCCGCAGATTTCCGCTGTGGCGCCGCCGTCTGCCGTGGCCGGTGCGGATGCCGGAATTCCGCTGCAGGTGATGAGGCCGGCGGATGCATCGTACGCGTCGCGCAATCAGCGAAATCTCTTCGCGTACACCGAACGCGAACCGCTGCCCGCGGCGTTTCATCCTGCGCCGGCCGCAGTGACGGTCGTTCCGCCCCCGGTCGTTCCGCCGCCAATAGACGAGCATCCGCGTGCGCGTTTCCCCCATCGCTACATTGGACGGTTCGGGCCGGATCATCGTCCCATCGCCGCGTTCGCGCGCGACGGGCAGGTCGTGACCGTGAGACCTGGCGACCCCATCGACGAACGCTTCGTCCTGCGCTCGATCGGCATGGAGAGTGTTGAGGTCGAAGCATCGGTCGACGGTGCAGTGCAATCGCTGCGCGTGTCGTTCGACGAACGGCTGTGATGACGCGGAACTTCTTCGGAGCGCCGCCGTCTCAGGGTTCGAGGACCTACGAAACCATGAAAAACACACTGATTTTCACTGCTCTTCTCCTGCTGTGCTGCAGTTCGCTGTCGGCCGCGGATGCGTCGACGGCCAGTCATTGGCGCATCAGCATTCTCGCCTCGGAGATGTCGACCGGCAGCAATGAGCCGTGGTCGGATGACGCAGAGGCAGGCATCGGAATCGGAGTGGCCTACACGCCGGCGCCACAGTGGGACGTCGAGCTCACAGTGGCGTCGCGCTCCCACGTTTCTCCCTATACGCGATTGTTCTACGTCATCACGCCGGAGCAGGGAGTGGGCACGGTCTATCCGGTCACCGAGTTCCGGCGTTATCGCGTAGTGCCGGTCGACGTTTCGGCCACCCGCCATTTCCTGGTCGATGGACCGATTGCGCCGTATGTGCGCGCCGGCGTCCGCTATGTCGGCGCACCGAGCGATCCGACATCCCAGCCACAATTCATTTCGCCGGTTCAATATCCGGCCGGCGGCTTCATTCCGGTTCGCGAAGGTTACGATCTCGACGATCGCACCAGCGGCCAGATCGGTGCAGGCGCGCGCATCCGCCTCACGCCGCGGACGGCCATCCGCGCGGAAGTGAATCGCCTCATCCGTTCGGACGAAGTCGATTTCGATCCGCTCACGCGCTATGCGGTCGGTCTGAGCTGGATGTTCTAGGACGAGTGCCTCGGGTTCCTCGGAGTTCCTCGGGTTCCTCGGAGTGGATGGGGTGCACCCTCCGAGGAACTCCGTCCGACGCATCAACGCAGCGCAGCGGTCACCAGCTCCGTATCCAGATACTCGATCACTTCCTTGATCTGTCCGTTTTCGACGCGATAGATGAAGCAGTACTCGTTGTTGTACGGCGTCCCGGCCGTGGTCATCGCCTGTCCCCGTGCCTGCACCACGACGTACGAGCCCTCGGCGATGATCCGGTCCGCGGACGCGCGATAGCGATCGGCGAGACGCGCCTGCAGCTGGCGCAACAGCTCGTCGAGCACGGTCTGCTTGCCGCGATACGTGCCCGACCACTGCGTGCGGCCCATGACTTTCCACGTCACGTCATCCGCGAGCGCGGCCACGAACGGGCGCGAGTCTCCCATCGACATCTCCTTGAAGATGTTCTGCAGGAGCCGTTTGTTTTCTTCTTCCACGGCAAAACCTCCTACGACGTTGCGGCGGCACTCGCGGGGGAGGGACTCTCGGTGGCGGTGCGCACGCAGTTCCGTCCCGCGTTTTTCGCGGCGTACAGCGCGCGGTCGGCCGCCGAGAGCAGCTCGTTCCAGGCATCGTTGGCGATCGGAATCATGGCCGCCACGCCGCAGCTCGTGGTCACGCCGAGGGAGAGTTGCTCGACGCCGGCGCGAAGCTTTTCGGCGATGCGCGACGCCTGCTCTTCGGTGGTATCGGTGAGCAGCACCGCGAACTCTTCACCGCCGATGCGCGCCACGAGATCGTTGCTGCGCGTGGCCAGATCGCCGCTGCGGCGCACTTCGCGCGCGAGATAGCGGCCGACGTGCACCAGCGCGGCATCGCCGGCGGGATGTCCGTGCTCGTCGTTGATGCGCTTGAAGTGATCGAGATCGAGCAGCAGCAGCGCGAGGGACTGTCGCTGCTCGTGCGCGCTGCGCCAGTCCTCGCCGAGGGCGCGCTGGAAGTAGCGCCGGTTGGCGATGCCGGTCAACTCGTCGAGCAATGCCAGGCGCTCCAGGTGCGCGTTCGCCTCCCGCAGCTCCTCGGTGCGTTCATCGACCAGCGCACGCAGCCGGTCGGCCTGGCGCTGCAGCGCCGTCGTGCGCAGCCAGACGATGGCCGCGATCAGCATCGCGCTCAGGATGCCCCACGCGATCAGTGCGGACGCGGTGCGGTACCACGGCGGGCGAACGCTGAACGCCCAGCGCGTTTCGTCGCTGATCTCGCCGGACGCGCCGCGGGCGCGCACGTGAAACGTGTAGTCGCCATGATCGAGATTCGTGTAATCGATGGACGGCTCGGACGTCCACGCGCTCCATTGAGGATCGGACGGCGCGAGCCGGTATTGATAGAGCGTTCCCGGCCGGTACGACGCCGGCGCGAACTCGATGTGCAGGCGGCCGAACTCATACGGCAGCGCCCGGGCAACGGGCTGATTGTCGCCGGTGACCACGCGATGGATGCGCGGCGGTGGCTGCACGGCGCGCGGCGGCGATCCGGCCGTGTCATAGCGATAGAGGCGGCGTCGCGCCGAGGCCCATACGACGTTCTCGTCCGCCTCGAGCACCTGCACGCGCGGCGCGTCGATGGTCATCAGCGGCAACGCCTCGCGCGCGTAGCTGCCGTCGGCGCCGCGCCGCACGAACAGCGGCGGCGCACCGTTCGCCCAGACGTTGCCGTGCGAGTCTTCGACGATCATGAAGAACTGCCCGCGGATGTGCCCGAGAAATGGATCGGGACGCATGCCCGGACGCGCGCCGGGCACCGGCTCGAGAATCTCGCCGCTGCGCACCAGTACGATCCGTCCGGCCACTTTCGCGACAACCATCTCTCCGTCGCCGAACGTCTGCAGGCGCGGTCCCGCGGGCGTGAGCTCGACGCGCAGCACGCCTTTGAAGACCGAGTCCGCCCACAGCGCGCCGTCGCCGCCTTCGACCATCCGCCGCGTGTGAGACGGCGTGCCGGCGATCAGTCCCTCGAATCGCCAGCGCGCGGCGCCGCGTTGCGTTGCGTCGTAGCGCAGCACGCCCACGCCGTCTTTGGTGGCCATCCAGATCCGGGTGGGATCGTGCTGCGAACGTAGCAGGCTGTAGACCACCAGGCGGGCGGTGCTCTCGATGCGCCGCGGCGCGCCGTCATCCATCAGCACGAACGCGCCTTCACCGGTGCCGATCAGCAACGCGTCGTCGACGCTGTGCGCGTACCAGACCGGAACGGGCAGTCCTTCGATCCCCCGAAACGCGTGCGCGGGATCGGTCGCGGCGGATGCGCGATCGGTGACGAACAGCCCGTGCGAGGTGGCCGTGTACAGCCGATCGCCGTGGCGGGCCACCGAGTTCGCGGATCCCTGCATGCCGCGGCGCGCGTCGAGAATCGACATCGGCGTGGAGAGGTCGACGCGCACGAACGGGCCGTGATAGCCGAGCCAGAGCGAGCCTTCGCGATCGACGATCGCGGTGGTGAGCACCTCCGTGGGCAGACCGGCCACGGAGTCGAGACGCTGGTCGAGCGTGCCGTCCGCGTGCAGGATGGCGATGCCGTGCTGGCGCGTGCCGATCACGAGGCGTCCATCCGGCAACGCGCATCCGGCCACGACCAGTTTCTTTTGCAGCCACGATGAGAGGTCCGGCGAAAACGGCGTGACGTTCGTGCCGTCGCTGGCGAAGAGACCTTCGTCGCGGACTGCAACCAGCACGCGGCCGTGCTCGAGTGGCAGCACGAGATCGACGTCCTTGCCGTCGAAACCGGCACGCACCAGACCGGCGTTGGTGATGCGCGCGAGTCCGTCGTTCGATGCGATGTAGGTGGCCGCACCGGCGCGGAAGCAGCGGCGGCCCCGCGCAGGACTCTGCCGCCAGTCGGCGAGCACGCGCGGCGCTCCGCCATTCCACGCGATCAGCGCGCGCTCGGCCGCGAAGACGAATCCGTCCGCGGTGGTGCAGATGCTGCGCACGTCGCCGGTGCTGCGAAACTCGGCCGGCAGCTGCGGGATGAGGGAGTGATAGACGAGCGTGCCGTTCGCATTCGCGCTGACCCAGCCCAGCTCGTCGATGCCGCCGGCCGCGATCTCCGGACCCTTGCCGCTGGCCACCGCGAGGACGGCGGAGTCGTTCGGCAGCGCCGCCTTGCGCCACCACGCGCCGTCGTAGGCGGCTACGCCCGCGAGTCCGCCGAAATAGAGGAGGCCGCTGGGATCCTGCGCCAGCGAGAAGATCTGCATGCCCATCACCGGATCGTCCTGCTGATGGACTTCGATGAGCGGAAAGCCGCGCTCGAAGTCGCGCGCGCCGTCCGCTGCCAGCGCCAGGGGCGCGAGAGCGACGAACAGCAGTGCCGGGCCGATTCGCATGGGGAAGGTCAAATTGTACGGCGGGATGCACTACGATTCGCATCACAGGAGGCAGCCCGTGACCTTTCGGCGATTCGACGTTCTCTCGAAGAGTGCCAGCGGTCTCAGTTACGTCCGCGAGCGCCGCCTCGGCGTGACGCGCGTGCTGACGCCCAGCGAGTTGGAAGACTTCAACGATCCGCCGCAGTGCATCGAGTGCGGGGAGCAGTTCGGCTGCGAGCATTTCAACTGCGCCGGCGAGCCGCTGCTGAACGAAAACGAGATCGAGTCCGAGGTGCCGCGCCAATGGATGTCGTTCGCGAAGGACTACGGCATCAGCCGCGGCGATCTGATCCGCCTCGGCCGCATCGAACGGAGCGAGGGCGAGTACCGCGTCGCCGATCACGATGCCGCGGACATGCGCACGCAGGAGCTGATGCTGCTGCTGAATGACGCGCGCTAGCGCGACGGGCGAAACTCTCTCGCGATCAGCTCGTACGACCTCCGCCGCACCGCGTGGTCGTAGGTGATGGTCACGATCATCACCTCGTCCGCCGCGTAGTCGCGCGCGACGTTCTCGATGCCTTCCCGGACCGTCGACGGCGAGCCGACGATGGTGCGGCGGCGATACTGCGGCGGAACGGGTGCGTGGTCTTCTTCGAGAAACCGCAGCGCCGTCTCGACCGGCGGAATGGGGATGAGCTGCCCGCGGAAGAAGAGCGTGAACATCATCTTCGCGCTCGCGGCGAGCTTGCGCGCCTCGTCGTCCGTCTCCGCGCAGAGCGCCCACACGGCCACCATCGAATGCGGCGCGCTCACGCAATCCTTGCGATAGCGGGCCATGATCTCGGCGCCGTTCGGATTGATGAAATCGGCGAATGCGTACGGCAGTCCGAGCTCCGCGGCCCAGATGCCGCTCTGCGCGGAGCTGCCGAGGAGCCAGAGCTCGGGACGCTCGGGGCGGCCGGGGAGTTGCGCGAGACGCGCGAACGGATGATCGGCCGGCATCTCGTCATTGAGATACATCGTCAGTTCGACGAGTTGCGCCGGAAAGTCGTCCGGCGCGGCCTGGCGCCGGTCGCGCTGCAGCGCAAACGCGGTGGTCGGATCCGTTCCCGCGGCGCGTCCGACCGCGAGATCGATGCGACCCGGATAGAGTCCGCTGAGCATGCTGAACGATTCCGCGACGCGCAACGGACTGTAATGCGGCAGCATCACGCCGCCGCTGCCGACGCGCATGCGCGAGGTCTTCGCGCCGATCGGGCCGATGAGCGCCTCCGGACTCGCGCACGCGAGCGCCGGCGTTCCGTGATGTTCGGCCACCCAGTAGCGTTCGTATCCGAGCGTCTCCGCGAACTGCGCCAGATCGATCGAATTGCGCAACGCCTCCGCGCCGGTCGAGCCTTCGGAGATCGGTGCCTGATCGAGGACGCTCAGCCGCACGTCAGCCACCGATCTGCACCGTCAACATGGAGATCGATCCGCCGTCGACGCCTTCGACCGGAAAGCGGACCGTGTCGTCGGTCTGCTGCATGCCGAGGATGTAGAGGAGCGGGAGATAGTGATCGGGTGTCGGCGCCGAGAGTTGTGCGTCGCGGCCCAGTTGTTCATAGCCGACGAGCGGCGCGTGCTCGCCGCGCACGATCTGATCGCGCGCCATGGCCTCGAAGCGCACCGCCCAGTCGAACGGCTCCGGATCGTGTTTGCCCCACGCGTACGTGTGCAGGTTGTGCACGAGATTGCCGCTGCCCATCACCAGCACGCCTTCGTCGCGCAACGGTGCCAGGCGCCGGCCGAGGTCGTAGTGGAAGGAGGCCGGCTGCGTTTCGTCGATGCTCAGTTGCACGACCGGAATATCGGCATCGGGGAAGACGTGAACGAGCACCGACCACGTGCCGTGATCGAGTCCCCACTCGGTGTCGGGCGCGGCGTCTGCGATCAACTCGCGGATGCGCGTGAACGACGCCGGATCGCCCGGCGCCGGATAGCGGATCTCATACAGCGGCCGCGGAAATCCGCCGAAGTCGTGAATCGTGCGCGGCTGGGCCATGGTCGTGACGCGCGTGCCCGGCAGATACCAGTGCGCGGAAACGCACACGATCGCGCGCGGCCGCGGCATCGCTCGTCCGATGGCGCGCCAGCCTTCGGTCCACGTGTTCGATTGCAGCGCGTTCATCGGATTGCCGTGGCCGAAGAAAAAC
>CAMPKJ010000183.1 GCA_946887105.1 uncultured Acidobacteriota bacterium | reverse complement strand
TAGGCGGTAAGAAGGCGAAAGTCAAGCGTAAGTAGCGAGAATGAGGCGAAAGTTCTGTTCACCGTAGAGAACGAAAGAGCCGGTCCTTGCGGACCGGCTCTTCATTACTGCGTTTGCTGGACTACCTGACTGAGATCAGTCGAGCTTGATCGATTTCTTCGTCTTCTCTTTGCGCGAGGCTTCTTTGGCCTGGTACTCGGCCATGCAGTCGCCCTTGTCGACCATGGCGCAGGCGAGGTATTCGCTGATTTCCATGATCACGGCGCGGATGGCCTTGCCGGTGGGGGTTTTCTCGTGCTTGGCGAGGTTCCCGCCGAAGCCGCCGCGGTAGACGCCGACGGCGAGGCCGCCGCTGGAGGCGCGGGCTTCGACGCTGCGGGTGAACTCGACTTCACCGGTGGTGGTGTCGACGACGCGCAGGTCGACGGCGAGGTACGCCTCTTCCTTCTTGCCACCGACGCTGATGCCGCGGAAGCTGAGGCCGCCGCCGCCGCCCTTCACGTCCTCTTCGAATGCCGAGAGCGTCGCCACGACGAGATACTGGGCGCCGGTCAGCTTGCCGATCTTCGCGCCGCTCTTCTTGCTGATGCGGCCGGAGTCGGCCAGATCCTGCTCGTCGAGCACGGCGTCGAGCTTCTCGCGTTCGACCATCTTGAACTTGCCGGTGCTCGCCAGCTCGTTGGTGAGCATGCCCGCGAGCTCGCGGCCGACGCCGCCAGACCACCAGCCGGCCGACGTGTCATTGCGGAACTCCGCAACGCCCATCGACGGCTTCTCCGCCAGCGCGCTGCCGGCAATGAACATCAACAGAATGGTGAAAAGAATTTTCGTTCTCATTGGGTCCCCTCGTAACCGATTTTGATACGGCGCAATCTATGACCGACGTGCGGCGGCTGCCGTGACCGGGCTCACCGTCAGTGGCTGATCGTGTCGCCGGCGCCGTCGAATCCTGAATGGTCCCACATTTCCACTCGATTTCGCCCACGGTTCTTCGCCGAATAGAGGGCGCGGTCGGCCCGCTCGATGAGCGCCGCCGGGCTGAGCAGCTCGTTTTCCTCGCTCACGTCGACGCCGGCGATTCCGATCGATGCGGTCACGGCAATCGACGTCTCGCCGCAAGGCAGCGCCGTCGATTCGAGCCGGCTGCGAATCCGTTCCGCGACCACGCTGGTGCTTCCCGGCCTGGTCTCCGGCAACACGATGCAGAACTCTTCGCCGCCGTAGCGGCCGGGCACGTCGTACACCCGGCAGCTGTCGCGCAGCAGTTTACCGATGGCCTGCAGGACCTGATCGCCGGCGCCGTGTCCCCACGTATCGTTGACGCGCTTGAAGTGATCGACGTCGAGCATGAGCAGCGACATCGGAGAGCCGTGCCGCAGCGCTCGATTCATCTCGCTCTCGATCTTCTCGACCACGAACCAGCGGTTGTACAGCCCCGTCAGCGCGTCGCGCGACGACACCTCGGACAACATGCGGTTCTTCACCACCAGATCGAGATTCTCGCGCTGCAGACCGAGCATGCGCTGCTCGAGCTCCTCGTAGCGCGCTTCGCTTTCACCGGCCAGGCGCACGACGCCGAACAGCTCGCCGATCAGGCGACGTTCGGCGTCCGTGAATGCGTTTCCGTCGTTCGCCACGATCGCGATGCGAGGCGTGGTGAGACGGATCGCGAACGAGCTCGCGGCTTGCGGAGCGTGGCCATCGACGAGAGAGAGTGGCTTCTGGAGCAGCTCGGAAATGGGCTCGAGAATCCGAGCAGCCACGGATTCGAACGTTTGCATACGTATTGTCCTGAGAGAGAGAGGGGCGCAGTATGCCAGCGCGCAGTGCCGAGGCCAACACGCAATGATGGAAGGGCCGTCAGTATTGAACGAAACTCACGCGCGCTGCTCGATCTTGAAACGGTTCACGCCGGCGCGGATCTCGTCGCCGGTGTGTACTTTCGTATTGCGTGCGGGGAGCGTGTTGAGAAAGGTCCCGTTGCGGCTGCCGAGGTCGCGAACGCGGACCGCGCCGTCCTCTTCGCGTGCGACTTCGAAGTGGCGCCGCGACAGAAACTCGTCCGGAACGCGCACGTGACCTTCGCGGCCGACCACGAGGCCGCCTTGCGGGATCTCGAACTCCTGACCGGCGAGCGGACCTTCAACGCAGATCAGCACCACGCGCGCAGCCGCAGCGGGCTCGGTCGTGCGCGCGGCGCGTACTTTCGCGAGCGCGGCCTCGTCCATGACGCTCGACGTGTTGATCGTGATCGGCTCGACCGCAACGCCGCGTTCTGCGGTCGGCTCGATGCTGACCAGCGCCGATCCGACGCGCAGCAGGTGCACGCCATCCTCGATCACCGCCTCGTCGATCGGCTGGCCGTCCAGGAACGTGCCCATGTGCGAGTCCGCGTCGCGCACGACCAGCTTGTCGCCGCGCACCGAGATCGAACAGTGCCGGATCGACAGTTCCGCTTCCGCCAGCTCGACGTGACATCCCTTGCGGCCGATCCACAACGGATGCTCGTGGATCGTGAACACGGTGTTCATCGATTCGCTGTTGCCGCGCGCAACGATGCGGATCGAGCGCGGCTGCGAGGGCGCGATCATCGGCTCGCTGTGCGTTCCGCTCGCTGCCTGCGCCGCGGCGTCGACGCGGTACGGCTTCATGTCGATCTCGCGGATCTGATCGACGTCGACGAGCCGCGCCAGCACGGCCGCCTTGCTGCCGGACAGCCACTCACCGCATTGGCAGGTGGCGATGGAGTTCGGCAGCCGTACGGCGACGACGCCGGGGATGTCGTAAGCCTGCCCGCACTTCGGGCAGCGGATCAGAGGCATCGCCGCGATGATAGCAGTTGGTTCTGAGCTAAACTCGCGCCGTCCTATGGCGGTCGACGATCAGAACGAAGCGGGTGTGCGGTTCGGTCTCCGCGCGAAATTCGTAACGGCCTTCGCGGCGGCCACGGTCGTCATCGCGCTCATCCTTCTATTACTGCAGCAGTACCTCGTGCGGCGCGCGATGATCCGGCAGACCACCGAACAGGGTTCCGCGATCGCGCGGGCCATCGAGGCGACGGCGGGCTATTACGTCATCTTCGGACTCACGGACGATCTGAAGGTGATCGTCAACAAGCTGGGGCAGAACCAGTCGGTGACGTATGCGGAGTTCCGGGACGGCAACGGGAAGGTGCTGGCGTCTTCGCAAGCCGAGGTTCCGCCGGTGCTGGTAAATCGCCCGCTCACTGCCGCGGATGGTGCCGTCGACGGAAACCAGCACGTGTACAGCGTGCCGTTCCGCGAGACCGAGGGTGACCGGTCGACGCCCAAAGGTTACTTCCGCCTGCTCCTGAACGAGTCGCAGGCCGAGTCCGCGATCGCCTCGCTCTGGACCTGGAACCTGGGCATCGTCGCGCTCACTCTGGCCGTGGCCAGTCTTCTCTCGTGGTTCGCGTCGCAGCTGATCGTGCGGCCCATCCTCGCGCTGGTGTCGACGGCGCGGCAGATCGCGAAGGGCGATCTCACGCAACGCGCGGAAGTGTCGTCGAGCGACGAGATCGGCAGTCTGGCCGAGGCGTTCAACGCCATGGCGGCGGACCTCGAGAAAACGGTCAAGAACCTCATGCAGTCGCAGTCCAAGCTGAAGTCAGTGGTCGAATCGGTGGACAGCCGGTCGCGCACGGTCATCGAGCGCGTGGACGAGCAGCGCGCGGTCATCGACGAAACGTACAACTCGATCGATCAGCTCAACAACGGCGTGCGCAAGATCACGGACAACGTCGAAGCGCTCTCCGCGTCGTCGGAGGAAACGTCCTCTTCGATGCTGGAGATGGTGGCGTCGATGGAGGAAGTGAGCCGCCACACCGACACGCTGTTCAGCTCCGTCGAAGACACCGCCTCGGCCACGCATCAGATGGTGTCGTCCATCAACGAAGTCGATCAGAACGTCGTCTATCTCACCAGCTTCGTGACCGACACCTCGGCATCGATGGTCGAGATGTCCGCTTCGATCGCCCAGGTCGAGGCGAATGCCGCGCGATCGTACGACCTCGCGCTGGCCGTCGCCGATGCGGCGGAGTCGGGGATGAATGCGGTGCGCGAGACCATCGACGGGATGGAGCAGGTCCGCCAGTCGGTGGTCGAAGCCAATGCCGTCGTTGCGCGGCTGGGCGACCGGTCCGTAGCGATTGGCAAGATCCTCAACGTGATCGAAGACGTTGCCGAGCAGACCAACCTGTTGGCGCTGAACGCCGCGATCCTCGCGGCGCAGGCGGGGGAGTACGGCAAGGGCTTCTCGGTCGTGGCCGCGGAGATTCGGGATCTCTCGGAGCGCACCGCGTCGTCGACGCGCGACATCGCCAATCTCATTCGGGGCGTGCAGGAAGAAGTCGAGAACGCGCTGCGCGTGACCGCGGCCGGCTCGTCGCTCGTGGAGAACGGCGTGACGCTGTCGCACGAAGCGGGGAAGGCGCTGAACAACATCCTCGACTCCGCGTCCAAAGCCTCGAACATGGGCAAGGAGATCGCCGGCGCGACGCGCGAGCAGGCCGCAGGCAGCGAAAACGTCACGCGCGCGGTCGATCGCCTGCAGTCGATGGTGGGACAGATCAACGCCGCCACGCGCCAGCAGGCGCAGGGCTCGGATCACATCATGAAGGCCGTCGAGTCGATGCGCGAAGTGACCAAGTACGTGCGCCAGGCGATGGTCGAACAGAAGTCGGGCTCGTCGATGATCTCCGCCGCGGCCGAGCGCATGATCGAGATGATCCACGAGATCTTCCAGGTCGCCGCCAGCCAGTCGAGCGAGAGCGAGAAGATCGTCAACACGATGCAGCAGGTGCGCGCCATCGCCGACGGCAACCGTTCCACGGTGGGCGACATGAGCGATGCGATCACGCTGCTCAACGACGCCATCCGCGGTCTGGACAACGAAGTGCGCAAGTTCAGCGTGAGGGCGTAGATGGCCGAGGCGGCGAACCTGCGCTTGATCACGTTCCGGGTGGGGCCGGAGACCTTCGTGCTGGACATCATGGCGGTGCGGCAGATCGTGCCGTACAGCGGCTCGACCTCGATCCCGACCGCTCCCGCGTTCATCGAAGGAATCGTTGTGCTGCGCAACGAGGTCATCCCGATCATCGACCTGCGCACGCGGCTCTATCCGGCACTCGAGCGCGCCGAGCAGCCGCTGGTGCTGATCACGCACACGAGCGCGGGCGTGATCGGCCTCAAAGTCGACGAGGTACGGCGGATCGTGAACGTCGCGCCCGACGCGCTGCTGCCGCCGCCGCCGCTGGTGCGCGGAATCCGCGGAGAGCTGCTGATCGCGGTCGTGCCGTTCGGGGACGAGGTGTATCTGCTGATCGACGTCGAGAACGTGTTGACCACGGACGAGAAGGTCGAACTGCGCGAAGCCGACCTTTCGGGTGCGCCTACTCCTCAATAGGAACGTCGCCGCGCCGGTCCCTGCGAAACCCGTACGGGCAGTGCCGGCACCCCGATTCGCAGCAATACCCGCGGTCGCGCAGGTACTTTTCCGTGAACACGACGTACGGTCCCTCGCGATAGAAGTCCTCGCCTTCGACGAGTTTGCGTTCGTCCTGCATCCTTCATCCTTTAGACTTCGCGCGTGTTCAGCCGCTCCCGCCTGTTGCAGCTCACGGAAGCGATGAAGGGGAAGCTGGTCGTCGTCTACGGCGACATCGTAGCGGACCGTTTCATCTACGGCACGCCCAAGCGCATCTCGCGCGAGGCGCCGGTGCTCATCCTCCGCCAGTACCGCGAAGACGTGCTGCTCGGCGGCGCCGGCAATGCCATCAACAACATCCATTCGCTCGGCGCACTGCCGGTGCCGGTGTCGGTGCTCGGGAACGACGCCGCGGCGCAGTCACTGATCGCACAGCTGACCGACCATGGCATCGACTGCGGCGGCATCCTGCGCACCGATCGCTACGCCACGCCGACCAAGGTGCGCATCCTCGGCGGCATGCCGCACGCGAGCCGGCAGCAGATCGTGCGCTACGACATCGAAGACAAGTTCGTGATGAGCGACGGCGAGGCGGCGCGGTTCGCGTCGATCCTCGGCGATGCGATCGGCACCAGTCACGCGGCGCTGATCAGCGACTACGGCTACGGCGTCGTGCGTCCGCACGTGGTCGCGGAGTTGACCCGTCGCGCGAACGGCAAGGCCATCACGCTCGACTCGCGTTACGACCTGCTCGCGTATCCGGGCGTGACCGCCGCGACACCGAACGAAGAGGAAGCGGCCGCCGCGGCGGAGACGTCGCTCTGGAACGGAGAAGAGGAGAAGGTCGGCGACGTTGCGCGGAAGCTGCAGGAGGGACTCGGTTCGGACGCGGTGCTGATCACGCGCGGCAGCCGCGGGATGGCGCTGCTCGAACGCGATGCGGCCGAGCCGCTGCTGATCCCGGTATCGGGCACCGATCAGGTCGCGGACGTCACCGGCGCGGGCGACACGGTCATCGCCACGTTCACGCTCGCGCTCGCGGCCGGCGCGTCGTTCGCGGAGGCGGCGAAGCTCGCGAACTACGCCGGAGGAATCGTGGTGATGAAGATGGGCACCGCGACCGCGTCGAACGACGAGCTGACGCATGCGATCCACCGCGACGAGGAGCTGAACGAGTGAACGCGCCGGTCCTCAGCGAGTCCGACCTCACGCACGCGCTGGCGATGGAGCGCGCGGCGGGCAAGACGATCGCGTTCGCGAACGGCTGCTTCGACGTGCTGCACGTCGGCCACATCCGCTACCTCCAGGACGCGGCTCGCGTCGCGGACGTGCTCGTCGTCGGCGTGAACGGCGACGAATCGGTGCGCGTGCTGAAAGGCGAAGGACGTCCGGTGATGCCGGAAGACGAGCGCGCGGAGATCATTTCGTCGATCCGCGGCGTGTCGTACGTGACCGTCTTCCGCGAGGAGAGTCCGTCGAACCTGCTGCAGGTCCTGCGTCCCGATTTTCAGTGCAAGGGGACGGACTACACGGCGGACTCGGTGCCGGAGGCGGAGCTGGTGAAGTCGTACGGCGGCAAGGTAGTGATCGTCGGCGATCCAAAGGACCATTCCACGACCGCGGTGCTCCGGAAACTCCGCGAACGTTCTTCCAACCAGTGAAGCGGATTCTCGTTCTCCGTCTCTCCGCCCTCGGCGACGTGATTCACACCATCCCGGCGGTGCTGTCGCTGAAGCAAGCGACGGACATCACCTGGGTCGTCGAGGCGCCCTATCGCGAGCTGGTCGAGATCGTGGCCGGCGTGAAGACGCTGCCGGTGCGGATGAAGAAGGAGCCGCGTGCCACGCTCCGCGCCATTCGCGGCTTGCGCGGCGTCGATGCATCCATCGACTTTCAGGGGCTGATCAAGTCAGCGGCGCTCGGATGGTTGTCGGGAGCGAAGACGCGGTACGGGTTCGACCGTCACGCGATTCGCGAGAAGGCCGCGCTGCTGTTCACGAACCGGAAGGTGCACGTCGACACGTCGAAGCACGTCGTCGATCAGAACCTCGAGCTGGCGCGTGCGGGCGCACCGGCGCAGACATCCGGCGCGAACTGGCGCGATTACCCCATCGCCGTGCCTGGTTGCGAAAACGCGATCGTGCTCCTTCCCGGAGCCGGCAAGGCGAACAAGCTCTGGCCGGTCGAGCGCTTCCGCGAGCTCGCGAAGCGCATCGGTCCGAAGGCGCTCGCCGTGTGGGGGCCGGGCGAACGCGAGCTCGCGGACGCGATCGGTGCGCGCGTGGCGCCTCCGACCAACCTGCGCGAGCTCGCGTGGATCCTGCAGAAAGCGGAGCTCGTCATCGGCGCCGACACCGGTCCGCTGCATCTCGCGGACGCCCTCGGCACGAAGGTGATCGGCCTCTACGGCCCCACCAATCCGCGCCGCAACGGTCCGTATCACCAGCTGCAACATTGCATCGACCGATTTCCGGCCACGAAATGGATGGAGTCGATAACTGTTGAAGAGGTGATGACGATGCTCGAAAAGGTCTCCGCCGAGTGACCTTCCTGCTCGCGGCACTGTTCGCCGTCTCCGCGGCACTCTCTCCAGCTCCGGTCGAGCAGATCTACGCAAAGGGCGAAACCCTCGATTACACCGTGAACTGGATGAAGATCGTGGGCGGCACGGCGCGCATGACCATCGCGCCCGAGGGGGAGAGCAGGTGGCGGATCACCTCCGTTGCGAAGTCGGGGGGCGGACTGGCGCGTTTCGTCAAAGTGCGCGACGAGATCGAGACCATCGTCGACCGGGGCGATTTCTCGACGCTGCGTTACACCAAAAAGCTCGATGAGCGCGGCGACAAGATGGAAGAAGTCACCACCGTCGACGACGGTGTCGCGTCGCGCAAGCGCAAGAAAGTGCGGAAAATCCCGGTGCCGCGTCCGGTCTACGACCCGATCTCGATCATCTATCACTTTCGCACGCTCGAGCTCGCCCCGGGGAAGAGCTACGAGTTCACGTTGATCTCGGATGGAAAGCTGTACACCGTCCACGGCCGGGTCGTGAAGCGGGAGAAGATCACCACGCCGGTGGGAACGTTCGACGCGCTCCTGGTCGAGCCGCAAATGGCCAGCGGCGGCGTGCAGCGGGAAGAACGGCTCTTCATCTGGTATTCCGATGACGAACGGCATCTGCCGCTGCGCATCCGGACGGAAGTGAAGTTCGGCAGCGTGACGGCTACGCTGAAGTCAGTGACGGCTGGGGTCACCTCGTCCGACCCGCTGGCTTTGCCGTCAAAGTGACGGTGTTAAACTCGCCGGCCGGCCGTTCAGGAGTCCTGGAAAATAACGTATGAGTGTTCGTCTCGGTGAGTTGCTCACCAAAGCGAGCCTGATCTCGCAGGATCAGCTCAAGGAAGCGCTTCGCGTCCAGAAGGAGACCGGCGGCAAGCTCGGCGAAACGCTGATCAAGCTCGGCTTCGTCTCGGAAGAGGACATCACGGAGTGCCTGAGCCAGCAGTTCGGCGTCCCCTCCATCAATCTCCAGCACTTCGAGATCGACGCGGGCGTCATCAAGCTCATCCCGGGCGACGTGGCCCGCAAATACAACATCCTCCCGGTCAACAAGACCGGCGCCACGATCACCATCGCCATGGCCGATCCGACGAACGTCTTCGCCATGGACGACATCAAGTTCATGACCGGCTACAACGTCGAGCCGGTGGTGGCTTCCGAGCTCGGGATCAAGGCGGCCATCGACAACTACTACGGCACCACCTCGTCGCTCGAGCTGAAGAAGGTCATGGAAGACCTTCAGACGCAGGAGAGCGCCGACCTCGAGGTCCTCGAGGAAGACGAGGAGATGGACGTCAACCAGCTCGCCGACTCGGCCGAGGAAGCGCCGGTGGTGAAGCTGTGCAACCTGATCCTCACCGACGCCATCAAGCGCGGCGCGTCCGACATCCACATCGAGCCGTACGAGAAGGAGTACCGGGTCCGCTTCCGCATCGACGGCATCCTGTACGAGATCATGAATCCTCCGCTCAAGCTGAAGGACGCCATGACCTCGCGCATGAAGATTCTGTCGAAGCTCGACATCTCGGAAAAGCGCCTGCCGCAGGACGGCCGCATCAAGCTGAAGATCAAGCTCGAGGACAAGAACAAGGAGCTCGACTTCCGCGTCTCCGTGCTGCCGACGCTCTTCGGCGAGAAGATCGTCATGCGGCTGCTCGACAAGGACAACCTCCGCCTGGACATGACCAAGCTCGGATTCGAGCCGGAGTCGCTGGTTCGTTTCGAGGAAGCGATCTTCAAGCCGTGGGGGATGGTGCTCGTGACCGGCCCGACCGGCTCGGGCAAGACCAACACGCTCTACTCGGCGCTCTCGAAGGTCAACTCGCCGGAAGTGAACATCATGACCGCCGAGGATCCGGTGGAATTCAACCTGCCGGGCATCAACCAGGTGCAGATGAAGGAGCAGATCGGCTTGAACT
>CAMPKJ010000182.1 GCA_946887105.1 uncultured Acidobacteriota bacterium | reverse complement strand
CTCGTCGGCGAAGTTGCGCAGATCGCCGCCGGTGAGCTCGTCGACGCGGCGCGCGATGAGCTTCACGCCGCCGACATCTACCGGCTCGTCGGATGCCTGTGCACTGCTCGCGGCACCGCCGGTGGCCAGACGCACCTTCAACTGCTTGAGCTCTTTCTCGAGCGTTTTCTGCCGCTCCTGCAGCGACCGGACGTAGACCGGCAGTTCGTCCAGCGAGACGTTCGTCTGGGACGCTAGCTCGTGCGTCGCGTCGTCGAGTCTCTGGAAGAGCTGCAGTGCGCCGCGGCCGGTGACCGCTTCCATGCGTCGCACGCCGGCCGCGAGCGAGCGGTCGGAGACGATCTTGAAGATGCCGATGTCGCCGGTGCGGTTCACGTGGCAGCCGCCGCAGAATTCGCGCGAATAGTCACCGGCAGCCACGATGCGCACCTGATCGCCGTACTTCTCGCCGAACATCGCCACCGCGCCGCTCTGCTTCGCTTCGGCCAGCGGCATGACGGTCTTGGTCACCTCGAGATTCGCGCGCACGCGATCGTTGACGGCGTCCTCGATTTTTTTGATCTGCGCGTCGGTGAGTGGCTGGTGATAGGTGTAGTCGAAGCGGAGCCGGTCGGGTGCGACGAGCGAACCGGCCTGCTGCACGGTCGGGCCGAGGATGTCCTTCAGCGCCTTGTGCAGCAGGTGCGTCGCGGTGTGATTGGCGGTCGTGTCGAGACGCAACATGACCGGAACGGATGCGCGCACGCGCGAGTGCAGCGCAAGCGAACCTTCTTCGACGCGCACGCGCGAGACTGGTACGTCGCCGAACGGCTTCACGGTATCGAGCACCGTGGCGCGACCGATGCCTTGACCGGCTTCGCCGTGCCACACCAGCGTGCCGGTGTCGCCGATCTGCCCACCGGACTCGGCGTAGAACGGCGTCGGCGAGAGCACCACTTCGCCTTCGCTGCCGTGATGGAGCGAGTCGCGCTCCCGGCCGTCGACGACGATCGCCTTCACCTGCGCGTCGACGCCGGTGTAGTTCTCGTAGCCGACGAATGCCACGGGACCGATCTTGTCGGCGAGCGCCGCGTAGGTTGCCGCATCCGCCGAAGCCTGGAACTTACCGGCTGCTTTCGCCCGCGAGCGTGCGTCGGCCATGAGCTGGTCATAGCCTTCCATGTCCAGGCGCACACCTTCGTCTTCCGCGAGTTCGGCAATGAGATCGATCGGAATCCCGTACGTGTCGTAAAGGCGGAACAGTTCGACGCCAGACATGATCGTCTCGCCCCGGGCGCGAATGTCATCAATGACCTGGCCGACGCGCTCCATCCCGCTGGTAAGCGTGCGCGAGAAACGCTCCTCCTCCCCGCGGAGAAAGTCGACGATCGGCACTAAGCGGTCGCCGAGCTCCGGATAGGCCTCGGCCATGGATTTGTAAACTGGGGCGACCAGCTTGTTCAGCGGGACCGGCCGCGGCAGCTTGCGTCCGAAGCGGATCGCGCGGCGGATGATGCGGCGCAGCACGTAGCCGCGTCCTTCATTCGACGGGATCACGCCGTCGCTGATGAGGAACGTCGCCGCACGAGCGTGATCGCAAAGCACGCGCACGGCGGTGTCGAGGTCGTCGTCCATGCGGCCGCCGTACTGGTGACCGCTGATCTCTTCGATGACGTCTTTGATCGGCGCGAACAGATCGATGTCGTAATTCGTCTGCGTCTTCTGCAGCACCGAGGCGATGCGCTCCAGCCCCATTCCGGTATCGACGGACGGCGCCGGCAGCGGATGCAGCACGCCGTCTTCATCGCGGTCGTACTGCATGAACACGAGGTTCCACACCTCCATGGTCGTGTCGCCGGGGCCATTGACCAGCTCCGGAACGTTGTGCGCCATGTCCTCGCCGCGGTAGTAGTGGATCTCCGAGCACGGACCGCACGGTCCGGTCTCGCCCATCTGCCAGAAGTTGTCTTTCTTGCCGAAGCGCAGCACGCGCTCGGGACGCGCGCCCGCCTTCACCCACAGCTCCGCGGCCTCGTCGTCCGCCGGAACCTTGTCGTCGCCTTCGAAGACGGAGAACCAGAGGCGCTCCGGCTCGAGTTTGTAGACATTGACCAGCAGGTCCCACGCAAAGCGGATTGCGTCTTCCTTGAAGTAGTCGCCGAACGAGAAGTTGCCGAGCATCTCGAAGAAGGTGTGATGGCGCGCGGTGCGCCCGACGTTCTCGAGGTCGTTGTGCTTGCCGCCGGCGCGGACGCATTTCTGCGAGGTCGCGGCGCGCGCGTAATCGCGCTGCTCGCGGCCGAGGAAAACGTCCTTGAACTGATTCATCCCGGCGTTGGTGAAGAGCAGCGTCGGGTCGCCCGCGGGCACGAGCGACGAACTGGCCACGCGGCGGTGCGCGTTCTTTTCGAAATACTCGAGGAAAGCCTCACGAATCTGGCTGGTGGTCAACAACCGTGATCTCCTTCAACGCCTCGTAAACGAGCCGGGCATCGTAACCCTGGTTCAACAGATATCCAGCCAGTTTGTTTCGCCCCTCGGATGTGCCGAGGTACGCCTCGCCGTGACGGCGGATCAGCATCCGGGCGCGCTTCCGTCCCAGCTCCCGCAAGGCATCGTGCTCGCGTTCGGGATCGGCGTTCTGCGCCACCGCCTGCTTTGCCGAGTCATCGCTGACGCCCGCCGCCTGCAGCTCGCGGCGGATGCGCAACGGTCCGACGCGTTTGTTGGCGCGGGTGCGGACGAATGCCGCGGCGTAGCGATCGTCATCGAGCCACTTCTCCTTCTGCAGACGGGAGATCACGGCCTCGATGTCGTCCTTTGCGAACTGCTTCCCGCGCAGCTTGCGCCGCAGCTCGGCCTCGCTGTTGAAGCGGTACTTCAGGATGCGCACCGCAGCCGCGTAACAGCGCTCCAGCTCTTCGGGCATCCACGAGTTGTAACACAGCGATCAGCGGACTTCGATCGGCTCCGAGAACTCGCTCGTCCAGAACCAGTCGCCCGATAATCCGATGCGCAGGTAACGCCGCCCGGTCGCGGTGATGAACCGGCCGCTGAGATTGCCCGTGACGTTGAACGTGAACGTACCGTTGGCCGTGCTCGTCGTGCCGAGGAACGTCTCTCCCTGCCCGTCGCCGACCGTGCTGGCGAACAGCGAGAATTCCCAGATGCCTTCGTGGTCGCGCTCCGGGCGATACCTGCCAGTGATCGTGGTCCGGTCCGCCGCCGGATCGTAGATCGCGGAAAGGAGGCGCGGCGGAGGGATGCTGGCGTTGCGGACGTCGAGATCGTCGAAGTGGTAACCGCTGAAGCCGTCGAGACCGCGGTCGATCCCGATGAAGCCGTTGCGGGTGATGGAGTTCTCGAGCAGGGTGAAGCGCGCCACCCGCTGCGAAAGCGCGACGCCGAACCACGCATTGTGGGCGATCGTGTTGCGGCGCAGCAGGATGTCGCTGGCGTCGTCCCCGACGAACACGCCGCTGGCGCCGTTCGGAATGGCCACGCCGGCGGTGCCGGTGCCGATCTGGTTCTCTGTCAGAGTGACGTTGAACGCGCCGGCGATGAACACGCCGCTGCGCCCGTTGCCGCTGATGATGTTGTGCGTGACCTCGAAATCCGAGGCTGGCAGATCGAAGGCGATGCCGCGGCTGCGATTCGGGTGCGCGCGTGTGCCCGTGGCGTCGGTGCCGATGTAGTTGCTTTCGATCCTCGAGCTCGCGAACGAGTCGCGCGTCACCGCGATCCCATGCCACGGAAAACCGCCGATGGCGAGATTGCTCACGAACGCCAGACCGGTGCCGGCGATCTGCAATCCGTGCCCGGCCCACAGGGCCGAACCGTCCAATGCGACCTCCGGCCCCAGCGGATTCGTGTCGCCGCTGAAACGCGTTTGCGTCGCGCCGTCGATCTCGATGTCGGGCGCCGTGATGGCCGGTAAGGGCGTGTTCGGGATGATCGTGTGCCAGCCGCGCTCCGGCACCGGCGCGTCGATCTGAAAGACGATGCTGCACGGAACCTGATCGCGCGCGCATTCCTCATTCGACGCGTCGATTGCAGCGCGCAACGAGCCCGCGCCCGGATCGCCGCTGTTGCTCACGACGAACTCGCGCGCCAACGCGCCGTTCTGGTGCGATACCGGCGAGTAGAGGACCGCCTCGAAACTCTGCCATGACGCCTGCGCCGCGAGGTGCACGCGTGCTTCGCGCAACGGCCCGACGTAGATCTGCAGCGTTTTCGATTCCCCGGCGCGGATCAGCGGCGTCGTGCAATGGAGCACGTACGGCGTCTGGCCGTTGCGGCAGCTCCAGCCGGAGTCGCTCTCGCCACCGATGTAGGTCGTGCGCGGACCAGTGAGGTCCACGTTGACGGTCACGTCATGGATGTCGAGACCGCGGTTGTGCAGAACGCCAAACGAGCGCGCGATGTCGGTGTCGTCGATGCGCTCGATCGGACCGAGCGTGAACGTTAGGGCATCGGTCTGCGCTGCGGCGGATCCAGCGAACGAGAGCAGTAAAGCGAGCACCAGGGATCGGGGCATGAGGTCACCGGAAGCGAATGAATCAAATATTGTTGCTGAAATCGAACGGGCTCTCGTCGCCGAACGGATCGTCCGTCCCCGTTCCCGAGATGGTGAGCTTCGACTCCATCTCTTCCTTCGACATATCGGCCGTCGACTGGATGCCGGAGAGCTTGAGGCGGAACTCGTCGGGATTGGAGGCGCGGCGCAGCGCTTCGTCGAGCGTGATCAGGCCGTTCTTGTACAGCGTGTAGAGCGACTGATCGAACGTCTGCATGCCGTACTGCGAGGTGCCCTGCGCGATGGCGTCCTTGATCAGCTTCGTCTTTTCCTTGTTCTCGATGCAGTCGCGGATGTACGCGGTGGAGATCAGCACTTCCGCGGCCGGCACGCGTCCGAGGCCGTCGGCGCGCGGCAACAGACGGAGCGAGACCACAGCTTTGAGGACTGCCGCGAGCTGCAGACGGATCTGCTTCTGCTGGTGCGGCGGGAAGACGGAGATGATGCGGTTGACGGTCTCGGTCGCGTCCATGGTGTGGAGCGTAGACAGCACGAGGTGGCCCGTTTCGGCGGCGGTCAGCGCCGTCTCGATCGTTTCGTAGTCGCGCATTTCGCCGACCAGAATGACGTCGGGATCCTGACGGAGCGCACTGCGCAGCGCCTGCGAGAACGACTTGGTGTCGACCTCCACTTCGCGCTGGTTGACGATCGATTTCTTGTCGCGATGCAGGAACTCGATCGGATCCTCGACCGTCATGATGTGCTCGGTGCGGTGCGAGTTGATGTAGTCGATCATCGCCGCCAGCGTGGTCGACTTGCCGGAGCCGGTGGTGCCGGTGCAGAGGATCAGGCCGCGGCGCTCTTCGGCGATCCGCTCGAGCACCGTGGGGAGCATCAGCTCGCGGATGGAGAGGATCTTGACCGGAATGACCCGCAGGACCATGCCGACCGTGCCGCGCTGCTGGAAGATGTTGCAACGGAAACGGCCCAGTCCCGGGACCGAGTAGGCGATGTCGATCTCGTAGTTGTTCTTGAACTTCTCTTTCTGCCGCGAGGACATGATCGAGAAGGCCATCGCGATCGTGTCTTCCTGCATCAGGCGCTTCAGTTCCACGAGCGGAACGAGCTCGCCGTCCACGCGGATGACCGGGTGCGAACCGACTTTGATGTGCAGGTCCGACGCACGGCGCTCAGCGGCAATTTTCAGCAGATCATTGATATGCAAGGGTCACCTCGGGGGATTCGAGGTGCCGATTTTAGCGGAAATGGCCGGCGTCGACGTGCGTGGCCTCACAAAGGTGCGTGTGGATGTGCCCGCCGAGGCGCGCATTCTCCGTTTAGAATCCGCGCCTCATGCTCCGCCACATCGTCCGGACTCCCTCCCATCGCCCCGACACCGAGGCGCTGCCGATGGTGATCCTGATCCACGGCCGCGGCGCCGACATGAATGACCTGGCCGATCTCGCGCCGATGCTCGACGCCGCCGGCGGCTGCCGCTTCGTGTTCCCCAACGCGCCGAAGCCGTTCGAGCCGTATCCGGGCATGGCCATCGGCTGGACGTGGTTCGAAGGATGGCCGCCGCAACACCAGTCGGTGGTCGAGTCGCGCGGCGAGATGCTGCGCTTCATCGACGAGATCGCGCAGAAGTATCCGACGCCGGACGGGAAGCTGATCGTGGGCGGATTCTCGCAGGGCGCGCTGATGGCGCTCGACTCAGGACTGCGCACGGATCGCAAACTGGCCGGCATCCTCTGCATGAGCGGCGGCCTGTACGAAGCCGATCTGCCCGATCTGCGCCCGCGCGCCGGATTGCCCGTGCTGATCGCGCACGGCAGCGCCGACGACGTCGTGCCGGTGAACCACGCGCGCCGCGCGCGCCGCGTGCTCGAAGACGCCGGGCTCGAGGTCGAGTATCACGAGTATCCGATGGCCCACCAGGTAGCGACGGAAGAGGCGGAGGCGGTGCGTGATTTTCTCGAGCGTGTGTTGACTAGTGTGGTGCCTCGCAAATAGCTGTGCGAGACACCACACTAGCGCCGCAACGTGACCGTCGCCTTCGCTCCGCCCTTTCTCTCCTTCACCCACTCCGTCATCCGCGTCTCCAGAATCGACAACGGCAGCGGCCCTGCGCCGAGCACGGCGTCGTGGAACGCGCGCACGTCGAACTGCTCACCGAGCTCGCGTTCCGCATGCGCGCGCAGCTCTTTGATCTTCAGCTCGCCGAGTTTGTACGCGAGCGCCTGTCCGGGCCACGCCAGATAGCGGTCGATCTCCACCTCGATGTCGTGCAGCGGCTTGCTCGAGTTCGCGACGAAGAAGTCGATGGCCTGCTGGCGCGTCCATCCTTTCGCGTGCATGCCGGTGTCGACCACCAGCCGCACCGCGCGCCACATCTCGTACGTGAGCTGCCCGAAGCGTGAGTACGGATCGGTGTACATCCCCAGCTCGGGCCCGAGCGACTCCGCGTAGAGACCCCACCCCTCGACGAACGCGGTGAAGCCGGCATTGCGCCGGAATGCGGGGAGCTGCTCGAGCTCCTGCGCCAGTGCGATCTGGAAATGATGGCCGGGCACCGCTTCGTGCAGCGACAACGCCTCCATCTCCCACTTCGGCCGCGATGGCAGGTCGTACAGGTTGACGAAGTAGTAGCCCGGCCGGTGCGACTCGGGCGAGCCGGGCGTGTAGTACGCGGTGGTGTTGGTCTTCTCGCTGTACGCCGGGATCGGAATCACGCCGTACGGCAGCCGCGGAATGCGTCCGAAGAGGCGCGTCAGCTCGGGATCGATCTGCTTCGAGATATTGCGATACGCGACCAGCAGCTCTTCGCGCGTGGCGTAGTAAAAGCGCGGATCGGTGCGCAGGAAGGTGAAGAACTCCTCGAGCGTGCCTTTGAACCCGGTCTGCTCGCGGATCTTCTCCATCTCTCCGCGAATCCGCTGCACCTCCGACAATCCGATCGCGTGAATCTCGTCCGGTGTCAGCTCGGTGGTCGTTTCCCGGCGGACCAGGTACGGATACCACTCCTTCCCCTGCGGCACGCTGGTCCAGCCGATCGTCTCGCGCGTGTTCGGCACGTACTCGTTCGTCCAGTACGCGTGCAGCTTGCGGAACGCCGGCAGCACGCTCTCGCGAAGGACCTGCCGCGCTTCGTTCTGCAACCGCTCCTGCTCCGCTTTCGGAATGGACGGCCGGAAGTTCGTGAACGCGAGCTCATAAATCGGGCTCTTCGCCGGATCGTCCGCAATCTGATTCGCGATCGCCTCGGCCACCGGCCGCAGGATGACCCGCGGTGGGGTCAGACCTTCCTTTTGCCCTCGCTGCATCAGGGCCATGGTCTCGTCGACCGCGCGCGGGAAGGCACGCATGCGGGCCAGAAGGTTCTCGTGATCCTTCACCGTGTCGCGCGGGATCTGCTGCGCGAGCTCGCCGAGGACGATGTAGATGCCGTTCATCTGATGGACCGGCACCAGCTCCGTCGGGAAACGATCGCCCTCGACCGCCAGCTTCGTCTGCAGGAGGAAGAGGTCGTAGTTCAGCCGATCGGCGGCGCCGAGCTTCGCCCGATCGATCGCCTCGATGCGCGCGAGCATCTCGCGGTTGTGCTCGCGGCGTTTCTGCCACGCGGCCGGGGAACGGTCGGTGAGCCGGTCGTCATGGCCGCGCTCGCCCACGTACGTCGCGTTCTCCGGATTGTCGCGGAGCTGCCATTGCCAGTCCTCGGCGATGAGCTCGTTCAGCTCGTCAACCTCGGGCGAGGCTGCCAGGAGAGGGAACGTGGCAAGCAATACGAGGACGAGCAGGACGCGTTTGCACATGAGCGCATTCTAATGACCAGTGGCCCATCGCTTGCTATGGAAAGCCTGAAATGACTTCAAATAACCAACGGACCGCTCTCGCATTCGCAGCCGTTCTGGCGTTCATGCCCGTTGCCGCCGAGGCCACCATCGCGCGCGCCGTGAAGTTCGATGAGAAGGTCGACAAAGCCGCCGCCATCGTGGTCGGCAAAGTGGTCTCGCAGCAGTCGGCGTGGGACGCGAAACACGAGCGCATCCTCACCTACTCGAAGTTCCAGATCGAGCAGACGCTGAAGGGCGTCCCGGCGCAGGAGATCACCATCGTCACGCCGGGCGGAACGGTGGGAGACATCGCGCAGGACTACGTCGGCGTGCCGCGCTTCAACGCCGGGGGCGAGCACGTGGTGTTCGTCAAGAACACGGCCGCCGGACCGACGGTGCTGTACTTCGATCAGGGCGCGTACAAGGTCGAGAAAGACAGCCGCGGCGATCGGATCGTCACGCCGCTGGTCACCAGCGCGGTGCTGGTCGACTCCCAACGCGGCGCCGCGGTTGCGCCCGAGAGTCCGCGATCGCTCCGCGACTTCCAGGGCAGCATTCGCGAATCGGTCCGCCGGCGCGAAGCCGTGCGGATGGAGATGATCGAGCAGAAGAAGCGCGAGGAAGCTTCGCTGTGGAATCAGATCAAGCGCAACAAGCTGCTGGTGACCATCGCCCTCCTCGGCGTGATGCTGGCGACGTGGCAGCTCGTGAAGCGGTCATCGTCCTAAGCCCGCCTTGACGAACGACGTCGGACAGGCCGCCCTCGGTCGCGCGCTGGAGGATGACCATCAGCTCGTCCTCCTCTACCAGCCCATTCATCACGCGCGCAGCGGCGCGATCTACGGCGCCGAAGCGCTGCTGCGGCAACGGCGCGAGTCGGGCGAGCTGCGCGAAGCGTCCATCATTCACGAAACGGCGGAAGAAAGCCCTGGCCCCGAGCTCTTCGCGCTCGACCACATCCTGGTGCGCAAGGCATACACCGACGCGGCGCGATGGCAATCGTTCGCGCCCGCCGTGCGCCTGAACGTGAACCTCTCACCGCGCGAGTTCGAAGAAGGCCATGTGCTGGAGCGGCTGACCGCGCTCGTGCAGTCGTGCGGCATCGACACGCGCAAGGTGAACATCGAGATCACCGAGACCGCGCACATCGAAGACCTGCGCGGCGTCGAAACCGTGCTGCACTCGCTGAAGCAGGAGCTCGGCGTCGGCCTCTGGCTGGACGACTTCGGCACCGGCCACTCCGCCGTCGATCACCTGCTGCACTTCCCGATCGACGGGATCAAACTCCCCGGCGCGTTCATCGAGCCGCTGCCCGCGGACGAGCGCACCCGTGCCATCACGCGCAACCTGCTCGCGCTCGCGCACGATCTCGGCCTGCACGTCATCGCCGAGGAAGTGGAGCGCCGCGATCAGCTCGAGTTCCTGCTCGAGCACGGATGCGAATACATGCAGGGATTTCTCTTCAGCAAGCCGATGAACGTCATGGAGCTGGAGCGGCAGGTTGCGGGTGATCTTCCGGACAATACAGATCCCGCCGGCGCTCCAGATCGCGAATGACGTTCTTCTTGAACTGCTCCTCGCCGCCTTCCCGC
>CAMPKJ010000181.1 GCA_946887105.1 uncultured Acidobacteriota bacterium | reverse complement strand
ATACGCACGACCCTCTCGACGACATCGCGCCGCGAACGCTGCAAGGCTCGCTGCGCTGGGCCGCCGCGCGATCGTCGGCATTCGTGACCGCATCCGCGTATGGTCGCGACGATCGTCCCGGTCCGGTGGAAGTGGCGCGGCCGGGCTACATCGAGATCGACGCCGGCGCCGGATGGCGCGTGCATCCGATGTTCGAGGTGCGCGTGGTGGTGCGCAATCTGACCAATGCCGATCACTTCGGCTCGGCGGATGAAGTCGCGGCGCTCGCTCCGGGGCGGAGCGTGATGATCGGGATCAACCGCTAACCAGCAGTTGCCGCCGTCATCATGAGCGCAGCGAAGGATCTCAAAACGCAACACGTGCGCATCGTGAGATCCTTCGGCGTCTTCGCGCCTCAGGATGACGGGTTAAGCCAGCGCCGCTTCCATCGGCGCGGTCTCGATCGCCGTCGCGCGCAAACTGTCGAACTTCACGATCATCACCGTACGGTCGTCATCCGCCGGACGCGGCCCGGAGTGCTTCGCGACCGCGTCGAGAATCTCGTCGCGGATCGCCGACGGAGAGGAGTCGGAATGCGCGGCGATGAGCTGTTCGAGCTGCTCGAAGCCGAGCGGCTCGCCGTTCTCGTCCTGCGCCTCGACGATGCCGTCGGATAGATAGACGATCGTGTCGCCTTCCGCCAGATCGACTTCGACGGTCTGCGTGTGGAGGTTCGCGCGCACGCCGAGGGGGAGGGAGGGCGACTCGATGGAAATCGGTGCGGAAGAACCGCGGCGGAGCAGGTACGGATAGAGATGACCGGCGTTGGTGTGGCGGATGGTGCGGCGATCGAGATCGAAGATCGTGAACGCGAGCGTCATGAACGCGCGGCGCTCGGTGGAGCGGAAGACGAGCTCGTTCAGGCGATGGAAGAGCGACGTTTCATCCGCACCTTCCTCGACCAGCGTCGTGATGGCGGCCTTCACCATCGCCATCACCAGTCCGGTGGAGAGCCCATGTCCGGAGACGTCGCCGATGGCCACGGCCAAGCGTGATTTGTCGAGATTGAACACGTCGTAGTAATCGCCGCCGATGGACGTGGTCGGCTCGAAGTGCGCGGAGAACGAGACGCCTTTGAACGTCGGACCTTCCTTCGGCAGGAGGTTGCGCTGGATGGTCGCGGCGATGGCGATCTCGCTCTGCAGCCGCTCCTTTTCCGTGACGCTCGCGAGCAGCGACGCAATCGACTCCGTCATCCGGTCGAACGACTGGGCCATGGCTCCAAGTTGGTTGTGGCGCTTCATCCTGATGCGATAGGAGAAGTCGCCGCGCTCGACGGCGCGCGTGCCTTTCTCGATGCGGTTCACCGCCCGCGAGATGCTGAAGATCAGCACCGCCGCGAAGAGCGCCGCCACGAAATACATGGCCATGAGCAGTGCGGCCAGGCTGGCGATGATCGTGGCCAGGATGCGGAAGTACTCGCCCGCCGATGCGCCGAAGTAGTACGAGAAGAGATTCCGCGGCGGGTTGACGATCAGCATGAACAGGCTGCGGTCGGTGAGCTCGCGTCCGCTGTTCCAATCCGTGAGATCGGTCAGGTCCCCCCAGACGATATTGCGGAAGACGTTCGCGCCGAAGACGTCCTTCAGCGCATCGTTCTCGAAGTCGATCTCGGCGTCGCCGCCGTTCGTGGTGCGCCGTCCCTTGGCGGTGGTGGTGCGCACGATCATCCGCCAGCGCTCGTACAGCTGATCGGTCCAATGCTGGTCCAGCGGCTGCACGAAAACGACCGCGCGCGGCGGATCGCCTTCGAATTGCCGCGCGGTCACGAACATCGCTTCGCGATCGCGATCGACCAGGCCGCTGAAGCTCTTGGTGCGCAGCCATTCCGGGAGTTGCTGCCCGGTTCCCTCCTCGGTGTCATAGATCTCGAGCGTCGGCAGCGCGCCGGCGGGACGGCGTCCGGTGATGGTGTACTCGCGCGCCCAGCTTTCCATCTGCCCGAGCGTCGCCTGGCGCTCCGCGCGCACGGCGGCCTGCGTCATCACCGCCGCGAACATGTACGCGACGGTGATCATCAGGATGGTCATCAGGAAAAAGGGGAGCAGGCCGATCAGGAGGTAACTGAGGAAGAGCCTGCGGCCGACGGTCCAGAAGAGGTTGCGCAGGACCCAGCGCACGAAGATCGCCAGGCCGTACAGCGTCAGGCCGATGACCAGCAGCCAGGCGAAGAACTGGATCACGCCGATGAGCGGGAAACTCCGGCCGATGCGGTCGAGGGTGCGCTCGACGATCTCCAGGAAGACGATGGTCACGATGCCGACGAGCCAAAGCAGGAGCGCCGGCGATGCGCGACGCCGTCTCGTCTCCGGTGCAACGTCCATCTCGGTCATGATGACACACGGCGTCCGATGCGTTCGCCGCACTGGTTAGTACGGGGTGCCCGGGCGTGGGTTGCGCCGAAATACGTCCGGGACGATGATTGTCTAGGTCACCGGAATGAAGACCCGCCTCGCCCTCTCCGCCCTCGTCTGCCTCGTGGCAGTTCACGCCGCCAGCGCTGCGTGCGTGAACCGTTTCGTCAGCCGCACCGAGCGCCCCCGCCAGGTGGTCACGCTGCTCACCGGCAAGCTGACCTTCCAGGAAGCACAGGCGCTGGCCGCCTCGATCCAGAAGAAAGAGGCCGCGCCGTTGGAGTGGGTCACCGAAGACGGCAAGTCGGTCTCCAAGCAGTTCGGCGAGCTGAAGGTGGTCCGCCCGATGCCGGTCGGCTGCGACGGCAAGACCTCCGGCGTGGTGATGATCGTGAACTTCGCCACCTCGTCGACACCGTCGAAGAAGATGCTGGTCAAGCTGAACGGCGACACGACGGTCGCATTCGAGCAGCAGGCAGATTAGTCATCTTCCCTTCCACTCCGCCTTTCTCTTCTCCACGAACGCGTTCAGCCCCTCGTTCGCGTCGCTCGTCTTCATGAGCTCGTCGAGATAGAGCCGCTCCACGTCCGCGAGCCGCCGTTCGAAGTCATCGGCGCCGGCGAGACGGAACGCTTTCTTGGCCATGCGCAGTGACGACGCGCTGTGGCGATGGATGCGCGCAAGCCATTCGTTCGCGCGCGCGTCGAATTCGGCGGATGGAAACACCGCGTTCACCAGGCCAAGCCGTTCGGCTGTGGCGGCGTCGATCGCATCGCCGGTCAGGAAGAGCTCGAGACCTTTGCGCGGCGCGAGCTGTCGCGAGAGCTGATACGCGGCCACGGGAGGGAAGACGCCGAGTTGGATCTCCGGCTGGCCGAAGCGGGCGCGGTCGGATGCGAGCACGAAGTCGCACGCCAGCGCGAGCTCGCAACCGCCGCCGAGAGCCACGCCGCGCACCAGCGCGACGGTGACGAGATCGAGCCGCGCCAGCATCCGGAAGCAGTCGTGGAAGCGCTCCAGCATGCCGGCCACGCGATCGCCGAGGTGATCCTGCACGCTCGCGCCGGCGGAGAAAGCCTTCTCGCCGGTGGCGTCGATGATCAGTGCATGGCGATCGTTCGCGAGGCGGCCGAGCGCCTCGCGCAGCTCCTCGAGCATCTCGATGTCGAGGATGTGCAGCGGCGGATCATCGAGCGTGATCCGCCACGCGTTCGCATCGGACGTGAGCGTGACCTTCGGCATTTACCGCGTCGCTCTCCGTCGCGGATTCGGCCCCGCGGTCGCCGGATAGGCGAGCTCCAGCGAGTGATCGGTGAGGAAGAGCAGCATCGACTGCTGCATGACGAACGAGCGGAGCGGCGACGGCATCGTGAACTGCGTCGCGCTCGGCGTCCACGACGGCAGGTCGTACAGCACGGGCGGATTCGCATCGCGGCTGATCACCGCGCACGAGCCATCGATGCGCAGGCGGTGCCGCGCGGCGGTCGGACCGCCGGTGAGGTGCTCGCCCGTCTGCGTGAGCGTGGCCTCGGCATACTCGAAGACCTTGCCGGCCAGCACGTACACCTTGCCGGCTGACACCGCGATCGCCGACGGGAGAGGCGGCGCCGGGGCGGTCACGAGCGGCGCGGGATGCAGCGGATCGGCGATGTTCAGCACGCGGATCTCTTCCGGAAACGCGAACACCGCGTAGGCGCGCGAGCCGGAGACCACCACGTCGGTGATGCTGCCGGTCATCGTGGCCGTGACGGCGAGCGTGTTCGGATCGAGGACGAACGTCTTCCGCTCGCGGCAGCCTTGGATCGTGCAGCCGGCGCCGATCGACGCCCACACCGCGTTTCCGGCCGTGCGAACGGCAATCGCCTGCGAATCGAAGCCCTCGCTGATGCTCTTCTGCGCGTACGACACCCCCGCGCGCGAGTAGGCGGTGACGGTGCCGCTGCCCGACAGCGTGAACAGCCCCGCGTCGTTCGCGGCGAGGTCGATCGTGCCGGCGGCCGGGATCCGGGTCATGAATCGCGGCGTGGCCGGCAGGACCGTCGAGATGACGTCGATCCCTTCGTCATCGAAGAGATACGCGCGGCCCGCGCCCGCCGCGAGCTGGGTGTAGTAGCGGTTCGTGAACGGAGCGTCGGGGCGCGGCAGCTCGGCCAGAAAGCGAAGCGCCGTGTGCCCTTTCACCGTCGCGATCGCCGCGATCGTCGCGGTGAGGTCGAATTCCAGAGCCTCCGCCGGCAGCTCGTGATCGCGGAACAGGACCTGCGCGTTGTCGTAAACCAGCAGCCGCCGCGAGTCCATCATCAGCAGGTTGCCGTTGGAGAAGGCCATCTGCCGCGGGATGATCAGGTTCGAGTTCGGGACCACGCCGACGTTTCCGCTCGGAATGTCGATGAAGTTGACGCCTTTGAAAGTGAAGATCGCCGCGCGTGTGGCTGTCAGCGCGATGGTTCCCGCGGCCGCCCCGTCCATCGTGACGCGCTGCGGCTCGACCGCGAAATCGCCGGCCGGGTAGTGATGCAGCACGGTCTTCTGATCCTCTGCGCGTACTTCGGCGAGAGCGATCGCCGAGCCTTCGCGCTCCAGAAGCGTCATCGGCGGGACGTTCACCTTCGCCGGCGTGGTCTGTCCATTCGGTGCGATCCAGACGCTGCCGTCGCCGAGCAACGCCACGAGGTGCGTATCGGACAGCACGGCGTCGAGGATCGGCGCCGCGAACGTGACGTTCGTGGCCTGCACCGGCGTTGCGGAGACCAGTGCCCAGACGGTCGCCTTTGCGCCGTTGGTGGTCAGCAAGCCGTTGTCGCGATGGTCGCGCACGACCGCGCCCGCCTCCGCATTCCATGCACGCTCTTCGACGAGTGCGATGCCGGCCGGATCGATGCGCTGTTGCAGGATCCTGCCGCCCGCATTGGTGAACCACGCCTTGTCGTCCGAGGTGACCACGCTCGTGGCTGGGCTGATGTTGGAACTGACCAGCCGATACGGCCTGGCAATCGCGGTGGTCGTGTCGAGCGTCACTACGCCGATGTCGCCGGCGGCGACGTACAGCGTGTCGCCGATCAGCGCCATCGCGTTGATGAAGTTGACCGTGCCGTCCGTGGTCGGCAGTTGCGCGGCATACACCTCGGTGAGGTTCGCGAGCGATGAGAAATCGACCGCGCGGATGGTGCGATCGGTGCCGGAGAGGAAGTGCACGTCGCCGGATGACGCGGCGAAGGACGTGGCCACCACGGAGACGCGTCCGAGGAAGGCTGTGCCTAGGTAAATGTCGGTGAATTGGCCGAAGCGATCGGAGATGAACACCTCGTCGTCCGCGGTGGCGTGCACGGCACTCGCGCGCGGCGCGGACGCGAGCGTGCCGATGTGCTGCGGCAGCAGCGGAATGCTCAGCGAGAACACTTCGACCGTGGCGTCGTTGTCGGCCGCGTACAGCTTGCTCTTCGCCGACGCGAGCGACGTCACTTGCGGGGTGCTGGTGGGCAGTACGACGGTCGTTCGTACCGGCGCGGCCGGGCTCAGGATGTCGAAATGCGCGATGCCGGCGCTCGTGGCCGCGAACAGCGCCGCCGAGACGATCTCGAGGTCGTTCACCGTGCTGCCGGCTGGGACGGAGGTCAGCCGGCTGATGGTGCGGCCCTCGCGGCGCAGCACGTAGACCGACGAGCCGCTGCCGGCGTACGCGATCCCGTTGCCGCCGTGCGCGCGCACGACGCGGGTCGTGCCCGGAAGACCGATGGCGTCGACGATCCGGCCGTCTTCGAGGAGTTGCACCCCGTAGCCGGTCGCGACCCAGAGAAACTCGCCGTCGACGGAGAGGTCGAGGGCCGTGGTCCGGAAGGGACTGCTGGTGGTCGCCGTCCACAGCGAACAATCGGCGACGGCGTGACTGGCGAGAAGGAGAAGGAGAGAGAGGAGAACGACCGCTTTCACACGCCCGGGCATGGTCGAAGTATGAAGGGTGAAGGGTGAAGAGGGAAGGGATGCTCGGGCGTTTTCACCCTTCACTCTTCACCCTTCACTCTTCCGGAAGGCGAGAGCCTTCCGGACATACGAGGGATGGGGGAGCTCGCTCAGGCGCGCCGGATCGATCCATTCGTAGCCGCGGGCTTTGCGCGATTCCGCCGCGTAGACCGTGAACTCGATCTTGCGCGTGGTCACGGTGTGTTTGAAGCTGCCCAGGAGCTCGCGGTGCGCGGGTGCGAGCGGCTGTCCGGTGAGGAGCGACGTGTCGCCGTGAGGCAAGTGATAGAGGTCCTTCATCAGCGCCCCTGATTCGCGGCGCATGAGCACGCGGCCTTTGCGATCGCGGATCAGGTAGAGCGCGATGCTGAGTTGACGCGGTGCCTTCTTTTCCCTGGGGCGCGGCAATTCGTCGACGCGTCCCGTTGCGACGGCGACGCACTCACCGCGCACCGGACAGAGCAGGCACGACGGATTGCGCGGCGTGCAGATCAGCGCGCCGAGCTCCATCACGCTCTGATTGAGCATCCGCGGGGACTTGCACGCGCGCACCAGTTCCTCGGCGCGCCGCCAGGCGTCGCCGTCATCGCCGAACACGCGCGCCACGACGCGAGCGACGTTGCCGTCGACGATCGGCGCGCGCCCATCGAATGCGATCGACGCGATCGCGCCCGCGGTGTAGCGGCCGATTCCGGGGATGTTGAGCAGGTCCTCGACAGACGACGGAATCACGCCGCCGAAGCGTTCCATCACCGACGCCGCGCCGGCGCGCAGCATCCGCGCGCGCCGGTAGTAGCCGAGTCCCGACCATGCTGCGGTCACCTCATCGTCGGTGGCGGCGGCGAGCAGTGCCAGCGAAGGAAAACGCGCCAGAAATCGCGCGAAGTACGGCAGCACCACCTCCATGCGCGTCTGTTGCAGCATCACTTCCGAGATCCATACGTAATATGGCTCGTACGCGTCGCGCCACGGGAGCGGGCGCTGATGGCGGTGGAACCACGTTTCGAGGAGACGGGCTGTCCGCCGGAGGTCTGGGGCTTGCAACGCGCCATATTGTATTCTTCGGGTCGGCAGCACGAGGAACGTCCATGAGCGAACAGGTGCACGGGTCCCACCAGACGGAGTCGGAGCAGGGCAAGTACGTCTACTGCATCATCAAGACGGACGCAAAACGCGACTTCGGTGCGGTCGGCATCGGCGGCCGCGGCGATCGCGTCTACAGCGTGCACCATCGCGAGTTCGCGGCGGTGGTCTCCAACTGCCCGCTGATCGTCTTCGATCCGACGCGCGAGAACGCGCTCGCGCACGAGCACGTCAATGAACTGGTGATGAAGGACTTCACCGTTCTTCCGATGAGCTTCGGCACCGTCTTCCGCACCGAGAACGACATCAAGGAGTTCCTCAAGGGGACGTACGAAGCGCTCAGCGACGTGCTCCAGAAGATGGAAGGGAAGATCGAGTTCGGCCTGAAGGTGAACTGGGACAAGGACCAGGTGGTCAAGGAAATCGAGAACGAGAACGAAGAGATCCGCCGCCTGAAGGAAGAGATCCAGTCCAATACCTCGACCTCGACCTACTTCTCGCGCATGCAGCTCGGCCGGGTGGTCGAATCGGCGCTGCAGGCTAAGGCCGACGCGTACGTGACGGAGATCTACGAAGCGCTCCGCGACGCCGCCATCGCCTCGCGCTCGAACAAGCCGATCGGCGACAAGATGATCATGAACGCCGCGTTCCTGGTCGAGCGCGACAAGACCAAGGCCTTCGACGATCAGATCTCGGAGATCGCGAAAAAGTACGAGAACAAGCTGTCGTTTCTCTACACCGGACCGTGGCCGCCGTACAACTTCGTCAATATCCGGTTGAAGCTGGAACGCGCGGAGAGGTAGCACGCGCTGCGCGCGTGGTTGTCAGTTGTCGGTTGTCTGTGAGTCATCGCTCGAGCGACACCGCACAGACAACTGACAACCGACAACATCCCGAAAGAGAACGCCCTTTCTCGCTGTTGATGACCCAGATGACCCCCCTCCCCAACCGCCCCTGGACCGACTCGCCGTTCTTTGCGAGCGCGCTGGAGGCCTCGGGATTGGATCCGGAGACGAAGAAGATCGTCTCGTTTTTTGCCGAGCACGGTTATGTGATCGTCGATCCGGAGATCTCCGGCACGACCGTCGAGAAGGTCAACGCCACGCTCCGCGATCGTTTCGTGCCGAATTACGAGGGGTATTACTCCGACGCGACGCGCATTCAGGACGCGTGGTGGTGGAACGAGCACGTGAAGGAGATCGCGGTCGCGCCGCGCATCCTGAAGCTGCTCGAGATCCTCTACGGCCGCAAGCCGATCCCCTTCCAGTCGCTCAATTTCCGGGTCGGGTCGCAGCAGCGCACGCATAGCGACATCATCCATTTCGACTCCATCCCGTACGGCTTCATGGCCGGCGTCTGGACCGCGCTCGAAGACGTCGATCTGCGCAATGGACCGTTGCATTACTACCCGACCTCGCAACGCCTTCCGCGCTTCGACATGCACGACATCGGCATCACCGCCACCGGCACGATCGGCTATGAGAAGTACCCGCACTACGAGGACTTCGTCGAGGAGCTGATGAAGGCACAGCGCCAGGAGCGCATCGAGCTGCAGATGAGGCGCGGGCAATCGCTGATCTGGTCCGCGAATCTGTTCCACGGCGGCAGTCCGATCGCGGATACCGACCGCACGCGCCTCTCGCAGGTTACGCACTATTACTTCGAGGGCTGCATCTACTACACGCCCCTCTTCTCCGACCTCGGCCTGGGCAAGATCGTCACGCGCACCATTCACGACATGCGCACCGGCCAGCCTGTGCCGCAGTTCTACAACGGCAGGGAGATTGCGAATCCCGGCGAGTGGCCGCCGCGCGAGCTGCCGCCGTGGGCGGCCGTGCCGCGACGGGCGAAGCGGCAGGTGAAAGGGATTCGTAACGCCATCGCGCGACTTCTGCGACCATAAGCAAACCGACATGGCCTTTCTGCTCGACGACATCCTGCTGCTGCCGATCACCGGGCCGATCGCCGGCTTCCGCTGGGTCATGAATACGATCCAGAAGATGGCCGACGAGGAGCTGATGAACGATCAGCCCTGGAAGGAGCGGCTCATCGAGCTGCAGATGCGCCTCGAGCTCGGCGAGATCAGCGAAGAGGATTACGTGGCCGAAGAGGCGGTGGTGTTTCAGGCGTTGCGCGACATCCGCGCGCGCAAGGAAGCACTGGCGCGGCAGTACGCGGCCGACCGCGGCGAGGAAGAGGGCGGCATCGGCATCTACACCGGCTACGGCGACCGGAACGAACGATGAACGATGAACGATGAACGATGAAGCTCACGCGGCCGATTCATCGTTCATCGTTCATCGTTCATCGTTGTTAGGCGCGCTGGACGAGCTTTCGTCGCGCCGCGTGGTCTTGTTCGGTGGCAAAGGCGGCGTCGGCAAGACCACCGTGTCAGTCGCGGCCGCGCTGCACTACTCCTCGACCCGTCCCACCATCCTCTTCACCACCGACCCCGCATCGAATCTGCGCGATCTCCTCGGCGATCCCTCGCCGATCCGTCTCGAGGAACTGGACGCGCACGCGCTCTACGCGCGATTCCTCGATGCGCATCTGCAATCGTTTCTCG
>CAMPKJ010000180.1 GCA_946887105.1 uncultured Acidobacteriota bacterium | reverse complement strand
CGCTCGACGAGATTGCGGATGCGATAGTCGTACGCGTAGAGCGCCACGCGCGAGCGCGCGCCGGTCCAGCGCACGCCGCCATCGAACTGCAGGCTGCGCTCCGGCTCGAGATCGGGATTGCCGACCACGAACCCGCGTCCGCTCACGCCGCGGAAGTAGCGATCGGACAGTGAAGGCTCGCGATACCCGCTCGCCACCTGCACGGTAGTCGTGACGCCGCGGAACGGTCCGGCCGTCGCGGCGACGAAACCCGATGGCGCGATGTCAGTCGTCGAGCGATCGCCGAAGAAGCCGCCGCGGTTGCGCGTCGAAACCTGATCGGCGCGCGCACCGGCGGCGAGCTGCACGACCGGCGACATCGTGCCGGACCAGGACGCGTAGAGGCCGGTGTCGTAGCGGTCCGCATCCTCGATCGAGTCCGACGCCGGAGTGCCGGTGGCCTCGAGATTGAAGCGGCTCACGAAATCGACGCCCGTGGTGATGCGCGAACGGCCGGCCGCACGTTCCGCGGAAAGCCGCAGTGACGTGTCGCGCGCTTTCACGGTCGCACTCTCGACGCCGGTCGGGCGAATGCGATCGGTCGTGATGGCGTACGTTCCGAACGAGCCGCGCATGCCGATGCCGGTCCACGCGCCGCGGCCCGGCAGATCCAGCGCGATGGTCGCGAGGGTGGCGCGTTCATCGGGATAGACGGTCTGCACCGTGTCCGTCGACGGCGCGCCGACGTCACGCGCGATGCTCGACATCACACCCGCGCGCAAGCGTCCCCAATCCGCGTCGCGCACGTAACGGAGCAACGCGCCGCGATCGCGATAGCTGGAGTTCTCGATGACGTCGCCGTTCGCGTCGTGCGCGTCATCCGCGGCGCGCGCGTGAATGGAAGTCAGCACGGCGCCGCCGAGGGCGTCCGTCGAAAACTCGAGCGCCGCGGAGCGCGTGCTCAGGCCGCCGAACGCGCCCCACGCGTCATAGCGAAAGTCAGGCTGACCGGGGATCGGATCGCGCGGACGGAGATGCACGACGCCGCCGATCGCATCGGATCCATACGCCACCGAGCCGGGCCCGCGCGAGATCTCGATCGAGCCGAGGCTGATCGGATCGACGAATGTGGCAGACGGACCGGCGCGGCGCTCGGCGACGATCCGCGCGTCGTCGATGATCAGCAGCGTGCGCCCTCCCGCCAGTCCGCGCACCACCGGCACCGCCGGCGGACCTTCGCCACGCAGCGACACACCAGGCGTCGTGGCGATGGCCTCGGCGATATGCGCGGGCTTGCGCTGCTCGATTTCCTCACTGCCGTACACCACCGGCGCGGACGCGGGCGTGCCTTCGATGTTCGGCGTGGCGCCGGTCGTGACGGTGACGGTCTCGCGATACGCGGCGTCGAGGCGGATCTCGGGGACGAACCGCGGCAGATAGATCGGCGGGAAGAGCTCGCCGCGGCTGCCGACCACAATCAACGTCGCGGGAAGCTGCGGGTCAGGCACCAGTGCGAAGCGCCCGTCGGCATCCGTGCGCGCGGTGCTGCGTTGATCGACCACCGAGATCTGCGCGCCGGCGATCGGCGTTCCTTCGGAATTGAAGAGGCGCGATTCGAACGCGAGCGCGTTCGCGGTCAGGAGGAGAAGAGAAATCAGCGCGGCAGCGCCGCGACCGAGGAGGCGGCGGGAACAACGCCCGGCGAGCCGGCGATGTCGCGAGGGATGACCTCCGTCTCGATCGCCCTGCGAATGTGCTTCGCAATGCGATTGATGTAGTTCACCGTCTCGCGGAACGGCGGCACTCCGTCGTACTTCCATACGTTCCCTTCGCCTGCGTTGTACGCCGCGACTGCCAGATCGGCGTTGCCGTCGAACTTCTTCAGCAGCCAGCGAAGATACCGCGTCCCGCCATGAATGTTTTCGTGCGGATCGAACGAATTGGTGACACCGAAACGCTTCGCGGTGGCGGGCATCAGCTGCATCAGCCCGCGCGCGCCTTTATGCGAGACGATGCGCGGGTTGTAGTCCGATTCCGCCTTGATCACCGCGGAGACGAGCGCCGCGTCGACGTCGAACTGGCGCGCGGCGGCGATGATGATCTCGTTGTACTTCGACTGGAACAGCGGCTGGCTGTGCTCGCTGAATCGCCAGGAGCGCTTCGGAAAAACGCCGCCTTCCTCCACGATCTTCTTCACCTCTTCGACGACCTCGGGGGTGACGATCTCGTCGTCGACGATCCGCTCGACGCGCGTCAGCGGCAACGACATCGTCCCGCCGCCCTGTATCGTGAGATGGATCGTGTCTTCCTCGACGCGGTACGCCTCGATCTTCATGTTCCGGCCGTCGGAAAAGAGGGCAATGCTCGCGCTCGCCGTCGAGGCGAACAGAAGCATGGCGAGGAGGATGATCGGCGTACGCACGGGTGCTCTGAGAACTTCTCAGCTGTGACGATTATGCCCCCCGGGAAAGTCGCAAAGTCTCAAAGGCGCAAAGTCGCAAAGGGGTTCAACCCGGACAAGGCCATGTTTACGCGAGGTATTACAAGCCTGATCGCGACGGCGCGCTGCCTCCGCATCGCCGGTTCGTGAAAGCGTTGCCGGGCGACAACCCCCTCCTCTTTGGCAACTTCGAGCACGACGACGACCCGAACGCCCTCATCGAATACGACGCGATCCTCGACCTCTTCCACGAAGACGGTCGAGAAGAGCGAGGAGCGCTATCTCATCTGCAATCCGGCACGCTTCGGCGGCGACTTCATCCCGACCTTCACATTCGAGGGCTTCCGGCTCGTGAAGATCAAGGTCTTCCGCCGACAAGGCCTCGACGTCACGCGGGAGGAGATCCGGAGGACGCTCGCCGAGGAGCGGATCCCCTACTCACATGCCCTGATCGATGAGAACGGCGTTGCGGCGCGCTCGTGGACGATCTGAAGGGCGTGAAAGGCTTCGTCGCCCAAGCTGCGCCGATGGAGCCGAAGCAGAAAGCGGAGGACGCGCCGAAGGAGCAGTACGAGAACCTGAAGGCGCAGTGCACCTACATGCTGGCCGAGGCGGTGAACCGCCACCGGATCGCGATCTCCCTCGATCAGGTCCAGCTCCCGCCGGATATGACCCTCGCGCAGTTCAAGGAGATGCTCATCGCCGACATGGAGCAGATGAAGCGGAAGGACGCCGACAAGGACGGCAAGCTGAAGATCATGCCGAAAGACGAGGTGAAGGAGCATCTCGGCCGGTCTCCGGACTTCGGGGATGTCTTGATGATGAGGATGTTTTTTGAGCTGCGGCCCGCCGTGTCAGGTGTTCTGCCGCCGCCCACCATAGGTTTAGTGCGGCCCTATTTTCCACAGCTCGGCGTGTAGCGAATCAGGAAAAATATGCCGAATGCCAGCTCAATACGGATAACTTGTGAACGTCACCCAAGATAGCGAATAAATCTACCATTTGTAGCTGTGGAAAACATGATGAAAAGTTGCGGAAATAGTGGCAAACTCCTGCGGATTTCCACAACCTGTTGATGAATAAATGGGCCCAAAAACTCCATACTACACATACGCTTAGCGTATATACCGGCGCGAAAAACAGCGGCCTCTGCTGCAGAAATTGGCAATCTTGCCGTTCGAGTGCTTGACAGAGGACGGGTGCGGGCGTAGATTTCTGATCTTCGCGGCACCTGCGACATAGGCGAACGCGACAATTCCTCGGTCGGCGCCCGCCGACGCGAGTACAGGAAAGGTGTAGGCAGGTGAAGTGAACCCGCAGGTGGCACTGCGGGCCCGGAGAACCTAAACAGCAGTCGATTCGCCGCGTACGACAAATCGTGGAACGAAGTGGAAATTAGAATTTTTTCACTTATCTGTCAAGCGCACTCACCGACTGCTTAACTTTTCAGCAAATTCCGTAGCGAAAGGTAGAGCAGCAAATGAAAACGATTCTGCGTGAAAAATTCAGCAATCAAGAAATTGTCCTGGACAACCAAACGGTCTACGTCAACTGCTCATTCACGAAAGTCCATTTCTTTTACAGCGGTGGTGATGCGCAACTCGTGAATTGCAAGCTGCAGGAGCCGACCGTCACGTTCACCGGCGATGCCGCTAAAGTCTTGGCGTTCATGCACATGATGGGAATGATGGGCCCGGGGACGCCTCCCGTCCCGCCCGCCATCGCGCAGCAAGCCGAAGGGGCCGGCGCTCACTAACGCACTTACTTCGAAGCAGTTACACCGCAGTCGAAGGGCTCCCGCATGGGGGCCCTTCTCTTTTTCGGCAGGGAAAGGGCCCGGGCCCTCGCACGTTTTCACGAAGGGTCCGAAAGTTCAGAAGAGCACCGGGGGGGAAAAGCGAATGAGCTGGAATGTGTGAATACGCCCCGCGGCGTTCGCCGAACTCTAAACGCCAGGGCAGGTGTTGCAGTTGGGGCTCGCTCCGCATTGAACAATCAGCCGACCACACCAACCGCAACCGGGAATCTGCGTGTCACGACAGCATGTACCCGCGTTTTCCGAGCAGTAGGCCTTCGCGTAGTTACACCCTCCGCCTTCCCCTTCGAAGCATGTGAACCAGCTGCCGCCGCCGATCGGACCAGTCTCGCTCTGGATCGCGCCAGCCTCAGGTAATAGCGGACGCTCCCATCCAAGTCCAAAATTGAACTTCTGCGGGTTCATGTTCACGCGAAATGTGTTCGTTCGTACTCCGCCTTCATGATCGACGAGAGTGTTAACTGTGAGGTACGTATCATCCTCCGGCGCGACGAGCCCGCGAGCAGTGCCTTGGACCCCGTTCGAGAGGTTCAAGAACATGCCTGGCGTTCTCGAAGGGATGAGACCCGCAAACCACGGCTGCTCGCTCGGTTCGCCATTCAAGTTGTCGACGAACGCGACGAGAGCCGTATGGCTCGGCTCTGAAAAGATAAGGACCGCATGCGCGTGTCCCTGCGTCATCTTCAGCGAGATCGCCGTGCGCGATGGCATCGGTACTCCTCGCACTTCGAACTCGTAGACCAAGCCTTCCTGGGCGAAGGCAGGAATCGACAGGACGCACAATAGCAACGCGGCGAAACCCATGTGAGCGCGCATAATCAATGATCCTCTATGTTCCAGATGAGTTCGAGTATGGGTACACGCCCGCATGGGTGTCAAGAAAGAAGTTTAAACGCCACTTATCCCCACCCTCCCCTGGCGCCCCGGCGCTGCGCATCAGCCGCGCTACGCGGTTTCGGGTGATGCCTTGTCCCTTCTCCCGCAGCTCCTCACGTTCGTTCGTCGTCAATCCGTCTTGCCGGTCTCCTTCATCCCGATCTGCCTGCGCCACCCAGTTACGGATCGCCTGTCCCGACGGCTCGAACTGCTTCCCCAACTCGGCGAGCGCCCTTGCCGCACCAGCGCAACCATCTTCCTCTTGAACTCTTCCGGATAAGGCTTTCTGTGTTTTGGGCATCGTGGTTCTCCCTGATCTTCAGGTGTCCACGAAACCGGGTCAACTCCAAGGCAGCGCGGCGGGCCCGGTTCCTCTTTGAGACTTTGCGACTTTGAGACTTTGAGACTTCGGCCCCTACGCGCGCGGATGGAACTGCTCGTACATCCGCTGCAGGCGCGCCCGGGAGACGTGCGTGTAGATCTGCGTCGTCGAGATGTCGGCGTGGCCGAGCATCATCTGCACGCTGCGAAGGTCGGCGCCGTTCTCGAGCAGGTGCGTCGCGAACGAGTGCCGCAGCACGTGCGGCGAGATATGCGCCTTCACGCCGGCCTCGCGCGCGTAGCGGGTGATTTTCATCCAGAACGCCTGCCGCGTCATGGGACGCCCGCGGCGCGAGAGAAAGAGATGCGGATCGGCGTATTTGTCGAGCTCGGGACGGCTCTTCTCCGCGTACTCGACGATGACGTCGCGCGCGGTGTCGCCGAACGGGACGATGCGCTCCTTCGAGCCTTTGCCGATGGTGCGCAGAAAACCGGCGTCGAGCACGACTTCGTCGATGCGTACCTTGATCAGCTCGCTGACGCGGAGCCCGGTCGCGTAGAGCAGCTCCAGCATCGCCGCGTCGCGCAGTCCGTCCGTCGTACCGCGGTCGGGAGCGGCGAGCAGCGCCTCCACTTCCTCAGGTTGCAGCGATTTCGGCAGCGACGACCAGAGCTTCGGATTCTCGAGGTTCTCGGTCGGATCCTTCTTCAGATGCCGCTCGGCGACGAGAAAGCGGAACAGCCCGCGAATGGCCGCCAGCGCGCGCGCGACCGAACGCGCCGAAATGCCGGCGCCGCGGAGCCATTGGAAGTACTTGACGATGTTGATGCGCTCGACGCGCTCGAGCTCGAGTCCCTGATCGCCGATCCAGTGTCCGAAGTGGCGCAGGTCGGATGCATAGGCCGCGAGCGAGTTCCTGGCCAGTCCCTTTTCGACGGCCAGATAGTCGAGAAAGATCGGCAGATAGGTGACGAAATACGCCGACGTTTCAGGCTTCTCGGGATCGATCGAACGAGGGCTTTTGGTCACGCTGCTTCAGGATACCGCCGCCTGATGCGCAACCATGTCGGCCATGTACGAGCTGCGCACGAACGGGCCGGCGAAGACGGCGCGGAATCCGAGCGACAGGCCGATGTCGCGGTATTCGTCGAAGACGGACGGATGCACGTACTCGACGACGTCGAGCTTCTCGCGTTTCGGCTGCAGGTACTGCCCCATGGTCACGATCTCGACATGCGACTCGCGCAGGCGCTGCAGCACTTCGATGACTTCATCGCGCCGCTCGCCGAGTCCGAGCATCAGGCCCGACTTCGTGACGACGGTCTCGTCGAAGCGCCTGGCATCGCGCAACACGCCGAGGGAACGCTCGAAACGCGAGCCGGGACGGACGTAGTCGTAGAGGCGCGGAACGGTCTCGACGTTGTGATTGAAGTAATCGGGCCGCGCCTCGACCACGACGCGCACCGCCTCGCTGTTGCCGCGGAAATCTGACGTCAGCACTTCCACTGCCGCCTGCGGCAGCGCGACGCGCAGCTCGCGAATGGTCTCGGCGAACTGATGCGCGCCGCCGTCCTTCAGATCGTCGCGCGTCACGCACGTCACCACGACGTGCTTCAGGCCGAGGCGGCGGGCCGTCTCTGCGACCGCGCGCGGCTCATCCGGCGAAGGTGGCGCGTACGGACGGCCGGTGGTCACGTTGCAGAATCCGCAGGAGCGCGTGCAGATATCGCCGAGGATCATGAACGTGGCGGTGCCGCGCGAGAAACACTCGGTGCGATTCGGGCAGGCCAGCGACTCGCAGACGGAGTGCAGGTCGCGCTCACGCAGCGTGGTCTTCATCTCGCGCAGAGACGAGAGGTTGAGTTTTTTCTCGCGGATCCAATCGGGAAGGCGTTGGGAAGTCATGAGGTGAAAACGAAAGTGCCGCTCCTTGCGAAGCGGCACTCTAAAGGGTGATGCGAACGATTTCTAGTGACCGGCGGCGGCGTGGGAAGGCGCGAGGCTCTTTTCCAGGCACTTGTGGATGAGCTTCTCGGCTTCGACCTCGGGGATGTCCTTCACGATCGCGACTTCGGAGACGAGCAGGTACTTGGCCCGGTCGTACATCTTCTTTTCGCGGAACGAGAGGCTCTTCCGTTTCTGGACTTCGTTGAGGTTCTTCAACACATCCGCGACGTCCTCGAGACGGCCGGTCTTCATCTTCTCGAGGTTTTCGCGGTAACGGCCTTTCCAGTCCGTGTGGCTCTTCACCAGCTTCTGTTCCAGCAGCCCCAGGAGACCTTTGATCTCCTTCTGCTGATACAGCCGGCGCAGACCCACGCGGTCTGTGTTCGTGATCGGCACCACCAGCCGCGAATTATTCGCAAGCAACCGCAGGTGATAATAGCTGTCTCCCTGCGGCATGATCGGTGAGTCTCCGATATGCTCGACCACGGTCACTCCGTGGTTCGGGTAAACGAGCTTGTCCCCGACCTTGAAACTAAGTTTGACTGACGACAAGTGAGGCTCCTTTCGGAAAGCGCTAAGGGCTACTACAAGAGGGATCGGCATTCTACGTCAGCGACGAAGAAGCGTCAAACCCGCAGTGCAATATTCAGGCGTAATTTCCGAAAACTACTGTCGCATCCGCCGGATCAACTGATGCAGCCGATCCATCCCTTCGCGGCGCTCCGCCTCCGTTCCTGTCAGTAAATCCTCGATCATCTGCAACTCCGTCTGCATCTCCAGGCGCGTGGCGATGTCGACCGCCGGTGCGGTGACAGTCATTTCCGACACGGACGTCCGCGGAGCAATCGCCGGAGCGGTTGGACGCGTTGCCGCGGTCGCAGTCGTGCTGCTACCGCCGAGCGCGGCGCGCAGGCGTCGCGCCGATGCACGCGTCGACTGGAGGTCGCCGTTATCGAGCGCTCGCAGGATTGCCTTCGCGCTCGCGACCGCTTCGGCATAGGGACTATCGGCAGCGTCGACGATCCGCGCCTGAATCAGCGCCACGTCGATGTTTCCATAGCCGCCCTTCTCCTCGGTCGTGGCGATGACTTTCACCGTGGCCTGTTTCGCAATCGCATTCAGATCGAATGGCTGCGACGAGCCGGGCTGCATCCACGCCTTCACCTCGAACGACTGCTGCTGCGATTGCGACGAGCCCTCCGGCACGAAGTCGACGTCGACGCGCTCGACCCACACCGGACGGTTCCTGCGGACCAGCAGGCGCCGCGACGGCACTTCGACCAGCACGCGATAGATCCACGCGCCTTTGACCTCGACCGTTTCCATGCGGTCTTTGCGGTAGTTGATCGAGAAGGAACCGTTGATGCGTTCCGCTTCGAAGCGTTCGTATTTCGCGAAGTCGTACGAGCCATCAGGACGCTTGCCGCGCAGGAGCTCGATGTCTTCATTCACGATGCGCTTGAGCAGATCGGTCGGAAGATCGCGCTTGCTCGCTTCGGCGACGCGATCGATCACCAGGCCGTCGTCGGCGATCCGCGCCACCGGCACCTGCGCGAGCGCCGTGCTCGCGAGCGCCATCAACAGGAGAAACCGCTTCATCCCTTCACCCCCAGCGCGCCGAGCGCGCTCGTGCCGGCCAGACCGGCCGGCGGCAATTCGAGCAAATCACAGATCGTGGCGCCGAGGTCGGCGAACGTGGAGCGCGTGCCGAGCGGACGGGCGCCGCGGATGCGCGGACCAGCCACGACCAGCGGCACGTATTCGCGCGTGTGATCGGTGGAGACGTCGGTCGGATCGCAGCCGTGATCGGCGGTGATGAACACGAGATCGTCCTCGCGCAGCGACTCGAGCAACGCCGCCAGCTCACCGTCGAACGTCTCCAGCGCCTTCGCATAGCCGCGCGCGTCGTTGCGATGGCCGTACTTCGAGTCGAAGTCGACGAGGTTCGTGAAAATCAGCTGCGCGTTCGTCTCGCGCACGAGCTGCATGGTCTTGCGCATGCCGTCCGAGTTCGATTCCGTGCGGATCTCCTGGCCGATGCCGACGCGATCGAAGATGTCGGCGATCTTGCCGAGGCCGATCACCTCGCGTCCCGCGTTGTGGGCGCGCTCGAGCACGGTCTCGCCGATCGGCTTCACCGCGAAGTCCTTGCGGTTCGCGGTGCGCGTGAAACGTCCGGCGCCGGGGCCGACGAACGGCCGCGCGATGATCCGTCCGATGTTGTGCTCGCCGCGCATCAGTTCGCGCGCGACCGCGCAGATGCGCCATAGCTCATCGACCGGAATCACGTCCTCGTGCGCCGCGACCTGGAACACCGAGTCGCCCGACGTGTAAACGATCGGCGCGCCGGTGCGCATGTGCTCCTCGCCCAGCTCATCGAGGATGACCGTCCCCGACGCCGGCTTGTTGCCGAGCGTCTTGCGTCCGATGCGCTTCTCGTACTCCGCGATGATCTCCGGCGGAAAGCCGTTCGGATACGTGCGAAACGGATCGACGACCACCAGTCCCATCATTTCCCAATGCCCGGTGGTCGTGTCCTTCCCCGCACTGAGTTCCGCCATGCGGCCGTACGCGGCGGCCGGGATGTCGGTCGTGCCCGGCGTGGGCAGCGTGTGCAGCAGGCCAAGACGCGTGAGCGTCGGCAACTGCGGATGGTGCGCATCGATGACGTGGCCGAGCGTGTTCGAGCCGAGATCGCCAAAATC
>CAMPKJ010000179.1 GCA_946887105.1 uncultured Acidobacteriota bacterium | reverse complement strand
GATCGCCAACCGCTTCGACTTCAAGGGCTCGGACGCGCGCATCGAGCAGAAAGAGCTCGGCATCCTGCGCCGACGCAGCCAGTCTCCCCGCCTCGGCGATCGCATGCTGCGGGCCCTCGTGCTCGACCACGACATGCACGTTCGCGCCGCCGAATCCGAATGCGCTCACGCCCGCACGCCGCGTCGATGCTGGCCACGGTTCCGCCGTGCGCAGGATGCGCAGTTTTGTGAGATCGCGGTGCGGTCTGGCGCAGGCGGTGGCGGGAGGAATGACGCCGCGGCTCACCGCCAGCGTCGCCTTCAGCAATCCGGCGATGCCGGCGGCCGCTTTCGTATGACCGATGTTCGCCTTCACCGATCCGAGCGCCGGCCGCGCATCGCCGGAGGAGTCGTCGAGCACCGACTGCAGCGCGGTGATCTCCACCGCGTCGCCCACCGCGGTTCCCGTCCCATGTCCTTCGAAGTAACCGACGCTGTGCGCCGGCACGCCGGCACGACGGTAGGCGCGCTCGAGAGCCCGTCGCTGTCCTTCGACTTCGGGACGGGTGATCCCGCCTTCGCCGTCGGACGAGATTCCCCATCCGCGGATCGTGGCGTAGATGCGCGCTCCGCGGGCGACCGCATCGTCGTGCCGCATCAGAACGGCGAAGCCGCAGCCTTCGCCCGGCAGGAAGCCATTCGCGCGCTCGTCGTAGACGTACATGCGCGTGCGTGCGAGCGCCTGCGTTTTGGCAAACCCGATCAGCTCGAACGGATCGAGGCTCACATCGACGCCGCCCGCGAGCGCGAAATCGAGATCCCCGTCCGCGAGCAGCGAGCACGCCTGCGCCACTGCCAGAAGCGATGAGCAGCACGCGCCGTCGACGGTGAAGCCGCCGCCGCCGAATGCGAGGTGACCGCAGATCCGTCCGGCGATCGTGTTCGACAACGCACCGGCAAGCGTTTCTTCTCCCACTTCCGGGAAGGGCGCCTTGAAGCGGCGCTCGACGCCTTCGAGCCACTCCGCGCGCCGGTCCGCATCCCATCCGCCGGCGGCCAGCGAGGCGTCGACGACGCGCCGCACGTAAGGCCAGCGCAGGCGCATCGCCGCCGCGCGGGAGGAATCGCCGGTCAGCGTGTTGCCGACGATCGCGCCCGACTGCTCGAGGTGCGGGACCGCGCCGCCGGCGCGTGCGTCTTCCACCGCCGCCGCGGCGACATCGAGCGCGAGCCAGTGCGCGATGTCCGCGGCTTCATAGGTCGAACGCGACACGCGGAACTTGTTTCGGTCGAGCTCCCATCCGGTGATGACCGCGGCCATCGTGGAGTAGGTGCGGTCGGAAGCGGCTGCGTCATCGGAGCAGTAGTCGTCGATTCGCATGCGCTCGCGCGGAATGCGGCGAAACGCCTGCCGCTGCGCGAGGACGTTCTCCCACAGCTCTTCCGGCGAGCGCGCATCCGGATAGCGGCACGCCATCCCGACGATGGCGATGGCACGGCTCAAAGCTCACTCCTCCCGGCCGCGAGCGGCACGCCGACGACGTCCGGCTCCGACGCGCGCCGGGCCAGCAGCGCCAGCGACGTCAGATAGGCGCCGCGCGCGGCCGTGACGATGGTCAGCGCGAAGAACAATCCGAAGACGATGTGCGAGAACACCAGCGCGCCGTACGTGAGCGCGACCGCCGCGCCGAAGACCATCTGCGGCACCTTGCCGCTCGGCGTCGTGGCCGGATCGGTGACCATGTAGAACGTGAAGAGCAGGAATGCCACGCCGGTCATCGGCAGCAGCGAGGAGAGCATCGAGACGTCGGAGAAGAACGAGCGGACCACCGCCTGCAGCGCGAACGTCGCCAGCCAGGCCCCGATCAACGGCAGCTTGCGCGTGAACTTCGTGTTGAGCAGCGAGCCGGTGCAGATGATGATCAGCGGAATGATCACGTCCACCGCGCCCCATACGTTCTCGGTGAACTGATACGGCGGAGCGATTCCCACCTCCGGGAACAGCAGCAGCGTCACGGTGATCCCGAAGTTCGACGGATTGAGGAAATGCCGGCTTCCTCCCGGCACCGGCGCGCGCAGGATCACCTTCGACGCCAGGGCCACGGCAGTCGCGAAGGCGACGGGAAGGAATTGCCCGCCCGCATAGAGCAGCATCGCCACGGCGCATCCGGTGATGTGCGCCGAGAGCAGGAAGTCGATCAGCTGCCGCGGCCCTCCGGCAAAACGCACCGGCCGCCGCATCGCCCATGCTTCACACGTTTCGAGCGCCAGCTCGAGCGTGTAGGCGGTGATCAGGGAAATGACCAGATGCGCCCAGGCCTGCTCGAAACCGAGCACCGACTGCCCGAGGAGATTGAGAATGGTGATGGCGACCGCAAACCGCCGCAGCGCCGCGAGACGCAGATCCGTTCCGTTGTTCGCCATTAGCGTGCCTCCGCAGTCCTGAGGACGATGGTCCAGAAACCGGGGCGCAATCGAAGCCGCTGCGACGCGAGCGCTCCTCCGGGTTGGCGCCAGCGCAGATCGACGTCGACCGGCGCATCGGCCGCGACGTCGCCGAGACCGAAGTGGAGCTCCGGGCTGCTCTTGCCGGAGTGTCCGTTGCCGCCGCTCCCCTGCCCGGTGAGCCGAGGCGCGCCTTCGCGCGCGAGGCGCACGAACGCCGTCGCGCCGATCGCGGGAAAGGCATCGAGCGCAGGCGGAGTCCCGGCCACGACCGTCGTTTTCGACGAAGGCCGGCTCGGCAACAGCAGACGAAGCGCGATGGCGCGTCCGGCGTGCGCTGATTCATTGCGGTAGAACAGCGAGGAATCCCATTGCCGCGCCACCGCGTAGTCGATCCTCCCGTCCGCATCGACGTCGGCCGTGGCGATTCCGCGGCTCACGCCGCGATCCGGCGCGACGGCCGGCGCGACGTCGTGATACCGGCCATCCTCCGCGCGCACGAAAAACGGATTGCGGCCATGTCCGGAGATGTCCGTGCCGGCGCGAAAGAGAGGCCACGCGGCGGCGTGCCGCAGGGCGACGTCGTTCGCCATCGCCAGCTCGTGGAGCTCGGGCCAGCGGTTCACCGATCCGCGAATGAACCCGGCGGCCTGCACGATCTCGTCGACGCCGTCGTTGTCGAAGTCGGCGAAGCGCGCATCCCATCCCCATCCGCTCCGGGCCACGCCGAGCTGCTCGCTGCGGTCGTGGAAAGGAGCGCGCCCGCGGCGCCATGACCCGCGCAATGACCGCGCATCGCCGTTGCTGACGAACAGGAAATTGCTCTCCTCGAGCGCGTAGCTCTCGGTGATGTTGCTGACGAAAAAGTCGGGAACGGCGTCGCCGTTGACGTCGGCGAAGTCGACGCCCATCCCTTTGAACGAGTCGTGGCCGACCACCTTCGACTTGGGATCGGTGAAGCGGCGCGCGCCGTCGACGGAGACCAGGCGCGCGCGGCCGGGGACCGATTCGTTGTGCAGAAGACGATCGGGTCCGAAGTCGTTGGCGACGTAGAGCTCGGGCAGCAGATCGCCGTCCAGGTCTTGTGCGCCGAGGGCGAGCGTCCAGCCCCGCGCGGAGTTGCCCGAAAACGCATCCGGCGACTCGCGGAAGCTCACGCCGGACGGCCGTGATGGATCGCGGCCCCAGAGAAAGAGGCGGTCCCCGCCGGCGTTGAGCGCGCGCGACATGGTGTCCTGCATTTGCATCGGCGTCGTGGCGCGCGTGTCGAGCACTCCCGATCCGTCGGCGAAGTAGTTCCCGATCACGACGTCCGCATGCCCGTCGCCGTCGACATCCGCGAGAATCGCGGCGTTGGTGTACCAGTCGCGGTGCGGCGTCACGAGATCCTCGACCCGGTAGGTGTCGCGCTGCAGCGCTTTCGGATCGGGTCCGGCGCGCACGAACAGCAGCGGCGAGCGGCCCCAGAAGTACACGAGCAGGTCGGCACGCCCGTCTTCGTTCACGTCCGCCGGCAGACAGCCCATCGGCGCCGTGGTGGTGCGATCCAGCTCGGGGGTCGAGGTCAGAAGATCGAACGGCGCATACCGCTGCGGCGTGCCGGGCGCGGGAGCGACGATGACCTGATCGGTGCGCACGTCCACGCTGCAGACGTCATTGGGCAGTCCATCCCCGTCGAGGTCATGCAGCGCGACCGCCGCGCCGACGGAGGAGATCCATGCCGCGATCGGGCGCAGTGACGGACGAACGGCGCGCTCGGTGCGCGCCGAGACCGCGAGCTGCGGCAGCGGCTCGGCGCGGAAGCGGAATGGCCGGGCCAGCGTCGCGAGATCGCTTTCGGGCAGCGGAGCCGGTCGCGCGAATCCATACAGCGTCACTACCGCGACGAGGCCGAGCACCCGCGATGCGTATCGCCGCGATGGAGTCCCGATGGTCATCCCTCACCTCCTCATGTCGCGAATGCGCCGTCGCCACTCCTCGTATGCGCCGGCGTCATCCAGATCCAGGCCGCATGTGGTTTCGTCGGCAAGTGCCGCTGCTGCGTCAACCGTCATCCCGCACACGACGCGGCATGCCGTTTCGGTAGCCGCCGTGGGATTCGCCGCGCGCTGCCGTGCTTTCGCGGCGAAGACGACTCCCTGGAACAGGTGCGATGCGAGATCGCCCGCGCGCTCGAGCAGCGCGCGGACCGCCGTTTCGTCGACTCCGCCGGCATACGCGCAGGCGAGGCCGCTGCCGCTCCAGAGATCGCCCCGCCGGTGCTCAGGAAATCCGGCGATCGCCTCGGCGATGGCATCGGGATCGGCAGCGCAGAAGAACCAGAGACTGCGGCCGACGCCTTGATCGAAATTCGCGCGCAGACCGGGTTCGAGACGCGGTTCGGCCGCGCGGCGGATCGTTCGCTCCGGCGCGAAGAAGCCTTCGTGAAAGCCGTATCCGTCGACGACCAGCCGCCAGTGCAACGGATCGCCGCGCAGGAACGACGGCACCCGCCGGATGCGCAGGCGTGCGAGCGCCCATCCGGCGCCGACCTGGATCAGGTAGCTGTGCTGCGGCGCGGTCTCCAACAAGACACGCCACCGGCGTCGCCGCCAGAACGTGAACAGATCGAGGAGCGTGAGCGCCATCGCCGCGCCTTCATGCGCGAAGCCGGCGAGGTCCGGATCGACCTCGCCGAGGAGCGGCGGCAGCTCCTCGACCGAAGAGGCCAGGGCGGTGTTATAGCCGGTCACGAATGCCCGTCCGGCGCGTTCGAGGTGCTGGCGTGCGGTGGGCCGATGCAGGGCGAACCGGCGGCGTGCGAAATCGACTTCGCGCTCGGCGATGCCGAGGATTGCCGAGCGAAGAGGCGACCCTCCACTCCTGCGCAACGCGGCGGCGTTCACAACCCGTAGCTCTGACATGGGTCAACCTGCATTTGGTGGAGTGTTACAGGGCATGAAATCCCTACCCACGCCCGCGATGAATTCATGAAAATAGCAATCGGGGAGAAGAATTCTGGAGGGAATCGATACGAAGTTGTACGGTGGGTTGGTGTGGAATGCCGGAACGCGAATTCTTTTCCGATGCGTGGTGGGATGCCGTGCTCGGTGCGTGGAACGCGGCCGATGACGCGCGTCTCTTCGCCGGCGCCGGCACGCTGCAGTTTCAGCTCGAAGGCGAATCGCCGCAGACCGCATGGGTGAACTGGGATGACCAGGGCCGCGGAACGCGCGTCACGGCCAGCGAGCCGTTCACGCCGCTGTTCCGCGCCACCGAGCAGCAATGGCGGGACTTCGTCTCCGGCCGGATCGACGCCAAGCTCGCCGTGCTGACCGGAAAGCTTCGTTTCTCCGGGTCACTGCCGCGCATCCTCCCCTACGTCCGCGCCTTCGACGCCCTGGCCGCCGTGGCGCGGCGGAGCGCTTGAGGCCTCGCCGCGTTCATCTCCAACTCCCGCAATCGCGGAGAAGCGCGCGCGCGGCGATCGCCGCACACTGACTTTACTGATGAAGGAGGAACCGATGCATACACCACTCCGGCTCCGCCGCGGATCCGCGGTCTGGCTTGTTGGAACGCTCGCCGCACTGATGACGGCGTTTGCCGCGATTGCCATCGCCGCTCCCGCTGATGCTCCCGCCCCTGGTCCGGCGATCGTCTGGGACGAGGCGGCCTCGCGCGACCTCGAGGTTGCGTACCACCGCCTTCACGAGTCGTGGAACGCCATGGACGTGCCCGCGCTCAAGTCGATGATCATCGGCGACGAGAAGCTGGCCACGTTCGACAACGATCCGCAGACGGAAGCACCGATCAAGTTGCGGACGAAAGCGGATCTCGATCGCTTCACCGACAAGATCTTCGACACGATCAAGACCTCGCGCGTGAAGTCGCTCGCCGACCACCCGATGATCGCCTGCCGCGTCTCCGGATCGCTCGGCATCTGCACCGAAGAGTGCCGCGTGCAGATGGTCAGCCCCGACGGCGCGAAACAGGTCGTGCCGCTGCGCGCCTCCGCGGTTGCGGTGAACGATCGCGGCACGTGGCGCTTCATCCAGTGGCACATGTCCCCGGGCGGTCCGGTCGAGACGTACGACCCCACCGGAACCCGCGTCCAGGCGACCGCCGCCAGCGGCGGACGCTGACCGCACTGACGTCCTGGAGTGCGGCGGCCGCAGCCGCCGCCTTCGTATCTCTTACGCGGCGCACGAACATACAAAAGCGGCGGCTGCGGCCGCCGCACCCCAAGCTTCTCGACTACGCCCGCGCGGTGATGCAGACGTACAGCAGCTCGCGCCGCGCGAACGCGCCGGCGTACCGCGCCACCGCGTCGCGCCATTCCTCGACATCGGCGGCGCCGCACTCGCGAACGAGCCGTTCCTCGTGAGCGCGCAACGAGACGCCGATTGCGTCGAATGAGGCCTCCGCCACGTGAGTCAGGTCGGCGATCTCGATCGCTCGCAGCTCCGCCGCCGTCAGCAGCTCGCGATAGTCGTCCGGCGCGGGCAGGTTGACCACCGCATCGAGCTCCCACATGAAGCGCTGCAGCTCCGGCGTGACATGAGGACCGGCCACGACGTCGGAGAGCACCAGCGTTCCGCCCGGAGCGAGCAGGCTCGCGCTGCGGCGCAGGACGACGTCGAGCGACGGCACCAGTGAAAGCGAATCGAACGCCGCGATCGCGTCGAAGCGCGTGGGCGTGTCGAACAAGCGGACATCGGCCTCGATGAACTCGACCGACGGATGCGGAAGCGCGCGCGCGTGATCGACTTGCCGCCGGTTCCATTCCACGCCGGTGACGCGGCAGCCGAAGCGCTCCGCGAGATCGCGGCAGATGTCGCCGACGCCGCAACAAAGCTCGAGCACGTGCGATGCGGAGGTCAGGCGTGCGGCGCTCCCGAGATGTTCGAGCAGCTGGCGCCCACCGATGTTGGCGTAACGGCGGCCGCCGTGCAGCGTGTCATAGACGGCCAGCTGCCAGATCGCGCTCGTGGCGTGGCTGTACGTCACGTCGTTCTGCAATGCCGCACGCAGCTCGACGTCTTCGCGATCGTTTTGCATCGTTTCCATGATCGTCCTCGCTGCCGACCGGCAGCGCAATCACATCATTCAACGATGGAGCAGTTGCACCGGACTCTCACGCACTGCCGTGGCGACGGGAGAGCTCGGGTGCGCCTGCACACGCTCCGGCTGCGAGGCGGGAGGCTTCGTCCGCGCCATCCGGCCGACGGGGGAATCGTCGGACAGCGGGTTTTCCGCCACCCAGTATTCGATGCGGTGCGTGACCACCGTATAGAGCAGCTGCTTGCCGTCGCTCGAAAACGATGGCCACATCGTTCCCTCGCCGGCAGCGTCGATCGGCGTGACGACGCCGGCGGGCGAAGCCTGCACGAGCCGAGGAGTGCCGGCTTCATCGTAGCTCGTCCATACGGCCCAGCCATCGGCGCCGACGCGCGGGAAGTATTTCTCCGTGTAGTCGGGCGTGGCCAGCACGTCGACCGCGCCGGTGTTCACGTTCATGCGGAACAGGCCCCACGTCCAACCGCCTCCGCGCGTCGACATGAACGCCAGCGACTGGCCGTCCGGCGTCCACGACGGCGACTCGTTCCACCAATGATCGTTGGTGACGTTGCGGAGCGCGCCGCTGTCGACGTCGACGATGTACAGATCGGCTTCGAACGGCAGACCATCCGCTTTGAAGGCGATGCGCTTTCCGTCCGGCGACCAGTCGATCGGCCCGAGCATGCCATGCACGGTCTTCGGCAGCGGCACCACGGATACGGGTCCTCCGTCGGGTTCCATCGTGGCGATCGTCCATCGCCCATCCACGCGCGCCAGAAAGGCGATGCGCGTTCCGTCCGGTGACCAGCGTGGAAACGCTGCTTCGTATCCGCCGGTATCGACGTCCCGGCCGGTGCCGCTCGAGAGATCGAACATCCGCAGGATGCCGCGGCCATCGCGCCGGGCCGCGTACACGACCCGCCGGCCCTCTGGATCGAACGATCCCTGGCCGGGCTGCTCGCTCTCGCCGGCGATGGTTCGCACCGTTCCGCTCTCGCGATCGAGCACGCGCAGCGAAACCGCCGAGGTCGCGCTGCGGTGGAACAGCAGCTGGTTTCCTGTCGCGCTCCACGTCGGCCAGCGGTCTTCGCTGTTCGTCGCGACCAGCGCGCGCGCCTCGCCGCCACGCGACGGCATCACCACGATCGACGCCGGATTCTCGAGATTGCGCGAGAACGCGACCCACCGGCCATCCGGCGAGGTCGTGGGCTTGTAATCCCACGCCTGTCCTTCCGTCAGCGGAGTCTCTTCGCCGGAGCGAATCGCGATGCGCACCACGTTGCCCGATCCCGTGTCGTAGCGATGGCAGATCAGCGACTGCCCTCCCGGTTCGAAGGAACACGCGCCCGCCATTCCGGAGCGCCGCGTGACGCGCACCGGCGTGCCACCCTCGGCGGCGATGATGAAGAAGTCGCGCTCTTTCCATGGACCGCCCGTATAGACGAGCTGCCGGCCATCCGGAGACCAGGCCGGATACTCATCGTCATCGGGCGAGCTGGTGATCCGTTTCACCTCGCGCGAGGCGAGCGCGATCACGGCGATGTCTTTGTTGCCCGCCTCTGACGTCGTGAAGGCCAGAAGCGTTTCATCCGGTGACCACTGTGCTTCGAATTCGTCTCCAGCCCCGTTCGTGATCTGTGACCACGTCTCGCCGGCGATGTCATAGATCCACAGATCGACGCTCCCGGTACGCCGCGATGAGATCGCGATGTAGCGGCCGCTCGGCGAGATCGCGCCGTCGCCGCCGCCCATCGTGTCCGACGCGACCATGCGCAGCGCATAGCGGCCGCCTGGCGCAGGCGTGACGGCGTGCGTGCATGCGCACAGGAACGAAACGGCGGCGAGGAGACACGCGACGCTCCGCATCATCTGGTCCGCAGCAGCTGCATCCCCGTCCGCGTGGCGGCGGAGAACGAGACGATGGCCAGGTAGACGATCCCGGCGAAGAAGAGAATCTTCTGTGCGCTCATCAGCCGGAAGAGCACGGCGGCGAGCGCCATCGAGGCGACGGTCGCCACGCCTTCGCCCTGTTGCGCGAACGCAAGCACGCGCCCGAGAAAGTCGGAGCCGACCAGCTCCTGGATCAGGACGTAATAGGCGACGAGCGTCAACGACACGCAGATGCCCCAGCAGAGACACACGGCCATCGACAGCGGCATGGCGCGAACCTGCGAGTAGCTCACGAGCGCGATGGCCTCGAGCGCCAGGCCACAGAAGAAGGCCACACCGCTGCCCGCCCAGCGAAGGACGCGCGGTGCGGCCAGGCCGCCGATCAATGCGCCGATGCCGAAGAGCCCCGTGTGCAAGCTCAGGATGCGGTCGGCGTCGGCGAACAGCTGATGCAAGTGCAGCGGCGCGATCGGAATCCACAGCGTGACACAGAAGATGCTCACCGCCACGAGCAGGACGGCATACATCGACGTGCCGTGCGCGGCGATGTACGTCCAGCCGTCGCGGATTGCCGCGATCGTCGTTTCAGAGGTTCGTTCCCGCGGCTCGAGGCGCGAGGCGGGCAGCGCGAGAAGAAACAGCAGCGCGATGGCCCGCAGCGCGAGATCGGCCGTCACCGCGCCCGCGAGACCCGCGGCGAGGAAAATGTTCGCGCCCGCGATCGGGCCCACGAGCATGACGATCCCCACC
>CAMPKJ010000178.1 GCA_946887105.1 uncultured Acidobacteriota bacterium | reverse complement strand
AGCCGTTTACAATCGATCGCTTGCGATCCCCGGTCCTGGTCCTGATTTGTGCTCTCTCGCTCAGCGTCTCCGCCGCCGAGTTCTCCGTCCGCCCTGCTCCCGCATGGGTAGAACGCCTTGACATCGCGGCGAACGTGCCGGTCGCGAAACAGCACGCCCGCTGGGGCATCTACGACCTGGTCAACGACCACCAGGTCCGCGCCGGCGACGGCAGCGAATGGCAGTTCTTCCGCACCGCGCGCATGGTGCTGTCGCCGAGCGGTGTCCAGAACGCATCCGAGCTTTCGTTCGACTTCGATCCGTCCTTCGAGACGCTGCAGATCCACGAGATTGCCATCGTCCGCGGCGGCAAGCGCATCGACGCGCTCGATGCGGACGAGATCCGCGTCATCCAGAAGGAAGACGATTCCGACAGCCGGATCTACGATGGCGAACGCACCGCGCTCGTGTTCGTGAAGGACGTCCGTCCGGGCGACGTGATCGATTACTCGTGGTCCGTCGATGGTGCCAATCCGCTCCTCGGCGACCGCTACACCGACTCCTACCGCCTCAGTTCCTCCGTCCCCTCGCGGCGCGTCCGTCATCGCCTGCTCTGGAACGGCACAAGGCCGCTGCAATGGCGCGGGGCGTCACCCGTCGTCGCGGGCAACACCTACACATGGGAGATGCGCGATCTGCCCGCGCTGGACCTGGAGGACTCCGTTCCGTCGTGGTACGAGGCGTGGAAATCGGTGCAGGTGACAGCGTTCGCCTCGTGGTCCGAGGTCGCGCTCTGGGCCGATGCGATGTTCCGGCTCGATGCTCGTTCCACCGCGGAAGTCCGGGCGCTCGCGAACACATTCCGCAACGAGCACAAGACACGCACCGCGCAGATCACCGCCGCCATCCGCTTCGTGCAGGACGACATCCGCTACCTCGGCATCGAGATGGGGCGCAACTCGCACGAGCCGCATCAGCCGTGGGAAACGCTCGAAACGCGCTGGGGCGATTGCAAGGACAAGACGCTGCTGCTCGTGGCGCTGTTGCGCGAGCTTGGACTGCAGGCGCATCCGGCGCTCGTCAACACGCGGCTCGAACACCGCCTGGCAGCCAGGATTCCCTCACCGTTCCTCTTCGATCACGTCATCGCGCAGGTGATCGACGGCGGCAAGACCTATTGGATCGACGGCACGATCTCCGATCAGGGCGGCACGCTGGCCACGATCGAGACGCCGAACTACGGCCGCGCGCTGATCGTTCACGCCGGTACCACAGCGCTCGCCACGATCTCCACCCAGCAGAACGGCAGCACCGTCGTCGAGCAGCACTACAAGACCACGAGCTACGGCGAGCCGACCGTCCTCGAGATCCGCACGACCTACAGCGGCGGCGATGCCGATGCGATGCGCTCCGAGCTGGCCAGCCTGTCCGCGGATGATTTCGCGCACGAGCGCATCAACGATCTGGCGGTCGATCAGCCGAAGATCGAAGCGGCCGATGCGCCGGTCATCATCGACGAGCGCGAGCGCAACGTGATCGTGGTCGACGAAACGTATCGCGTGCGCGAATTGTGGGACGGCGGACAGTGGACGTGGTATCCGCGCGTGCTCGACGGTTATCTGTCGCGTCCCGACACGATGATCCGCAGGATGCCGCTGGCGTTCGCGTGGCCGCTGAACATCCGGCAGGTGGCGACGTTCACGTTCCCCGAGGAGATGTCGGTCGAGAAAAGCACCTCGGTGACGGAGAGCCCGACGTTCCGCTACGAATACACCATCGACAGCAACGGGCGCACCGTGACCATCCGACAATCGCTCCGTTCGCTGCGCGATTCGGTCGATGTCGAGGACGTGCCGGAACATCTGACGAAGCTCGGCGGCATCTGGAGCGAGATCGGATATCGCCTCCAGCCGCCGGCCGCGGGCGCGCCGCCGCAGCGCGTGACGGCATCCACCGTCTCGCCCGCGACGCGATGGGGCCTGGCTGCATTCATGGTGATGATGTTCGTCGGGCTGATCGTCATGCTCAAGACCAAACGTCCCGCCGAGACTGCTGCGGTTGCTCCGCGGTTGGCGTTCGCGCCGGGCGAAGCACCCGCGTCGGCGCTCGCCGTCCGCGACCCGCACGACATCGACGCGCACCTCGCATCGCGCCATTGCACGTGCGGTGCGCGCGCCTACTCGATGCCCGACACGCAGCATGCCCGCTATGCCGAGCGCGACCTGACCATCGTCACGCGGCAATGCGCGGTATGCGGGCGCGAGCAGAGCCTCTACTTCAGCTGCTGAGGACGCCGCGAGCGCCGCCTCTTGAAATTTATTGTATTGAGGGGAAGTTGCGCTCGGCACACGACAAGTCCGGCAACTATGGAAGGTGACCGGGGGTCTACTAGAAGGAGAATCAGAGGTATGCGCAGCACTGGCAAAGTCAAGTGGTTCAACGATGCGAAGGGTTTTGGCTTCATCACGGCCGAGAACGGCGAGGACGTGTTCGTGCACTTCTCCGCCATCCAGGCGAGCGGCTTCCGCTCGCTGCCGGAAGGCGCCACGGTCGAGTTCGACATGATCCAGGGACCGAAGGGTCTCCAGGCGTCGAACGTCACCACCGTCTAAACCTGCAAGCACTCCACTCCGAGACGAAAAGGACGGCGTACGCCGTCCTTTTTGAATTTTCAGCCCCTATGAACAAGACCTTCGCGCTGGCGTTCCTCCTGTTCACGGCAGTCCACCTCCAGGCCTCCGGCGTCGATGTCGTGCGGACGCAGTTCGAGGCGTTCTACAGCGCGTCCGGCGCCGATCCATCCACTCCGCGCATGCAGCGCGCACTCCACGAGCTGGAGTCCGTCACCCGGCAGATCACGGGCCCAACCTGGATGCGCAGCGATGGCAGCTGGATGGACATCGATTACTCCGGCTCGCCGGCGGGCTACTGGGGACCATGGGATCACACGCGGCGGCTGATCGTGCTCGCCAAGGCGTATCGCACTCCCGGCCAGGGGCTGTATCGCGATCCGGCGCTGCGCGCGCAGATCGACGCCGCGCTCGCGTACACGAAGACGTTCTACGGCATCACCATCATCCCCACCGGCAACTGGTGGTTCTGGACCATCGGCATTCCGATCGACCTCGGTCCGACGCTCGTGCTGATGCAAGGCGAAGTCGATCCGCAGACGCACGAGGATCTCGTGCGCGCGATGCGCTTCCGCATCGGCAGTTCCCCCACCGGCCGCGGCCTGGTCGGCCCCGTACCGACCGGCGAGAACCTGGTCTGGTCTTCGTTCACGCATCTCTGTCTCGGATTGCTCGACGACGATGCGGGCAGGCTGGCCGCGGTCCGCGACGCGATGAACAGCGTCACCAAACCGTCCGCGGCCGAAGGCATCAAGCGCGATCGCTCATTCCATCAGCACGGCGCGCAGCTCTACACCGGCGGCTACGGCGGTTCGTTCGCGAACGACGTGGCGCGCTATGCGCTCATCACCGGCGGCACGTCGTACGGACTGCAGGCGGATTCGCTGGCGTCGTTCAGCGACTACCTCGCCGACGGCATCGCCTGGACGTTGTACGGAAACTACTTCGATGTCTCGGTGATCAGCCGCGAAGTGGCGCGAGAGACGACCAGCGGCTTCAACGGCATAGCCGCGCTGCTGCAGGCATCGCAGTTCGAATCGCCGCGCGGCGCGGAGATTCGCAGCGCCGCGGCGAAGATGCTCGCCAGCTGGACCGGCGCGATCCCGTCGGAGCTGTCCGCGCTGGCGGCGAAGCTCGAATCCGCGCGCGCGGTGCCCGCGTGGCCGGCCGGCCATCGCCATTACTTCGCATCCGACTACACCGTGCATCGCCGCGACGGCTGGTTCGCGTCGGTGAAGATGTTCTCGACGCGCACGAAATCGGGCGAGAGGACGAACAACGAAAACGTGCGCGGGTCGCGTCAATCCGACGGCCGCTTCTATCTCGTCCAGCGCGGCGACGAATACTTCGGCCGCGACATCTGGCCCGCGCTCGACTGGACCCGCCTGCCCGGCACGACGGTCGAGCAGAAGGCCGACACCGCGAGCGACGAGTACGGCTACGGCACGCGCTCGTTCGCGGGCGGTACCGGCGACGGCCGCAACGGTGTCTCGGCGATGGAACTGGCGCCGCTCGACTCGGACCTGGCCGCGCGCAAGTCGTGGTTCTTCTTCGACGACGCCATCGTGTTTCTGACCACCAGCATCACCTCGCCGACCACGAACCGCGTCGAGACGATCGTCAATCAGTGGCCGCTCCTGAATGCGTCATCGCAGCTCACGCGCCGCGACGACTGGGCGCTGCTCGAAGGCGTCGGCTACTGGTTCCCGGCGCCGGTCGATCTGAACGTCGCCCGCGAGACACGCAGCGGCACGTGGGCGTCCCTCGGCGGCTCGCCGGACACGACCGTGCACACGAAACCGTTCGTCACGCTCTGGCTCGATCACGGGAGCGCGCCGGTGAACGCGACCGCGGAGTACGTGATCGTGCCGAACATGACCGCGACCTCGATGGCGCAGTGGACGGCTTCGCGGCCGCTGTCGATCCTGGTGAACAACGACATCGTGTCCGCGGTGCGCGACCAACGCACCGGCGCGGTGGGCATCACCTTCTGGCGTGCGGGCTCGATCGAAGGCTTTCAGTCGAATGCCGCGGCGGTCGTCTACGCGACCATGACGGACAAGAACAGCATGCGCGTCGACGTTGCCGATCCGAACGCAAACGCGACCGGCTCGTTCCAGTTGACCATTCCCGGCGCGTGGAAAACGACCAGCGTGCCGTCGTCGCGCACCTCGCGCTCGATCGCGCTGACCATTCCGCGGAAGAGCGGTGAGACCACGACGGTGTGGTTGACGCGCCTGCTGCCGCGGCGGCGCGCTGTGCGTTAGACCGCACTTCGCGGTTCTTTAGCCGATGCTGCGCGCCTTGACCTGCTCCTCGGTCAACCCGAAGATCGGCGGCGTCGGAATGTCGAGCATCGAACAGTACAGGTAAAGCTGCCCGCGATGATGCGACTCGTGCTCGATCATCGCGCGCAGCCATTTGCCGACGCGCAACTCCGCGCCACCGGGAGTCATGCACATCGCGTCGAGATCGGCCTGTGCGAACAGCTCCATCGACTCCGCGTGCATCCTGCGCATGTATGCGACCACCGCGTCGTACCCGCCGGCGAGCTCGGGGCCATGTCCGGGATAGCGGCTCGGCCGCTGCATCGCGTTCTCCGCAAACATCCAGCGCTCGATCGACGCCAGGTGCCGCATCACGTCGCCGAACGTGAACTTTCCTTCCTTGTAGGTCCAGTCGACGCGGCCGGGAGGGACGCACGCGATCACGCGCATGGTCCGCTCCCGGATCCGATCGAAGTAGCTCACCAGTTCATTCATGAACTTCCCTCGCTCTGGCGGTACGGCGCGCGAGCTTCCACAGCGCGACGATGACCAGCGCGAGCATACCGAACACCGGGACGACGTACACGAGCAGCCAGATCGCGACGGTGGCCATCGATTGCAGCGAGCCGACCAGCGCGCGCACCGCATTCTTCGCGACCACCAGCGGCTGCCAGCCCGGCTCGACCACCGGCTGCGCGATCGCGTCCGGCAGGATCTCGAGCGCGATCGATGACAGCGCCGCCACCTCAGAGAGATAACGCATCCGCCCTTTCGCCTGCTCGATCTGGCCGCGGATGACGGTCAACTGCTCGTGCACTTCCAGCACGTCCGCGGCCTTGCGCGAATTCTTCCGCGCCACGATCAACAGCTCGCGCAGCTCCGCTTCGGTCGCCTCGAGATTGCGCACCGTCGACCCGAGGTCGACGTACTCCTGCGACACGTCCTCGCTGGCGATGGTCTCATTGTCGACGCGGCGCGCCAGGCCGCGGATCGACGCCAGCGCGGCGGTGAGCTTGTCCGACGGCACGCGCAACGTGAGCGTCGCGCGCATCAGCTCTCCCTCGCGCCAGACGTTCGATCCGGCCACGAATCCGCCCATCGCCTCGACCGCTTTCGTCACGGCGTCGACGGTCTTCGTGGTGTCGCCGACGACTATGCGCATCTGCGCGCTGCGCACGATCATGCGTGGCGTCGCGGGCGCCGGGATTGCTGCCAGTGCCGCCGGCGCGGATTCGGCTCCGCGCGACTGCGGCACATCGGCGGCCACGCTCTTCGCGGAATGTTCGGCTTTGCTGCAGGACAACAGCAGCACCATCATCAACAGCGTCATTGCGTTTCTCACGGGCACCTCCAACACGCCGTTGGACGCGTGAAGGCGCTCGGAAGAAACCTGGTGTCCCGACACGACACTAACGTTCGCAGTACGAGCGCGCGCGTGTGGCGACGTACGCGGGATCGACCGGCTTCAGCAGCGTCTCGTCGGCCCACGGTGCGATGGTGCGGATCTGCGGGTCGGGATCGCCGAGGAGGATCACGGCGCATTGGCGGTCCTGCCGCGCCTGCCGCAGGACGTCGAGCGACCGCACGCCCGTGCTCGCGGCGACGTTCACGCCGATCAGGACCACACGGAACGTGTGCTCGCGCAGCAGATCTTCGACGCTCTGTTCATCCGACACGAACGACACCTTGAAATGGTGTTGATCGAGCGCGGCGATGAGTGCCTTGCGGAAGGCATCATCTGCATGAATGACGAGCGCGGGACAGCTTGGGCCAACCATGCGTCACGCGTCCGCAAAGCTCGTTCCAGAGGCGAGCACCTGCTCGTACGCCCGCGCGCAATCGTCTTCGAAGCAGACGAACAGCACGCTCTCGATGGACGGATGCCCCGTCGCGAATCGCTCCGTTTCCTCGACCGCGATGCGCGCGGCCTGATCGACCGGATAGCCGTACACGCCGCAGCTGATCGCCGGAAATGCAATCGTGCGCACGCCATGCTCGACCGCCAGCGCCAGGCTGTTGCGATAACACGACGCCAGCAACTCCGGCTCCCGCTGCGTTCCGCCGCGCCAGACCGGACCGACCGTGTGGATGACGTGCCGCGCCGGGAGCCGGTAACCGCGCGTGATGCGCGCTTCGCCGGTCGGACATCCGCCGAGCGTCCGGCACTCCGCGAGCAGTTCCGGCCCGGCCGCGCGATGAATTGCGCCGTCGACGCCGCCTCCGCCGAGGAGCGAAGCATTCGCGGCGTTCACGATCGCGTCGACGTCGAGCTTCGTGATGTCGCCGCGATGCAGGGACAGCTTCATTTCTTCTTGCCCAGCTTCACGACGATGTCGTATTCGCGCTTCGTCACCGGCTGGATCGAGAGCCGCGAGCCCTTCTTCGTCACCACCATTTCTTCCAGTCCTGGCGTGTTCTTCAATGTCTCCAGCGAGACGATGTGCGGAAACTTCTGCACGAAGCGGATGTCCACCAGCGTCCACGTCGGATCGCTCGGATCCGGATACCCTTCGCGGCTGACCTCGGCCAGTCCGGTGACGCCGGACGGATCGGCGTTCGATGCGTAGAACAGCACCTTGTCGCCAACTTTCATCTCATCGCGCATGAAATTGCGCGCCTGGTAATTGCGCACGCCTTCCCATTTTGTGGAGCCGTCGCGCTGGAGATCGTCGATGGCGTACGCGGACGGTTCGCATTTCATGAGCCAGTGTTTCATGCGCGGAAGGATATCCTTCCCGCGATGCAATTCGAACATGCGCCGCCCGAGGCGTTGCAGCTCTTGCCGGTGCGCATCCGCGACCTCGGCTTATCGCTGGAGCGTTCCCCGGTCGCGGAGCTCGTGCGGCATCTCTACGCCGAGCTGGAGGCGAAGGACCTGCGGCACTTCCGGCCGACCTGTTACCTGTCGGATGAATGGGGCTCCCCGAGCGGCGAGCCGGTGATCGGCATCCCCTTCTACCTCGGCGATCCGCGCATCGCCAACCTCGAAGACGCGATCAATGACGTCGAGGGCGAGCGCGAGACCATGATGTACCTGCGCCACGAGGCGGGCCACGCGTTCAACCACGCGTACGAGCTCTATCAGACCTCCGAGTGGCGCAAGCTGTTCGGGTCGAGCCGCAAGCCGTATCGCGACGACTATCCGTTCGTTCCCTTCTCACGCGACTTCGTCCGTTACATCCCCGGCTGGTACGCGCAGAAACATCCCGACGAAGACTTCGCGGAGACGTTCGCGGTCTGGCTCGATCCCGAGTCGCGCTGGAAGCGGCGTTATGCGGGATGGGGCGCGCTGAAGAAACTGCAGTACGTCGATCGCATCGCGCGCGAGCTCGGCGACACGCCGCCGGTGCGGCCGGTCGGCAAGACGGACATCACCGTCGCCGAGATGGACCAGACCGTCGAAGAGTTCTATCAGCAGTTCCACGTCGACGAGTCGCCGATGATCGCCGACCTGGCGCTCGATGCCGATCTGCTGGACATCTTCCCGAGCCGCACCGATGGCGAGGCGCGTTCGGCCGCGGCGCTGTTGAAAGAGCACCGCCGCACCATCATCGATAAGGTCAACTACTGGACTGGTGTGCGGCGCACGCTCGTACGCACCCTCGTGATCGCGATCGAGAAGCGGCTCGACGAGCTCGATCTGGTGGTCGTGCGCGAGCGCGCGCGGCAGCAGATGCTCGATCTGACGGTCTACATCACTACACTGGCAATGACGTTTCTCACCGGGAAGAAACGTTTGAAGCATCGGAGGCCCGCACGTTGAAGGTAACGATTCTGTTCAACACGTTCGAAGGCTACGAAGAATATCCCGGCGCGAACATCGAGGCCGCGGCCGCGGAAAACGGCAAGAAGAAGAGAAAGAGGAAGACCGACATCGAGGCCATCACCGATGCGCTGAACGACCTCGGACACGAGCCGTCGACGCTGGCCATCGACGGACGCCCGCAGACGCTGACCACGCTGTCGCGATCGAATGCCGATCTCTATTTCAACCTGGTCGAGTCGTACGCGGGCGACGACGCGAAGGAGATGCACTTCGCGGCCTTTCTCGATCTGGTCGGGAAGAAATACACCGGCGCCGGACCGCACGGATCGTTCCTGGCCATGGACAAAGCCATCGCCAAGAAGCTGATCCGCTATCACGATCTCAACACGCCGTATTCGGTGGTGATGAACAAGGGGCGCGTCGAGCACGCGCAGGACATCAAGTTTCCGGTGATCGTGAAACCGGCGGCGGAGGACGCGTCGAAGGGGATCGAGGCGGCCTCGGTGGTCACCTCTCTGAAGGATCTGTTCGAGCGCATCGCGTACGTGCAGGATGAATTCGACTCGCCCGCATTGATCGAGGAGTACATCGAGGGCCGCGAGATCTACGCCGCCATCCTCGGCAACGACAGGCCGGAGGCGCTGCCGCTGATCGAGCTCGATTTCTCGAAACTGCCCGAAGGCATGCCGCGCATCGCCGGCTACGAAGTGAAATTCGACACCACCACCGAGGCGTACAAGAAAACGAAATCCGCCCCTGCGCGCGACATCGACGAAGAGCTCGTGCAGCGCATCCACGACACCGCCACCACCGCCTACCGCGTGCTGAAACTCCGCGACTACGGCCGCATCGACCTGCGCATGACCGACGACGGTCAGATCTATGTGATCGAAGCCAATCCCAACCCCTGGCTCGACCCCGCCGCCGAATTCGCCATGGCCGCCAAGGAAAGCGGCCGTTCGTACAAGGAGCTGATCGGCGAGATCGTAGAACTGGCGATGCGGCGCTGATCGTCTAGCCTTCTCCCCTCTCTGAGGGGAGAAGGTGCCGAAGGCGGATGAGGGGTGCCCCTCCGAGGTACCCTCGGAAACATCATGGCCCATCTCTCCAGCCGTATGCGCGTGAACGCACGCGGTCTCCGCCACGCGCAAACCCGCGCGGAACACAAGGTCTGGTGGTGGCTGCGCAATCGCGAACTCGGCTACAAGTTCCGGCGGCAGGTACCGGTCGGGCCGTACATTCTCGATTTCTACTGTGCGGAGTTGAAACTCGCGATCGAGCTCGATGGGCCGCAGCACGGCACGATCGACATGAGTCAGTACGACAGCGTGCGCACGCTGTTTCTCCGCGGTCGTGGGATCGAAGTGGTACGCATGCCCAATGAGCTCACAGACGGCGATGGCGAGTTTGGGATCGCGTGGATCAGGGAGGGGATTGCGCGGCGGGAAATAGGGTGACCCCTCATCCGCCTGCGGCACCTTCTCCCCTCTGCGGAGGGGAGAAGGCTACA
>CAMPKJ010000177.1 GCA_946887105.1 uncultured Acidobacteriota bacterium | reverse complement strand
TGCGACGCATCGCACTTGCAGGTTCGACAATGCGTGCGTGCCGCCAGACGAGATCGGCTGCACGTGATGGATGTGTGCGCCGGTCACGCACCATGACTCGGCCGCGAGACCGATGCGTCCTGCGGGGAGACCCGCACGCCTGACAGCGGCCAGCGTCTCGTTCGAAGACCAGGAGGCGTCGCCGCTCCCAATCCGGCGGATAGTCCGGCCAGCGTCGCAGGAGCGGCTCGATCATGAAACGCCACGGACGATCGCGAACCTCGCGCATGCGCCGGCCATCGTATGGCACCGCGCGTGCACATCGCGTTTACGTCTCAGGCGCGCGTCCTCGAGCTGTTCTACGCGACCGCTGTTGTCACGCTGTACCCGGTCGTTGAGGCGCAGGGGCGTGAGACGAGCAGTCGTATCGCGCGCCCGGTGACGTAATGCCGGGCGCGCGATCGTTTTTGGACGAAATGGCCAATCCAGGCAGCCGGAGCCACGCAGCCCCCGAAGCGAACTTCTGGGCCGTGTTCGAGTCCGCGCCCGATGCCTACCTCCTCCTGGCACCCGATCCGCCGCGCTTCACCATGGTCGCCGCCAACGAAGCCCGCCTGCGCGTGACGATGACCCGCCGTGAGGACGTCATCGGCCGTCCGTTGTTCGAGGTCTTTCCGGACAATCCCACCGATCCTCACGCGACCGGCGTGCAAAATCTCCTGGCGTCGCTCCATGAAGTCCTGCGCACCGGCAAGCCGCACCGGATGGCGCTGCAGAAGTACGACATCCGTTCGCCCGGCGGCGCGTTCGAGGAACGGTATTGGGATCCACTGAACTCACCGGTGTTCGATGAGCGGGGAAATCTGATCTACATCATTCATCGGGTCGAGGATGTCACCGGACAGGTACGCTCGAAGGGCCGTCTGCGAGTCCTCGAATCGGTGGTCACGACGGCGAACGATGCGGTCGTCGTCACGGAAGCGGAGCCTCTCGAAGAGCCCGGGCCGCGCATCCTCTACGTCAATGCAGCGTTCACGCGCATGACCGGCTACACGCCTGAGGAGATCATCGGCAAAACGCCGCGGATTCTGCAGGGCGCGGGGACAGACGCTGACGCGACGCGGCGGGTCCACGACGCGCTCGCGCGGCGCGAACCCGTGCGCATCGAGCTGCTGAATTACAGGAAGGACGGAAGTCCTTTCTGGGTGGAGATGAGCATGGCGCCCGTGCTGGACGAGAACGGGAAGGTCGTGCAATGGACGTCGGTCCAGCGCGAGACCACCGAGCGCAAGCAGGCCGAGGAGACCGCGTTGCGGCTCACGCGCGAGACGGCCGCGCGTGCCGAGGAGGCCAAGGCGCGGAGGGAGATCGAGTCCATCCTGGAGAAGCTCCGCGAGAGCGAGGAGCGCTATCGCCTGCTGGCGGACATGATCCCGCAGCACATCTGGACCACCGACCCCGACGGTTACCACGGCTACTTCAGCCGCCGCTGGTACGAATTCACCGGAGCCACTCTCGAGGAAACGGAGGGCGATCGCTGGTTGCGCTTCATTCATCCCGACGACCGGGAGCGGACCGTAGCGCGCTGGCAGCACTCGCTGCGGACCGGCGAGCCGTACTCGATCGAATACCGCTTCCGCGGCGTCGACGGCGAGTACCACTGGTTCCTCGGCCAGGCGATGCCGGAGCACGACGAAGCCGGCCGGATCACCGGCTGGTTCGGGACGCTCACCGACATCTCGGAGCGCAAGCGGCTCGACGAGGAGCGCGAGCGGCTCCTCGCGCGCGAGCGGAAGGCGCGCGAACAGGTCACGACCATCCTGGAGAGCATCACCGATTCGTTCTATGCGGTCGATCGCGAGTGGCGCTTCACCTATGTGAATCGCGAGGCCGAGCGTCTTCTGAAGCGAAGCCGCGAGGAGCTCCTCGGCCGCAGCCTGTGGGACGAGTTCTCCAGCGCGGTCGGCTCCACGTTCCAGCACGAGTTCCGCCGGGCCATGGCCGAGCAGACCACGGTCGAGTTCGAGGCCATCGCTCCGACCATCGGCATCTGGTTGAACGTCCGCGCCTATCCGTCGGATGACGGGCTCTCGGTGTTCTTCCGCGACATCTCCCAACGCAAGCGCGCAGAGGAGGACCTCCGTGCGAGCGAGCGCAACTTCCGCGCGCTCGCGAACAGCATTCCCCAACTCGCGTGGATGGCCGAGCCCAACGGATGGATCTCCTGGTACAACGAACGGTGGTTCGAGTACACCGGCACGACCATCGAGGAGATGCAGGGATGGGGCTGGCGGAAAGTCCATCACCCGGATCACGTCGATCGGGTCGTCGAACGGATCCGCCATGCATTCGAGACAGGCCAGAACTGGGAGGACACGTTCCCGCTGCGCAGCAAGACCGGCCAGTACCGCTGGTTTCTGTCGCGCGCGGTGCCGATCCGGGATGCTCGCGGGAACGTGGTGAGGTGGTTCGGGACGAACACCGACATCACGGAATCGATCGAGGCCGCCGCTGAACGCGAGCGACTCCTCGAGCGCGAGCGCGAGGCGCGCGCGGAACTGGAGCGCGTGACCGAAAGCCGCGAGCGGCTGATGCGCGGTTTCTCTCACGATCTGAAAAATCCCCTCGGCGCCGCGGATGGGCACGCGCAGTTGCTGGAGGCCGGTTACGCCGGCGACATCACCGAGGCACAGCACGACAGCGTCCTTCAGATTCGCCGCTCCATCCGCTCCGCGCTCGGCTTGATCGAGGATCTGCTGCAACTCGCGAAGACCGAGGCCGGGCACCTCGACGTGCAACGCAAGCCGATCGACCTCCGCGAAGCGGTGCGCGATGTTGCCGATGCCTTCCGCCCTCAGTGCCAGGCGAAAGGCCTGGCGATGGACGTTCAACTTCCCGACGACTTCCCGCCGATCGAAAGCGATGCCGCCCGCGTCCGGCAGGTCGTCGGAAACCTCGTTTCGAACGCGATCAAGTACACGCCGGCCGGCAGCGTTGCGATCCGACTGGGAGTGCGGAACAACCCTGCATCACCGCGGCCGGGCCCGTGTGTCGCGGTGGATGTTGCCGATACGGGTCCAGGGATCCCGGAATCGAAACGCCACCTCCTCTTCCAGGAATTCGTGCGCCTGGAGCCGCAGACGGCAACAGGCGCAGGGATCGGACTCACGATCAGCCGCAGGATCGCGCGTGCGCTCGGCGGAGACATCACGGTCGAGAGCGAAGCCGGTCGCGGCACGACATTCACGCTCTGGCTGCCGCCGGCACCTTCCCAGTAGCCGAGGCGGCCCGGCATAGTCGATGCAGCCGTCCGCGCGGAGGCAGGCGATGAACGAATCCTCTGTCAAAGATTGGATCCGCGGATTTCACGGCGTTCGCTATCAGGTGACCGACGTGGCCCGATCGATCGACTTCTATACGACGCACCTCGGCTTCAAATTGGAGCACAAGCAGCTTCCCGCGTTTGCTGCTCTGTCGCTCGAGGCGCTGCCACTCCTGCTGAGCGGGCCGGGAGCATCGGGTTCACGTCCTCTCCCCAGTGGGGAACGGCAGGAGCCGGGCGGCTGGAATCGGATCGTCGTTCGCGTTGCCGATCTTCCTTCGTGCATTGACGCGATCAAAAAAGCAGGCCTGCAGTTTCGGAACGAAATGGAAGCCGGGCCGGGAGGCAGGCAGATTCAATTACTCGACCCGGACGGCAATCCCGTCGAGCTATTCGAGCCTGCCCGGTGAGAGGACAATCATGAAAACCTTGCGATGGTTCATTGCCGGCGCGCTCGCGGTGCCGCTCTTTCATCAGGTTCTTCTTTACGTGCTGAACGCCAGCGGTTGGGTGCCGCGGCAACCATTTGAAATGACGCCGACGGAACCATTCGGGGTTCCTCAGCTCATCTCGCTGGCGTTCTGGGGTGGCGTGTGGGGCGTTCTTCTCGGAATGGTCGTGGCGCGCACGAAATCAACAGCGGCCTATTGGATCGTCGCCGGCGTCTTCGGAGCGATCGCGCCGACGCTCGTCGCCGTTTTGCTGGTGGCACCGCTCAAGGGTCAGCCAATCGCATTTGACGCAAAGATGCTTGCTGTCGGCTTGCTCATCAACGGCGTATGGGGACTTGGTACGGCTGCACTGTACCGGGCCGCCGGCGCCACGCGGCAACGGTCAGCGTCGAGCGTCTGAGCGGTCTGTGGCTGTTCCAATATCCGGCCGAACGCGGGATTGTGAAACAGCGCGGTCCTTTGCGGCTTCGCTGGCGATCGGAATGGTCGAGACCACATCCGTTTCCTCCGGAAAGGCGAGATTGCGCATTGCCGCGTGAATGTTGAGCCGCCCGCGAAGATCGGCAATGCTGCCATTGCAGCGCCGGATCGTGTCGGCCGTCAGGAGCAATGCCAGGTTGTCGTGACTGGCCGCGACCACGCAGGGAAGCTTCTCGTCGCCGATGCATGCTTTCAGCTTCGGCGTGAGCTCGTCGCGATGCACGTAGTCCACCGCAACCCCCATCGTGTCCCTGCACGTTTTCCACTCACTCCGCTCGCCGAACAATGAGTGCGTGAGCGAACAGAGCGGACAGCCGTTGATGCTCAGGAGCTTCTTGGCCGAATCCGCGATGGCCGCGAGCGTTCCCGATTCGGCGTTATAGACAAAGTACAAACGGCTGATCGGCTGTCTTTCCGGCATGACCTGGATCTCCTCTCGAGCGTGACTGCAATTCGTCCCGGCGACGCCGATGCAAGTGGAACACCAGGTATTCTTCGGATCATGAATACGAATGCACCGTCTCCATCGCTCCTCAACGGCCTCGCATTGTCGGCCTCGCTGACCGTCGCCGATCTCGAGAGAAGCGTGGCCTGGTATCGCGACGTACTCGGCTTCGCGATCGACCAGAACCACGAACGCAACGGAAGGCGGATCGCGGTCTCACTGCGGGCCGGCGAGGTGCGCCTGCTTCTCGGTCAGGACGACGGCTCCAGAGGCACCGATCGCGCGAAGGGCGAAGGATTCTCGCTGCAGATCACGACCGATCAGAATGTCGACGACATCGCGAAGCGCATCACGGACGATGGAGTTTCGCTGGACCTCGAGCCGGCCGATACGCCCTGGGGCACACGCGCGTTCAGGTTTCGCGATCCGGACGGATTCAAATTCACGATTTCCACAGCACGTCCTTTGCAGTCCCTCCCGTGACGGGAGGACCGACGCCGTGAAAACGACACCAAAGACCAGTCGCAACAGCAAGGTCATCAAGAGCGAAGCCTCTGTGTCGTACGACGAATTCAAAGAGTACGAAGGACAGAGATATACCGGCATGAAAGTCGGCCGGAGCCACAAGTGGTATTACGACCAGGGCGAGTGGAAGGAAAAGAAAATCACTCCCGACCTGTGGCAATTCAGCTATGCCGTGACCAAGCGGCGCGCCGGCCGTGCTCCTGAGGGTTCCGGCGTGCCGGTCGGCACGGAGTATCACTGGTACATCCTCGGGCACCAGAACGTGCACAAGCTGAACGCGAACGATTACACGACGTCGCTGACCGGGCTGAAGTTCAAGATCGCGTACAAGAAGGCAGGCAGCGAGAAGTGGAGCGCCAGCGCGAAAGCGCAGAGACGGCGCATGATCAAATTCCTGCACGATGTGATCGACGATCTGGAAAAGCAGGAATCCGAGGTTCTCAAAGTGGCAACGCTGGCACCGGCGAAACGCGCGCCGAAGAAGAGCGAGGTCAAGCCGAAACGCACGCGGGCCGCGGCCTGAACGCAACCGTCACCGCGCGAACGCGGCCTGCGGCGCTTCCCGCGCCACGGTGATGTCATCGAGGCGGATCACCGCCCGCGCCATCTCCCTGCGCGTGGAGATCAGCAGATTTCCGATCCGCCGGTAGTCGCGGAACGTGACCACGCTCGGCGGGTCCTCCGGCTTGTCGCCTTCGAGCTTCATGTGCCACTGGTCGACCAGGCCGCTGTCGCGGTTCACCCACATCCAGTACACGTCGCCGGGCGTGAGGCCGACATTCGCGAACGAGAGGCGGACCACGTCGTATACGCGGCCCGCGGCGTCCGTCTTCTCTCCCGCGTACTCGCGCGTGACGCCGGGATCGAACGACTTGAAGCCCATCAGCAGCCAGTACGTGTCGTTGATGAAGCGGCGGTAGCCGAGACTCAGCAGGTCTTTCGGATCGGCGACGGGCTGGCCGTTCTTCCAGGCCTTCCCTTCCTTCGTGTTCACGTTCATGATCACGTCGATGGCATCGCCCTCGCGCGTTTTTCCGCTGACGCGATAGTCGCCGGTGAAGCGGTCCCATCGCTGCGGCCACGATGCGACAATGGTTCCCTCGCGCTCCACGTTGAACGTGAACGCGAGATAGCGGGCATCTTCCCAGGCAGGGCCGGCGAGCATGTCGATTGCACGGCGGGCCACAGTGTCGGCAGTCGGTTGTCCCGAGATCGAGAACGCGAGGCTGATGGAAAGGATGGCGGCGATGGCGAGGCTGCGTGTCATCGGCACACTTTAAACCTCAAACATGAAGAACGGACGGATCGTCATCACTGGAATCGGCGTGCTCAGTCCCAACGGCGCCGGCCGCGAAAACTACTTCCAGGCCATGAAGCAGGGCCGCAGCGGCATTCGCACCATCACCCAATTCGACCCCGGATCGCTCCCCTGCCGCATCGCCGGCGAAGTGGACTTCGATCCGACGCGCTGGGTCGATGCGAAGAACATCCGCCATGTCTCGCGCACCGTGCCTCTCGCGATCGCCGCGACCGACGAAGCGCTGCGCGACGCGAAGCTCGACCCGCTCGCGGCCGATCTCGAGACGCGGCGCGCCATCGGCGTGATGCTCGGCTCCGGTGGCGGCGCGGTGGAGTTCAGCGAGCGCATGTACGAGCTCTGGTACAAGGGCGCGACCAGGCAGGCGTCGGTGTACTCGATCCCGTCGGGCACGATCGGCACGATCGCGTCCGAGATCTCGATGGCGTACGACCTTCACGGTTTCTCGCACCTGATCTCCACCGGCTGCACCTCCTCGACCGATGCCATCGGCTACGCGTACCGCAATCTGAAGCTCGGCGTCTGCGATTACATCGTCGCGGGCGGCGCCGACGCCGCCATCACCGAGGGGGTGATGACCGGCTTCTGCATCATGCGCATCGTGACCAACACGTGGAACGAATCGCCGGAACGCGGCTCGCGTCCGTTCACGGGCAATCGCGATGGGTTCGTGCTGTCGGAAGGCGCGTGGATGTTCGTGATGGAGCGCGAGGAAACGGCGCGTGCACGCGGCGCGCACATCTATGCCGAGGTGGCGGGGTATGGTTCGACGTGCGACGCGTACCATCGCGTGCGCATGGACGAATCGGGCGAAGAGCCGGCGCGCGCGATGACGCTGGCCATGAACGACGCCGGAGTCCATCCCAGCGACGTGAGCTACGTCAACTATCACGGCACGTCGACCGATCTGAACGATCGCATCGAGACGCGCGCGGTGAAGCTGGCGTTTGGCGATCACGCCACGAAACTGGCGGGGTCGGCATCGAAGTCGATGATCGGACACCCGCAGGGCGCGTGCGGATCGGCCGGCGTGGCGGCGACGCTGATGGCGTTCCGCGACGACATCCTTCCACCGACCATCAACCTCGACACGCCCGATCCGGAGTGCGATCTCGATTACGTCCCGAACGTCGCCCGCGCCGCGCACATCGACGTCGCGGTCTGCAACACCATCGCGTTCGGCTCGAAGAACTCGGCGCTGGTGTTGAAGCGAGTCTGATGTGCTGACGCCGCCCCGCATCGCATCGCACGAGCTTCTCGACGAGCACGACGCGCCGACCGCGGATGTGGACCGCTCTCTCCGCGATCTGCGCAGGATCAATCGATATCTCGGCGGCATCCGCGTCTACCGCACACTGGTGCGGCGCTTCCAGCCGCGGACCATTCTGGACGTCGGCACCGGCACCTCCGATCTGCTCGAGTCGGTGCCGCACGTGCGCACGCGCGTCGGTCTCGACTTCAAAATCGATCACCTGCTCTTGATGCGCAACGGCTCGCGCGTGCTTCGGGTGGTCGGCGATGCGCAGCGTCTCCCCTTCCGCGAAGGCACGGTCGATCTGGTGACGTCGTCGCACTTTTTCCATCACTTCTCGCCCGCGGAAAACGAACGGATCCTCGCCGAGTCGCTGCGCGTGGCGCGCAAAGGCGTGGCCGTGACGGACACGCGCCGCCATTACGTTCCGCTGCTGTTCGTGCAGCTTCTCGGCGCACTGCGCCTGGTCGGACGGATCACCCGTTACGACGCGCCGGCGTCGGTGCGTCAGGGCTACACGCTCGCGGAAGTGCGCGCCATCGCGCCGCGCGCGACGGTGATCCGCATGTGGCCGTTCCGATTCGCACTGCTGCTCTCGAAGTGATGGAGACCGTCGACGTTGCGATCATCGGCGCGGGGCCCGCGGGATCGACGCTGGCGGCGCTCTTGGCGCGGCGCGGCCTGCGCGTGGCGCTGTTCGATCGCGATGCCTTTCCGCGCGACAAGCTCTGCGGCGAGTTCCTTTCGTACGATGCGTTGCCGGTCCTCCGCCCGCTCGGCGTGCTCGAGGCCATCGACGCCGCGGGCGCGCCGCACATCGAGCGCTGCCGCGTGATCGGGTCGACGCGCACGTACGAGTTCGCGCTGCCGAAAGCGGCCCGCGGCGTATCGCGCATGTACTTCGACGACCTGCTGCTCCGCACCGCCGCGGCCAGCGGCGCGCAGCGCTTCGACGGCCACACCGTGACCGCGCTCGATGAAATCCGCGCGACGGTCACCGTCGGCGCGTGGGGACGCTGGGGACGTTTCGATCAGCAACTGCGCCGCGGATTCGTGCGCGATCGCTCGCATCGCAACTTCGGATTCAAGCGTCACTACATCGCCGTCGCTCCGTCGTCCTCGATCGATCTCTACTCATTCGGCCGCGGGTATCTCGGCGTGAACGCGGTCGAAGGCGGCATCACGAATATCTGCGGACTGGTCCACGCGTCGCGCCTGGCCGGGCACAAGGGCCGCTGGGATGCGTTCGTCGAAAGCATTCGCGCCGAGGAGCCGCGGCTCGAGGAACTGTACGCGACGCACCGGCCGGCACAGGACGGTTACCTCTCCTCGGAACCGGTGATCTTTCGCGCCCGATCGGCGGTCGAAGGCGGCGTGTTCATGATCGGCGACGCCAGCGGCGTCATCGATCCGCTGACCGGCAACGGCATGGCCATGGCCATCCAGTCGGCGCTCCTCGCCGCGCCGATGCTCCTGCGGCTGATCGAACGGCCATCGCGGCGGGCGGAAATCGAGAACGAATACCGGCGCGCGCATCGCGCCTTCTTCGCGCCGCGCATCGCCTGGAGCCGCGCGGTGGCGATGCTGCTCTCGCGGCCGCGCCTGCTCGATGTGGCGATGGCGACGGTGCGCTCGCCGCGCGTGGGAGAAACGTTCCTGCGGCGGACGCGCGCAAATACGGAGGAAGTGCAGCGCCTGGCCGAAGCGTGGTTCGGCTAGAATCCGGTGCGATGCCTCCGCTCCCCGAGGGCGAGTTCCTTTTGCCGCTGTTCCCGCTGCCGAACATCGTCTTCTTTCCCCACACGCGTCTCCCGCTGCATGTCTTCGAGCCGCGGTACCGGCAGATGGTGCAGGACGCGCTCGAGAGCGACGAACGGTTCGGGGTGGTGCTGCTCCGTCCGGGATGGGAGTCCGACTACTTCGGCGCGCCTTCCGTCTACGACTACGGCACGGTGGCCTCGATCGAGCAGGCGGTGCCGCTGGAAGACGGGCGCTACAACATCGTGGTGCGCGGCGACGTCCGCTTCCGCATCATCGAAGAGACCTCGCGCGTGCCGTATCGCACCGCACGCGTGATCGCCGAGGCCGATCCCCCGCCGCCGCCGAACGAAGCGTACGCGCAGCGGGAATGGCTCGCCGAAGTGGCGAAGCAATACCTGCAATACCTGCCCGACCAGTCCACGGTGCCGGAGATCGAGACCGTGAGCCTGGAGGCGCTGACGAACGCTCTGGTCATGTCGCTCAATCTCGACATCGAGGAAAAGCAGAAGCTGCTCGAGCAGCGCGACGTACTCGCGCGCGCCGAACAGATCGGCGCCGAGCTCGCGAACCGGATGGAGAGCCTGCGCTTTCTGAAACCGTACCGCCACGGCGGCGATCCGACGCACAACTAG
>CAMPKJ010000176.1 GCA_946887105.1 uncultured Acidobacteriota bacterium | reverse complement strand
CGCGACATGCCGGAGAAGATCCTGCAGGAAGCGGCGCTGGCGCTGCTGAGCGGCGGCGCGCACCCGATTCTGCTCAATGACGAGAAGGTCATCCCGGGCCTCGTCGCCAGCGGCGAAGGCGTCGGCGACGGCGCGGACGTAACGCAGAAGGCGGGCGGTCTGTGGGACAGCACGGTGCCGCTGCGCGTGGCGCGCGATTACGCATGCGACGGCTGCTACGAGCCGCAGCTCTCGGGCACGAGCTGGTTCACGCTCGGCGGATTGACCACGCCGCAGGTGCTCGAGGCGGCGCTCAATCAAGGGAAGGCATGGGCATCGGCGGGACCGATCTGGTTTCGCGGACAGCGCGTGTCGTTCACTTCGCCGCCGCCGAGCGCGATCACGTCGTTCGAGCAACTGGTGGATCTCTTCTTCGAGCACCTGCGCTGGATGTACGCGAAGCAGACCGACGGCACGCTCGGCGTGTTCGGTCAGATGAGCGCCGTCTGTCCGTCGCCGCTGCTGTCCGCGCTGACGGAAGGTTGTCTCGAGAAGGGACTCGACTACTACGCGGGCGGTCCGCTGTACAACGTCATCGCGCCCGGCTTCACCGGACTGTCGACGGTGATCGATTCGCTGTGGGCGATCCGCACGATGGTGTTCGATCCGGTGACGGCGGTGACGTCGCTGCCGCACCTCGTCGACGCGCTGATGTGCGACTGGGGCGAGAAGATGGACGAGCCGTTCATCAGTTCCCTGGCCGGCACGGGACGCATCGCGGCGCAGGCCGAACGGTTCCGCAAGCTGCGCAATACGGCCGTGCACGTGCCGAAGTTCGGCCGCGGTCACGAAGAGGTGGATCGCTTCGGCAACGAGATCCTGCGCCGCGTCGCCGAAACCGCGCGCCGCGTGTTCACCGAGCCGGAGGCGCCCACCGCGCAGAAGATGATCGATCTGGCGAAGAAGCTCGGCACGCCCGAGCAGCCGTTCGGCGGATTTCAGATCCAGCCGGGCGTGGGCACGTTCGAGAACTACGTCGAGTTCGGCGCGTGGTGCGGCGCCTCGGCGGACGGCCGTCATCTCGGCGAGCCGCTCGCGTCCGACCTCAGTCCCGCGCCAGGCTTCGCCGATCTGCCGCCGTCGGAGCAGGCCACGAGTTTCCTGCGCGCGCTCGGCGCGTATTCGGACGAGACCACGCTCTACTCCGACGGCGCGCCGACCGACTTCACCATCCGCGAGGACTTTCCCTCCGACGCGCTGACGCGCTGCCTGCGCGCATTCGCGGACGGGAAGGGCTCGAACATCCTGACCGTGACCTGCGCGAACCCCGACACCATGTCCGGCGCCACGCGCGATCCGGAAAAGTACGACGTGCTGCGGGTGCGCATGGGCGGCTGGACGGAGTTCTTCGTGGCCATGTTCCCCGCGCATCAGGCGCAACACGAGAGGAGACCGTTCCAGTCGCCGGAGTGACTCGGTCACGGCTTGACATTCCCGGCGAGGCGGGCATATCGTCATGTAACCGTTTACATCACGTATGCCGCGTCCCCCGAGAGGTCTCGCCGTCGTAGCGCCGAACGTCACCATCCGGGACGTCGCGGCCAAAGCCGGAGTTTCGGTGGCCACGGTCTCGCGCGTTTTCAATCGCAAGGGGCCGATCCGCGAAGACACCATGCGTAGAGTGATGGACGTCGCGGGCGAGTTGCAGTACGTCCCGCACGCCGGCGCGCGCAGCCTCTCCACGCGCTCCACGCGCACCATCGGCGTGGTGCTGCCCGACCTGCACGGCGAGTTCTTCTCGGAAGTGATCCGCGGCATCGATCTCGCCGCGCGCCAGCACGGCTATCACCTGCTGCTCTCCGGCTCGCACTCCGATCGCGACGAGATGCGCGCGGTGGTGCAGGCCGTGCGCGGTCTGGTGGACGGCCTGATCGTGATGTCGCCCGATCTCGAGCCGTCCGCGCTGCTGGCCGACCTGCCCACGGGCATAGACGTGGTGATGCTGAACTCGCGCGTCGAAGGGCGTGCCTCCATCACCGTCGACAACTCCGGCGGGGCGCGCGAGGTCGTGCGCCATCTGCACTCGCTCGGCCATCGGCGCATCGCCTTCATCGCCGGCCCGCCGCACAACGCCGACGCGGAGCAGCGCCGCCGCGGATTCCGCACCGAAACGCGCGCGCGCGGCATCGAGACCGCGGAACTGCAGGGGTTCTTCACCGAAAGCTCGGGGCACGAGGCGGGGCAGCAGATTCTCGCGCTGCGCACGCGTCCGACCGCGGTGTTCGCGGCGAACGACTCGATGGCCATCGGCGCGCTGAGCGCGTTCCGCGAAGCGGGACTGCGTGTCCCCGAGGATGTTGCGCTGGTCGGATTCGACGACATCCCGATTGCGCGCTTTCTGACGCCGCCGCTGACGACGGTGCGCGTCGAGATCGCGGAGCTCGGCCGTCGTGCGGTCGCACACGTCATCGGAGCGGTCGAAGGCGGCGGCGACGGCGCCAAGAAACGAGATGTGATCAAGACGACGCTCGTCGTCCGCGAGTCGTGCGGAACGCCGCCGGCCGCGCCGCGACGCGCGTCGAACGAACAAACCTGAGTTGTGCCGGAGATATGAAGGAGGGGTCCATGGCTCGGAGGTTCTCTCGCATTTTTTTGTTGCTTGCACTGATGGTGTGCCTGGCGACGACGCAGATCGCGTTCGCACAGGGCACGACGTCGACGATTCGCGGCACGGTGGTGGATGAAGGCGGCAATCCGTTTCCCACCGCCGAAGTCGTGGCCACGAACACCGCCAGCGGCTTCCGGCATACGGCCATCGCAGGCGCGGACGGCACGTTCCTGATGCCCGGCCTGACGCCCGGTCCGTATCGCATCGACGTCACCGCGCCGTCGTACAGAGGCGCGACGCAGGCGATCACGCTGCGCCTCGGCCAGACGCTCGACGTCGACTTCCGCCTCACGCCCGACCTCGTGCTGGTCGAGCAGATCACCGTCCTGGGATCGGTGGCCGTCGAGACGCGCACACCCGAGGTGGCCACGAGCGTGACGCCGCAACAGATCGAAGCGCTGCCGCAGAACGATCGCAACTTCCTGAACTTCGCCGCGCTCGCGCCGGGCGTCAATCTGTCGACGGACGAACAGCGCAAGGAAATCCGCGCCGGCGCTCAGGGCGCATCGGCGACGAACGTCTTCATCGACGGCGTCAGCTTCAAGAACGACGTCGTGCAGGGCGGCACGGTCGGCCAGGATGCCAGCCGCGGCAATCCGTTCCCGCAGAACGCCGTGCAGGAGTTCCGCGTCATCACGCAGAACTACAGCGCGCAGTACGGCAAGGCCTCGAGCGCGATCATCACCGCGGTGACGAAGTCGGGCTCGAACGATCTGAGCGGCGACGCCTTCCTCTTCTATCAGGACAAAGACCTCGTCGCCGAAGACCCGTTCCGTCCGGGCGTGAAGCCGGCCTATGAGCGCAGCCAGTACGGCGTGAGCGTCGGCGGGCCGATCGTGCGCGATCGCCTGCACTTCTTCGTCTCCTATGAAGCCAACGACCAGGATCGCGAAGAGACGGTCACGCTCGGCGGCGCATTCCAGAACGACACCGCGCTGCGCGCCAGCCTGGCCCCGTTCCTCGGCACGTTCACGCAGCCGTTCCGCTCCGACCTCGCATTCGGCAAGGTCAGCTTCCAGCCCTCCAGCAGCCAGCTGCTCGACGGCAGCGCGACGTTCCGCAAGGAGACGGACATCCGCGGCTTCGGAGGTCAGACCAGCTACGAGGCGGCGGAGAACGCGAAGAACGACGTCTTCGGTCTCACCGGCCGTCATCAGTTCACGGCGTCGACCTGGTTCAACGAACTCTCGGTCAGCTATCTCGACAACGAGTGGAACCCGCAGCCGCTCAATCCCGATCTGGTCGGCTTCGAATACGAAGGCCTGCTGCGCATCGGCGGACGCGACACCGAGCAGCGCATCGGCCAGCAGCGCGTGGCGCTGCGCGATGACGTGACGTTCTCGGGCCTGAGGCTCGGCAGCGGCTCGCATACCGTGAAGGTCGGCAGCACGCTCGACTTCGTCGATTACACGGTCACCAAATTCTTCGAAGAGAATCCGCGCTACTTCTTCCGCACCGACCTCGGCTCCGCGATTCCGTACAAGGCGCGCTACGGACTCGGCGATCCCGATCTCTCCGCGGACAATCGCGAGTTCGGCATCTACGCGCAGGACGACTGGCGCATCAGCGATCAGCTGACGCTCAACCTCGGCCTGCGCTGGGATTACGAAACGAACATGTTCAACACGGACTTCGTGACGCCCCTGGAGGTTCGCGAGCGCCTGTCCGATCAGTTCCCGGCGAAGTTCTTCACCGACGGCGACGATCGCGAAGAGCCGACCTACATGTGGCAGCCGCGTCTCGGCTTCTCGTACGACGTCCTCAGGACCGGCCGCACGATCATCTTCGGCGGCGCGGGCCGTTACTACGATCGCAACCTTTTCAACAACACGCTCGACGAGGCCTTCCGCCTGCAGCATTCGGTCGGCGAGTTCTTCTTCACGCCGGACGGCTCGCCGTTCAATGGCCAGCCCGCCGCGAAATGGGATCCGCGCTATCTGACCGAAGCCGGTCTGCAGGAGCTGCTCGCGCAGGGCATCACCGGCAAGCCGGAAGTCTTCCTCGTCGAAAACGACACGCGCGTGCCGTACTCGAACCAGTGGAACCTCGGCGTGCGCCAGAGCTTCGGCGACATGGTGGCGTCGCTCAGCTACGCGAACATCCGCAGCTTCCACGGCCTGAGCTACCTCTGGGGCGCCGGCCAGTGCTGCCCGCAGTTCGATCCGGCCTACAGCAACGTGCTGATTTCGTCGGACGACATCCGCACCTGGTACGACGCGGTCTACATCCAGCTCGATCGTCCGTACAGCGGCCGCTACGGCTTCAACGTGGCCTACACGTATGCGGATGCCGAGCAGATCGGCGGCGATCTGTTCAGCCTCGATCTGCCCACCATCGCCGACTGGCCGCGTTACGGCACGCCCGGAACGCAGGACCACAAGATCGTGGCCAGCGGCATCCTCGGCATTCCGTGGGACGTGCGCCTGTCGACGCTCGTGCAGTACAGCTCGGGCGACAAGTTCCGCATCCACGACCGCACGCAGGGCTTCTGTCCCACCTGCTACGTGCCGCGCACCGGCGAAGGACCGTCGTGGACGACCGTCGATCTGCGCGCGGAGAAGGATTTCCCGATCATGGGCAGGTATAGCGTCGGCCTGACTGCCGAGGCGTTCAACCTGTTCAATGAGGAGCGGTATCAGAACTTCCAGGATTTCGTCGGTCCGGAAGGCAATCTCAACCTCGGCCGGCCGACGTCGATCGTTTCCGGATCGCAGCGCAGGTATCAATTCGGCATTCGCGTCGGGTTCTGATGAAACGAATCGTCGCGGCAGCGCTGATTTTCGCGGCGTGCAATCAAGGGCAGGTGCAGAACGCACCTGCCCTTCCGCCGTCTCCGGGAATCACCTCGGCGGCGCTGCTGGATGACGTGCAGAAGCGCACGTTTCTCTTTTTCTGGGAGACCACCAACCCCGGGAACGGACTCGTTCCCGATCGATGGCCGACGCCGTCGTTCTCCAGCATCGCCGCCGTCGGCTTCGGACTGACCGCGTACGGCGTGGGCGTGGAGCGCGGCTGGATCACGCGCGAAGCGGCGGCGGAACGCGTACTCGCCACGCTGCAGTTCTTCCTCGATTCGAAGCAGGGCGACGCGCGATCCGGCGTCACCGGCTATCGCGGCTTCTACTATCACTTCGTCGACATGAAGAGCGGCGAGCGGTTCAAGGAAGTCGAGCTCTCCACGATCGACACCACGCTGCTGCTCGCCGGAACGCTGTTCTGCCAGTCGTACTTCGATCGCGACAATCCGTCCGAGACTGCCATTCGCGCGATCGCGGAACAGCTCTACCGGCGCGCGGAATGGACGTTCTTCTTCGAGCGCCCGCCTCTCGTGAGCATGGGCTGGACGCCCGAGCGCGGCCTGATCGACTACGACTATCGCGGCTACAACGAGGCCATGATCCTCTACATCCTCGCGCTCGGATCGCCGACGCATCCGATCGGCAAGGAGTCGTGGGATGCATTCACCGCGACGTACCGCTGGGCCGATCACTACGGCCAGCAGCACGTCGTGTTTCCTCCGTTGTTCGGACACCAGTACTCGCACGTATGGATCGACTTCCGCGGCATTCGCGACGACTACATGCGCGCGAAGGGCATCGATTACTTCGAGAACTCGCGCCGCGCGACCTACTCGCAACGCGCATACGCGATCGACAATCCGATGGAGTGGAAGGGCTACGGCGAAAACGTCTGGGGCCTGACGGCCTGCGACGGACCGGTCGACGCCACGATCACCATCGACGGCAAGCGCCGCACGTTCTGGACCTATCGCGCGCGCGGCACCGCGCCGAATGAAGGTGAAGACGACGGCACGCTCGCGCCGACCGCCGCCGTCTCGTCGATCGCATTCGCGCCGGAGATCGCCATCCCGGCCATGGAGGCGATGTACCGCAACTGGGGAACGCACCTCTATCAGCAGTACGGCTTCCTCGACGCGTTCAACCCGACGCTGACCGTCGATCGAAACGTACCGCAAGGCCGCATCGTCCCCGGAGTGGGCTGGTTCGACGTCGACTACCTCGGCATCGATCAAGGCCCGATCGTGGCCATGATCGAGAACCACCGCTCGGAGCTGATCTGGAAGACCATGCGCAAGAATCCGCATATCGTGCGCGGGTTGAAGCGGGCGGGATTCACAGGAGGCTGGCTGGAACAGACCGGAGGACCGAATTGAGAATTGAGAATTGGGAATTGAGAATTCGCAGCGCCGCAAAGCGGAAATTCTCAATTCTCAATTCTCAATTCTCAATTCCGTTCCTGCTTCTCGTCCTCTGCTGCTCGGGAAGGCAGCCCAACGTCACCACAATCGAGTTCTGGGGCCTCGGCCGCGAAGGCGAGGTCATCGTCGAGTTGCTTCCGCAATTTCATCGCGAGCATCCCGACATCCGCGTCGACGTGCAGCAGATTCCGTGGACGGCGGCGCACGAGAAGTTGCTCACGGCGCACGTCGGCGATTCGTTTCCTGACGCCGCGCAGATCGGCAATACCTGGATTCCCGAGCTGGTCACGCTGCGCGCGATCGAGCCGCTGAATGCGCGCGTGGCCGCGTCGACGATCATCCAGCCGCGCGACTACTTTCCCGGGATCTGGGAGACGAACGTCGTGCGCGGTGAGCTGTACGGCGTGCCGTGGTATGTCGACACGCGCGTGCTGTTCTATCGCACCGACATGATCGACACGCCGCCGCGCACGTGGAGCGAATGGATCGCGACCATGGAGCGCCTGAAGCGCGCGTCGAAGGATCCGCACTTCTTTCCGCTGCTGATGCCGACCAACGAATGGCCGCAGCCGGTGATCCTGGCCCTGCAGCGGGGCGCGGAGCTGGTGACGCACGAAGGTGACGCGCGATTCGAAGATCCGCGGTTTCTCGAGGCGTCATCGTTCTACCTCGACATCTACCGGCGCGGACTGGCGCCGGTGGTGAGCAACAGCCAGATCGCGAATCTCTATCAGCAGTTCGGCGCAGGCGAGTTCGCGATGTTCATCAGCGGACCGTGGGACGTCGGCAATCTGCGCGCGCGCCTGCCGGAAGCACTGCAGAACACATGGAGCACCGCGCCGCTGCCTGCGCCGGACGGCACGGCGTTTCCCGGCGTGTCGCTGTCCGGCGGTTCGAGCCTGGTCATCTCCACGCGCACGAACAAGCAGGATGCCTGCTGGAAGCTGATCGAGTTCCTCTCGCGTCCGGAGATCCAGATCCGCTTCTACGAACTGAGCGGCGACCTGCCCGCGCATCGCGCTGCCTGGACGACGCCAAAGCTCGCGACCGACCCGCAGATCGCCGCGTTCCGCATCCAGCTGGACCGCACCGCCGCGCTGCCGCGCATCCCGGAGTGGGAAAACATCGCCACGTCGATCTTCGAATACGGCCAGCTCGCCGCGCGCGGCCGCTACGGCGTGCGCGAGGGAGCGATGCAGCTGGACCGGAAGGTGGACGCGATGCTGGAGAAGAGACGGTGGGTGCTCGCGCAATGAACGCGGCCGCTGGCGCAGGATTAGCCTTCTCCCCTCGTGAGGGGAGAAGGTGCCGCAGGCGGATGAGGGGTTATCGGCGGTCGGAGGAACACCCCTCATCCGCGCTTCGCGCACCTTCTCCCCTCGACGGAGGGGAGAAGGCTACCCGGGGGTGTCCATGAAGCCCGAGACCCGCGCGGCCATCGTGCTCCTCCTCCCGGCGTTGACGCTCATCACCGTCTTCTACCTGGTGCCCGTCCTCGGCGCGGTCGTGCTCAGCGCCACCGACTTCGACATCTATTCGATCGGCGACGCGTCGAACACGCGCTTCGTTGGCGCCGGCAATTACGCGGCGCTGCTGCGCAACTCGCTGTTCTGGCGCGCGCTGACGAACACGCTCTACTTTTCTCTCGTCGGCGGGCCGCTGACGATCATCGTCGCGCTCGGCGCGGCGCTGCTGCTGAACTCGAAGCTGGCGCGGTTCAAGCCGTTCTTCCGCACCATCTACTTCGCGCCGGTGGTGACCACCATCGTGGCCGTGGCGATCGTGTTCCGCTTCCTCTACCACTCGCGCGTCGGCCTGCTGAATCAGATCCTCGGCGCGATCGGCATTGCCCCGATCGACTGGCTCGGCGATCCGCGCTGGGCCATGCCGGCGGTGATCCTGCTCGCCATCTGGAAGAACTTCGGCTACGCGGCGGTGATCTTCCTGGCCGGATTGCAGAACGTGCCGGACGAGCTGTACGAAGCCGCGCGCATCGACGGCGCCGGGCCGATCCGCCAGTTCCGTCACGTCACGCTGCCGGAGCTCGGGCCGACGTTCGTGTTCGTCGGCGTGATCACCGCCATCGGATTCCTGCAGGTCTTCGCCGAGCCGTACGTGATGACGCCCGAAGGCGGACCGCTCAACTCGACGTTGTCGATCGTGATGCTCATGTATCGCGAAGGATTCCGCTGGTGGAACATGGGCTACGCCGCCGCGGTCGCGTTCGTGCTCTTCGCGCTGGTGATCCTCGGCACGCTCGTGCAGCAAGCGCTCCGGAGGATGCGATGAAGCGCCTGCAGTCGATCCTCCTGCACGCGGCGCTGATCCTCGGCGCGATCGCGACGTCGATCCCGCTGCTCTGGATGATCTCCGCATCGCTCATGCCGCAAGGGGAGGCCAGCTCGTTCCCGCCGCGACTGATTCCCAGCCGCGTGACGCTGGAGCACTACGGCCATCTCTTCACGCGCCTCTCCCTCGGCCGCGCATTTCTGAACAGCATGTTCGTGGCCGTCATCGCCACGGTGGCCTCGCTGCTCTTCAACTCGATGGCGGGCTATGCGTTCGCGAAGCTCCGTTTCCGAGGACGGGACCGGATCTTCGCGTTCCTCGTGGCGGCGCTGGCCATTCCCGCGCAGGTAGCGATGCTGCCGCTGTTCCTGATGCTGAAGTCGATGGGACTGGTGAACACGTACCTCGGCGTGCTGATCCCGTACATGGCCACGATCTACGGCCTCTTTCTCGTGCGCCAGTTCATGCTCTCGATTCCCGACGACCTGCTCGCGGCCGCGCGCATCGACGGCGCGAGCGAGCTGCGCATCTACTGGAACATCGTCCTGCCGGTCGCGCGGCCGGTGCTGGCCACGCTGGCCATCTTCACCTTCATGTCCGCATGGAACGATTTCATGTGGCCGCTGATCATCCTCACCGACGACGACCGCTACACCATGCCCGTCGCCGTCGCGAACCTGGTCGGCGAACACGCCCTCGACCTCGAACTGATGATGGCCAGCGCGGTGCTGACCGTCGTGCCCGTGCTGACCCTCTTCTTCATCCTGCAGAAGCAGTACATTGCGGGAATGATGGCGGGGAGCGTGAAGGGATGAGGCGTCTCGCTGCGCTCGCGCTGTTGTCGGTTCTCAGTTGTCAGGTGTCTGCGACTCCTCGCTCGAGCGATACCGCACAGACAACCGACAACCGACAACTGACAACAGGCCCCTGGGCCCCCCTCCCCGCCACCGGCGTCCAGATGACCCTCACCCGCGTTGCAGGGCGCACCGCCGACGCGATCAAGATCGACTTCGATTTCCAGGGCCACGGCGGCTACGCGATCGCGCGGCGCGATGGGGCGATCGAGCTTCCCGACAACTTCGAGCTCTCGTTCTGGATGAAAGCGGTGGCGCCGCGAAACACGCTCGAGGTGAAGCTCGTCAAAGGCGACGACGTCTGGTGGTCGGTGCGGCGCGAGCTCGATTTTCCGAAGGAC
>CAMPKJ010000175.1 GCA_946887105.1 uncultured Acidobacteriota bacterium | reverse complement strand
GCTCACCCTGGAGTCCGCGCTCGCCTTGCAGCCCCTGCTCGCCGCGATCGCCCTTTTCGCCTTTCGCACCCGCGACGCCATCCGCACCGCGTTCGCCCTGGTCGCCTTTCGCGCCGCGCTCGAGTTCGTCCTTGATGAAGTAGCCGATGATGTCGATGGTCAGCTCGGTCTGTTCGGCGGTGGTCACCACGAATGCGTTGTCGTGCAGCACGACGGTCGCTTCCTGCACGGCGTCGTTGCCCTGCTCGAAGATCAGCGCCGGATGCCCGAACGCCCGCGTCGCCGCCGGCGCGAGGTACACCGAGCCGTTGCCGGACGGCTGATACGAGCCGAGGCGCACGGCCAGCGCAACGGCGTGCGGCGGGATCAGCTCCGAGCATGGATTCTTGAACAGACCGTCCACCAGATAGCCGATCGGTTGATACGTGCGGCTCTCGCTCACCTGGAAGCGCGGGCCGCCCCACTGCAGCGGGTACTCGTCCGGATCGAGCGTGCTGACGAAACGGCACGGCGCCAGTTCCTGGAACAGCGTCGGTCCCATGGCATCGGAGACTTCGAGCGTCGAGTACGCGCTGGCCGACTGTTGCGGCAGGAGGTTCGTGCGGACCTGAAATCCGCGGACGGTGTACGGGTTGTGCGTGTCCATCTCGGCGGACGACGCGACCAGCGCGAAGCTGGCCATGACGACGATCGCGGCAAGACGGTGGATGAAGCTGACGATGACGTTGGACCGGGTGTTCATGATTTCCTCCGTTGTGATGCCGCCAATCTGCGGCCCGGGAGGAAATCGCGACAGGACGCCTGAACGCGCCGGTTGTGGAGTCTGAGTAGCAGCGCTTGTGACGTTCGTCACACGGCGCGCAACGACACCGCCCTCACAACAAGATCAGATCTTCGAGATCCGATTTCTTGTGCAGCGTCATCGACGACCGGCGCATGGTGATGATCTTCTTCTCGCGGAAGGACTTGAGCAGCCGCGTGACGGTCTCGCGCGAGGTGCCGATCATCTGCGAGATGTCCTCGTGAGTCATGGTCACCGGGATGCGCATGCCGCTCGCGGAAGGCGATCCGGTCTCCTCGCACCACGCCAGGAGGAGTTGCGCGAGGCGTTCGGCGGCGGAGTTCGCAAGGCCGAGGGCGCGGATCTGGTTCGCGTCCGACTCGCACTCCTCGATCAGCTGGCGGGCGATGTTGAACTGCACGTCGCGATGCTCGTTCACGAAGCGCAGGAAGTCGTCGCGCTTGACGAACTTCAGCTGCGACGGCGTGACCGTCTCGGCGGTCGACTTGTAGGGATTGCCGGAGAGCACGCTCGAGAGTCCGAGCGTTTCGCCCGCCTGCACCATGCGCGTGATCAGCGTCTTGCCGCTGCCGGAGGAGATGCTCAGCTTCACCGTGCCGTGGCAGAGGACGAACAGTCCGGCGGGCGGCTCGCCTTCGCCGTACAGCAGCGCATCATGCGGATAGACGTTCGCGAAGGTGATGGAGTCGAACGCGGCCAGCGTCTCGGCGTCGAACTGGCAGAAGAAGCTGTCCGTGCGCCATTTGCATGCATCGCAGTGGTGGCAGGCATCGATCCCGTAGCGGCTCATCTTCGTGATTTCCGGAGGGAACGAGTGTAACTCCAAAGTTCACGATCGGACAATCGAGCTCCACGCAGGACGGATCGTCCGCCATAGAGGGCAAACCACAGAAACGAAATACGTTAATAGCGCGACCCCGTTTCCATGAACGTGCGCAAGCTGCTCTGGTTCGCCGTACTCTGGTCCGCCCTGACATCACAGGCGGCGACGATCGCGTTCGTCTCACCGCTCGAAGGCGCGCAGGTGATCGGGCCGACGGCGCTGGAGATCGCCACCGACGTCGAGGGGGTGGACCGCGTCGACTTCTTCGTCGATGGCGTGCTGGCCGGCGTCGCGCGCAAGCCGCCGTACCGCATCGCATACGACTTCGGCACCTCGCTCGAGAGGCGCACCATCACCGCGAAAGTGTGGTCGAACGGATTCCGGTCGAGCGAGACGGCCGCCGTCACCACCGCCGCACTCACCGCCGGCGACACCCTGAACATCGATCTCGTCGAGATCCCGCTGCGCGCGCGCTCGGCGCGGATGCTGACCGCGAGCGATCTCCGCGTGCGCGAAAACGGCATCGAACAGAAGATCCGCGACGTGAAGGTCGAGCGCCCCGCCGCGCACTTCGCGTTCATCGTCGACCGCTCGCTGTCGATGAACGGCGGAAAGCTCGACGCCGCGTTGCGCGCGATCGAGTCGGAGCTGCGCCAGCTGCGCGACGGCGATACGGCATCGCTGGTGGTGTTCAATCATCACGTCGCCAAGGCGCGCCCGATCGCCCGCGGCCAGACGCTCGCCACGCGCGATCTGCTCCCTTCCGGCGGCACGTCGCTGCGCGATGCGCTCGCCTCCGTCGCGTCGCGCGAGCGGACGTACGCCATCGTGATCACCGACGGCGGCGATCGCACCAGCCAGCTCTCGGATGAAGCCGCGCTCCGCAAAATCAGCGGCACGAAGACGATCGTCAACGCCATCATCCTCGGCGATTCGCACACGCGCTTTCTCGATCGCGCCGCGAGCAACACCGGCGGCAGCGTTTTGTCCGCGACGAAGAACACGGTCACGAGCGCGCTCGCGAGACTCCTCACCGACATCAACAGCCGCTACCTGGTGATCTATCAGAGCAGCGCCACCAGTCCCGGCTGGCGCAGCATCGAGGTGAAGCCGCGCCGCGGCGACGTCAGCGTGACCAGCGCGCGCAAGGGGTATTTCGCCGAATGATCCTTGCGATCGTTCTCGTACTGGCGCAAACCCGTCTCGCATCCGACTTCGAGATCGCGCAGATGGAGTTGCAGCTGGCCCGCTCCCGCAATTTCGAGGCGCAGCTCTCCGGCCGTCTGAACCTCGGCGACTTGCGCGCCGCGCGCAACGAGCGCTCGCTCGCCCGGACCGAATACCGCAAGGCGCTCGATATCGCCGAGCGCGAACGGCTCGATGCACGCCGCGACTCCAGCCTCTCCCGTTACGCGAACGCGACCTCGTACGCCGCGCTCGCGCAGGCGAAGCTCGGCCGCGATCCGGAGGCGTTTGCGCTGCTCGAGGAGACGGCGCGCTACGCCAGTGATGATGCCGAGGCGTGGAACCTGTACGCGTCGGCAATGCGTGCGCTCGGACATCCGCGCAAGGCGGTGAGCGCGGCGCGCAACGCCGTCGCCATCGCCACGAAACCGCTCGATCGCGCCATCTATCAGCACGCGCTCGCGACGGCACTCATCGAAGCGGAGGCATTCACGGAAGCGGAAGCGCTGCTGGTGACGGTCACGGACGCGCTCCGCTCGCGCGCGTTCGAATCGTTGCAGCGCGACGTGGCGCGGCAGGAATCGTTCGAGGTCTACAGCTCCGCGCGCGGCGACGTCGCGGCGTACGTGTCGCTGCTCAATCGCGCGCAGCTGCGCCTGGCGTCGTTGTACGAGCGGCGCGGCGCGATCGATCGCGCGCGAGCGGAGTACGAGCGCGTGCTGGCCGGGCGCAGCGATGACGTGAACGCGCTCGCGGCGCTGGCGCGGCTGGCGCGCTCGGATGCGGAGCGCGAGCGTTACTTCGCCGAGGCGTTCGACGCCAACCCGTTTTCGATGGCGCTCATTCGCGAATACCAGCGGCACGAGCATCCGCCGATCGACGACGCCTCGACCACCGGCTCGCGTGTGCGCCAGGCACTCGCGCAGGGTCAGACCGCCGCGGCGCGGCAGACGCTGGACGCGCTGCTCGCGGAGTTCCCCGCGAATGAAACGCTGCGCACGCTGCGGCGCGAGGCGGAAGGCCCGGCCGCGGTGGCGTTGCCATCCGCGAACCCCGCCGCGGACGAGCTCCGCGCGTTGCTGGCCGCGTTCGAACGACTGACGCCCGAGCAGCGCGTCGTGCTCGATCGGGCCACCTACACGAGCACCGTGCAGTTCAGCGGCACCGTGTTCGAGTCGGGCACCATCGACGGCGTGCCGTTCCGCTTCAGCGAGCCGGCCATCTTCGAAGGGACGTTCGACATCACGCGGCCGCTGCGTCTGACGTACCGGATTCTCGGCGAGTCCCGCGGCGCGTTACTGCTCGAACCGGTGCGGCTGGAGAATGTGCGATGAAGGGACGGCCCCCCTCATCCGCCTGCGGCACCTTCTCCCCTCAGAGAGGGGAGAAGGCCAAGATAGGTTTTAGCCTTCTCCCCTCCGCAGAGGGGAGAAGGTGCCGCAGGCGGATGAGGGGTTATCTCCTCGCGACGCTGCTCGCCCTCCCCGCGTCCGCCCAGATCCTCACCGCCACCCCCGCCGGCGTCGTCGCCGCGCACGACGGCAAGATCACGCTGGCCGGCCGCTGGACCGCCGCCGGTCCGCGCAACCCGACCGCCATCGCCACCTCCGTCGATCGCGTGGCCGTGCTCGACGCACTCGCGAATGAAGCGGTCATCGCCGATCTCGACACCGGCCGCACCACACGCATCGCCACCGCCGAGACGCCGGTCGCGGCGACGTTTCTCGGACGCGAGCTGTACATCCTCGCGCGCGATGCGCGCATCCTGCAGCACGGCGACACACGCATCGCGCTCGCCGCCGATCCCGCGTTTCTGAAGCAGGCCAACGGCAGGCTGTACGTTTACTCGCGCACTGCAGGCGTGCTCGAAGAGATCGAGCGAGATCGCGTCACGCGCCGCATCGCCGTCGCCCGTTTCGCATCCGACTTCGAGGTCAGCGGCACCACCGGCTATCTCGTCGATCCACGCGACGCGCGCGTACGCGTCATCGATCTCGCAAAAATGAAGTCCGCGGGCGAGGTCGCGGTCGGTGCGGTTCCGGTCGATCTCGCATTCGCAGGCGGCGGCACCGCGCTCACCGCGCGCATCCTCGCCGTCGCCGATCCCTCGGCGAAGCGCGTCTGGCTGCAGGAAGGAACGCAATCGATGGCACAAGCCATCGCCCGCGGCGCGCTGCGCGGCCTCCTCGGCCTGGGACTGTTCGGCTCCGGCGCGTCGCAGTTCCCCACCGGCGTCGATCGCGTGGCCATCCGCGGCAATGTCTGGCTCGCGTACGACTCGAGCAGCGGCACGCTCTACCGATTCACGAAACGGTCGAGCTCGATCGTTGCCAGGAACGTCCCGCCGCACGGCTTCACGCCCACCGCGGACGGCGTGGCGTGGTGGAACGGTACGTCGGTTGCACAAATGACGTTTCGATGACTGCAGCCATGAGCGAAAAAGCGCCGTGCATCCGGTGCGCGAGAAACATCGATGCGTGGGCGAAGATCTGTCCCTTCTGCAACTGGGACCAGAGCGTCGCCCCTCCGGCGGTCGAGCCGCCGAAGCCGACGGCGGTGCTGGAGTACCGGCCGCCGGAAGAGTTCGATCTGAAGAAGAAGGCGTGGTTTGCCGCCGGCGGCGTGCTGGCGCTCGTGGCGGCGTTCGGCATCGGCATGATCATCAATCAGGACGGCGCGCCGAAATCGGCGCCGAAGACCGTCGAAGAGCAGGTCGCCGATGAAGAGGAAGCGCGGCGTACGCCGTCCGCGATGCGCGCCGACACGCCGCTCGTTCCGGTCAACGGACCGGGAGGCATCGAGCAGCCGATCACCAGCGCGCCCGTGAGCGCCGCGCCCGGCATCACGCCGAACGACTACCAGCGCACCGACGCCACCGCCGTCTCCGCGACCGAATACGCGGAGATGGCCAGGCGCGCGCAAGCCGAACGACAACGCCAGGCGCTGGCCGTCGATCCGCGCTCGCTCACCGGTCCCGCGTATCAGCCTCCACCACGGCGGTCCGAACCGGCATCCCAGCAGGCCGGCACGCGCGCCGTGCAACGCGGCGGTCCGATCCGCACGCGTCCCGTTCCGCAGCATCAGCCGCTGCCCCAGATCGCCGGAGCCGGAACGGCGCGCCTCTCGCTGACCATCGGACCGGACGGCCGGGTGAAGGACATCGACATCGAGAAACCGTTGCGGCGCAACACCGCGCAATTGCTGTCGGCGGTGCAGTCGTGGCGCTTCAAGCCGGCCACCGTGAACGGACATCCCGTCGCCGCGCCGTACAGCGTTGAAATATCATTCAAGTAATGAGCAGCAGCACTCAGACCGTTTGTACCGCGTGCAACCGGACCATCGACGTCGCGGCGAAGCTCTGTCCTTACTGCGGCGCGAATCCCTCGACGGGCGAGCGCCTCGATACGCAGGCCATCCTGCAGGAGGTCTTCCGTCCGCGCGAGATGACCACCACCGACAACGTGATGGAGTACGCGCGGCAGCGGCAGGGCGTCGTGATCGCGGTCTCGCTCGTGGTCGGATTCCTGATCATCGTCGGCATCCATCAATTCGTGACGGCGCGCAATGCGAACGTGGCCAGCGATCTCCCGGCGGTGCCGCTGACGGAGCTCACCGACGTGACCAAGAAGAGCGATGAGGCCGCGGCCGTGCCGATGCCGAAACTCGATTTCGAATACGACGGCACGCCGAAACGGATGCGCACGTACATCGTCGAGCGCGGAGCGGTCACGCCGCCTGAAGCAATACCGCAGCAACCGCCGGCCACGACGGCCACCACCACGGCCACGAGAGCCCCCGCCACTCGATGAGCATCTGGTTCTGGGCTCTCCTGATCGCCGTGGCGCTGATCGGATGGCTGGTCGCGTACATGCTCGCGCAACGCCCGATCACCAACGCGCAACAACTCCTGCAGCTGCGCCGCTACGAAGACGCGGTGATGGAAGCGAACCGCACCGGCGATCATCTTCATCGCGCCGAAGCGCTCAAGCTCCTCGGCCGCTACGAAGAGGCGATCGAAGCGTACGAGCTCTCCGACGATCCCGCCGCACGCGAAGGCATCGCCCTCTCCCTCGCGCACCTCGGCCGCGATCTCGACCAGGCGCGCCGGCTGATGGAAATGCAGATCGCGCAGCATCCGCAGATCCAGGAATTTCAGTCGCTCGTGCTCGCGTACATCCTCCTGCGCTCCGGCGATCGCGAGGGCGCGCTGCGCCTCTATCGCGACAACGTCGAGCTGCTCGAGACGCGCTTCCGCGACGACTACACCGATCCCGATCCACTGCTCGCCGAAACGCTCTACCTGTTCTCCGTGCTGGCCGAGCCCAACAACGACAACGCGCGAGCGGAATCGCTCGCGCGACAGGCGGAACAGTGGGGCTGGGTGGGCTGAGTTCCTCGGAGTTCCTCGGAGTGCCTCGGTTCCTCGGGTTCCTCGGAGTGGCTTCCGCCGAGGAACTCCGAGGAACTTCCGAGGAACGCCGAGGAACTCGTCAGAGTCCCGGCCGGTACGTCGACGCCATGCTGACCATGCGATTGGCCTGGCCGGACGTGAACGTGTTCATGCACGAGTCGTAGGTGTAGTCCATGAAGTTGGTGATCGGATCGTTGCCGGAGATGGTCGTGCAGGTATTGCGGCCGGTCGGGCATCCCGACGCCGGCGAGGCCTCGGCCCACGTATCCGCGACGCGATCGCCGCTGGTGGTGTTGTTGCCGGTGCCGCAGCCGCTCTGGAACGTGTGGTACAGGCCGAGCCAGTGTCCGACTTCGTGTACCGCGGTGTCGCCGAGGTTATAGGGCGACGCGCTGCCGCCGTTGATCGACGAGTTCAGGATCACCACGCCGTCCATGCGCGGATTCGACGCCCGATCCCACGGGAACGTCGCCCAGCCGAGCAGGCCGCCGCCCGGTGAGGCCGTGTAGAAGTTCAGCACGTACGCCGAGTTGTTCGCCGCGATGCCGGTGAAGTAGTACTTGCAGTTCTGCTCCGCGGTCGTGCCGTGGCCCATCGTGTACCAGGTGCTGTTGTTCGTGCGATCGGTCGTGCCGCGCACGAACGTGAAGCCGCGGCCGTTGTACGCCGCGTTCAGCGTCGCGAGCTGCGAGTTCAGACGCGAGTCGGAGACATCGCCCGAGCCGGTCGAGCTGCGGATGACGTGGAAGTTGACCGTGATCGAGACCGGATTGCTGATCGAGTCGGTGTTGATCGCGGAACGGCCGTACAGCAGCTCTTCCATGAACTGCGCCTCGATCTGCTCCGCCTCCGCTTCAGACGGAGTATCGGTCGCGCAGCGCATGCCCGCCTTCACAAACGCTTCGTGACCGACCCACTCGTTCTCTTCGATCGCGAACGGCTCATCCGCCATTCTCTTGACGACGGGGGCGAGCGGATCGGCAGCTCCGGCGATGCCAGCCACCAGGGACATCAGGACAAACGCGATAACGGTCAAACGCTTCATTCTTTCTTCTCCTCATCGCTTTTTGCGAAGCGAGCCGGAAGAGCGAGAGGCGTGCCGCACGTAGAATCAACGACTTAGCTGTCCCGAGGGTCAATTAAGCAGCCATTCCGTCCCAAAAGGGTGGATCAAAAACGGAGCCCGGGTCAGCGCAGCGTCTACTGCATCGCGTCGCGCAGTTCCTGGAAGTGGCGCGAGAGCACGGTCCCGTACAAAGTTGCATCGCCGGAAAACGCAACCGGTGCCGCGCCGAGCACGACCCGCGCTTGATTGATTCCGTCGCGGATCCGGGACAGATGCTGCATGCGAATCGGTTGGCCCGGCGCGACATTCGTCAGAAAAATCGACGAAAGACCGGACGCCGTGCGGAGTGCGTTCGTCGCTTCCAGGAGCTCCTGAACGTGCAATGCCCGAACAGGCATGCCGGGAATCAGTGGCTTGTCGGTGAAAGGAAAGATCATCGCCACGTCGACGTTGCTCGTCGCCAGGAGGGTGCCCGCTGCGTCGTACGCTTCCATCATGTACGCGTAGGCTTTGCCGGCGGCCGGCGCATACGTACTGGCACGGGGATACGAGCTGTTCGACTCGTACTGCCACAGTCCGTTGCCGACCTTTCGATGGATCTTGTAGTGACCGCCCGCCGGCAACGCAAAGATGCCCGCCGCCGCGATTTCGGTCGTGCCACTCAGTTGGGACGCGTACACATCGAGCACGAATCCGCCGGCAGGCAGGATCGTGACGCGCCGCAGTGTGCTCTGCGACGGCTCATGATTCTCACCGCCGCTGTATCGCACCTGCAGGTAGTGCCCGCCCAGTGAGAGCACGGGGAGCGTCAATCGAACGTCCCAGTTCGCGGCGGCCGACGCCAGAAGCGTCGAGCCCTCGTAAAGCGCCACTGTGCCGGCGGACACCTGACTGCCAACGGCCGTGAGGCGTAACGAGATCTCCGGCTGTTGTCCGTAACGAACGAGCTGATTATCGGTCTCGTATTCGAAGCTGAGACGCGTAGGGGCCCTGACCACCGTCACATCGATCGTGCTCGAGGTGGCCGGTGGATGCGTGGCGTCACCTCCATACGTCGCGTGAAACTGGTGCGTGCCCACTGCGTCGGCGTGAATCCATGCAGATCCGCCCGGATACGTGTAGCTGGCGGGCTGGCCGTCCATGTAGATCTGCACCGTGCCGGCCACGTTGCCAGGCACCGGCGAACTGACTTGCGCCGTCAAGCCGACCTGATCGCCGTACGGGAAGTTTTCCGCGTGCGCGGTCAGGACCACCGTCGTCTGCTCGGCGATGACGCTCTGCGTCGTCGCGGCGGCGGTGGTGGCGCGATAGTTTTCGTCGCCCGCGAACGTGGCCGTGATCGAATGCGTGCCGAGTGCGAGCGACGGGACTTCGATCGTGACGACATTGTTCTGCAGTGTTCCCGTGCCGAGGACGGTGGCGCCTTCTTTGATCGTCACGAGGCCCGTCGCGTACGGGACAGTCGGGACGAACGAATCCGGCAACGCCGGAGCGAAGCGCACTTCGTATTTCGCTGTCTGCCCGACGGCGATCGTCGGATGGATGGCGCGTGTGGTCAGGGTGCCGTCGCCCGCCGCGTTCCTGAGCAACGTGAGACGTGAACTGCCGAAAACCGCCAGGTCGACGCGACCGTCACCGGTGAAATCGGCCGCGGTAGCCGCACTGGGGAAAATGGTCGTGAAGTTGGAGACGGGCGGCACGCGGGCAAACGCGGGCGCGCGCAGCGTCCCGTTGCCGTTGCCCGCGAGCGTACCGATGTTCTTCGACTGGATCAGCACCACCACGACGTCCGGAAATTCGTCGCCGGTCACTTCCGCGACCAGGACGTCGACCGCGTCGCTCGGGTTGTTGCCGCCCTGTACCGGATAGATGACCGGCGCCGCGAATGTACGCGAGCCGAGGTTCACGATCACGTCCACGCTGCTCTCGACGTGGTTGGCCGTGATGATCTCGCGATCTCCATCGGCATCGAGATCCTCGAGCCGGATGCGTGACGCGACGAGCGAGGCCGGAACGCTCATCGGCGCATCGAACGTTGCGTCGCCGTTGCCGAAGTAAAGCTGATAGTTCTTCGGCTGCGATCGGTGCACCAGGAAGTCCATGTGGCCATCGCC
>CAMPKJ010000174.1 GCA_946887105.1 uncultured Acidobacteriota bacterium | reverse complement strand
CGAAGATCCGACGCTGGAGAAGAAGGATGACGAGGACGACGACGACTAGTCGCCTTCGGCGGGTATCGGGAGTCAGGGGTCTGGGATGAATCGCCCGGACCACGCCGACTCCCAGACTCCTGACTCCATCGAAACACGAAAGCGAGCAGGCCAATGAGCGCAGTCTTCAAATTCGAACAGTGGCAACAATCCGAAGCCGCGATCCCCAACGCCAAAGCCGCAGCGCCAGCGAAGGCGTTGATCCAGCTCGAGTCCGTCACGAAAACGTACGACTCCGGTGAGAACGCGGTCGAGGCATTGCGCGGGGTGGACGTGACCATCGATCGCGGGGAGTTCCTGGCCATCATCGGTCCGTCCGGCTCCGGCAAGTCGACGCTCATGCACATCCTCGGGTGCCTCGACTCGCCGAGCACCGGACGCTACTGGCTCGATGGCGAAGACGTGGCGGAGATGTCGGGCAAGCAGCTCGCCCGCATCCGCAATCAGAAGCTCGGCTTCGTCTTCCAGACGTTCAATCTCCTGCCGCGCGCGACCATCCTCAAGAACGTCGAGCTGCCGCTGCTCTACGCCGGCATCGACGGCGATGAGCGTCGCGAGCGCGCGCTGAAAGCACTGGACCGCGTCGGTCTCGCAAACCGCGCCAAACATCGTCCGAACGAGCTCTCCGGCGGACAGCGCCAGCGCGTCGCCATCGCACGCGCGCTGGTCAACACGCCGTCGCTGATCCTCGCCGACGAGCCGACCGGCAATCTCGATCAGAAGACAGGCGGCGACATCATCCGCCTCTTCGAGGAAGTGGCGGCGGCAGGACAGACCATCATCCTGGTGACGCACGATCCGGCCATCGCGGCACGCACGCAGCGGCGCATCCGCATCGTCGATGGCGTCATTGTCGACGGCGAAGAGCTGGAGTAGCCGATGCTCATCCTCGAAGCGATCATCGACGGCGTCCTCGACATCAAGGACCACATGGGCCGCACGCTGCTGCAGCTCCTCGGCATCATCCTCGGCGCGGGCTCGATCGTGGCGACCTTCTCGCTGTCGGTGGCCGGCAAGGAAGCCTCGATGAAGTACTACCGCGTCAGCGGCGGCATCGAGCGCATCTGGATCGGCGATCGTGGCACCGGCAAGGTCACGCTCGACGCGAAAGCGCTGGCCTCGCGCGGGTTGACCTACGCCGACGCACTGGCGCTGCGCACCGAAGGGAAAGAGATCGATCTGGTTTCGCCGGTTTCGCAGAGCGAGATGACCATCCGCTACGGTTCCATCGAGAAGAAACGCGACGTCATGGGCGTCACTCCCGCGTATTCGCCGATCAGCACGTTCGACATCGAGCACGGACGCTTCATCACCGACATGGACCTGCAGACCGCGGCCCGCGTGGTCGTGCTCGGCACGACGCGCGCGGCCGAGTTCTTCGGCAGCGACAATCCGATCGGCAAGACCGTGGCCATCGACGGCGCGGGATATCTCGTGGTCGGCGTGATGGAAGAGAAGTGGTTCAGCTTCGATCAGAAGCGCAACGTGCTGCGCTGGATGAACCGCCAGATGTACATCCCGCTGACGACGCTGATGACCCGCAAAGGCGAGCCGCTGGAGCAGGGGAAGATCTCGTTCATGCACGCGCGCATGAAGGACACCAAGCGGCACGAGGAAGCGGTCGCGGAGATCGAACGGATCCTCTTCCGCCAGCACGGCGTGCGCGATTTCGAAGTGTTCTCGCGCGTGGCCAACCTGGCCCGCAACGAGTCCGAGAACAAGATGTACGACGTGACGTTCATGATCTGCGGAATCATCTCGCTGCTGGTCGGCGGGATCGTGATCATGAACATCCAGCTGGCGTCGTTCAACGAGCGCGTGCGTGAGATCGGCACGCGCAAAGCCGTCGGCGCCACGCCCGCGCAGATCTTCGTGCAGATGCTGACCGAATCCGTGCTGGTCTCCGTCTTCGGCGGCTTCCTGGGCATCTTCGCCGGCAAGTTCTTCACCCAGGGCATCTCCATGCTGACCCGAAACCCCGCCGCGATCACGCCAGGCGTGGTCATGAACGCGCTCATCTTCGCGGTCGGCACCGGACTGGTGTTCGGGATGTATCCCGCGATCCGCGCATCACGATTGAATCCGATCGAGGCGTTGAGGACCGAATGAGAATGTTGTCGGTTATCGGTTGTCAGTTGTCTGCGATGTCTCGCCAGACGGGCCCTTCGCGCGAGACCTCACAGACAACCGACAACTGACAACCGATAACCGCGAGCAAAGCGAGCGACTATGCAAATCGGCGAATCCGTCCGCACGTCTTATGAAGAAGTGAAAGCGCACCCGCTGCGGTCGCTGCTCACGTTGTTCGGGGTCATCCTCGGCACGCTCGCGCTGGTGGTGGTGATGTCCGTGCTCGACGGCGTGCAGGGCTCGGTGCTCAAAGGCATCAACGATCTCGGCCTCGACGGCGTGATCTTCGCCTCGCAGCGGGAGCCGGTCGATCGCGTGCAGAAGGCGAAGGCGCATCTCTCGCGCGGCCTGCGCATCGAAGACGTGAAGGTCTTCGACGACGCGGAGAACATCCGCGCCATGTCGCCGGTCGGAAAGAACCGCGCCGTCGTGACCGGCGGCACGGTGGCGCGCCGCATCGACGTGCTGGGAGTCATGCCGGAGTACAGCGAGATCCGGAACCGCAAGGTCTCCGCCGGCCGCTGGATCAGCCAACGCGACGTCGACGCCGTCACTCCCGTGGCCGTGATCGGCTGGACGCTCAAGTCCCAGCTCTTCGGCGGTGAGGAAGCGATCGGACAGCAGATCAATATCGGCGGACGGCGCCTCACGGTGATCGGCGTGGGCACGAAGTTCGACATGACGTTCGTCGACGACGACGACATGCGCGACGAGATGCGCGGCGTGTACGTGCCGTGGACCGTGTTCCGCGACATGTTCGGCCGCGCCAACGCGGTCTCGTACATGCTCGCCAAGGCGGTTTCGCCGGAGAAGAGCATCGACGCCGAAGATGAGGCGACGGCCCGGTTCCGCCAGGCGCACAACGGGATCGGCGATACGCGCATCGACAACGTCGGCAAGGAGATCCTCAAGGAACGCGCCGAGATCGACGTGATCCTGCGCAACTGGCGCATCGTCTTCTTCGCCATCGCCGGCGTGTCGCTGCTGATCGGCGGCGTGGGCATTTTCTCGGTGCTCAAGATCTCGATTTCCGAGCGTCTGTTCGAGATCGGCCTGCGCAAGTCGATGGGCGCGAAGGACAGCGAGATCTTCCTGCAGTTCCTGATCGAATCGATCACGCTCTCCGTCTTCGGCGCCGCGGTCGGCCTCGGCCTGGGCATCGTGCTGGTGAAAGCCATCAGCGGCTTTTTCCCCGGAGGGATGGCCGTGTCGACGTTCGGCATCCTGATCTCGACGGGTTTCGCGGTGGGCGTGGGACTCTTCGCGGGACTCTATCCGTCGATCAGCGCCGCGCGTTTGCAGCCGGTGGAAGCATTGCGCGCGTAGCTCCATCGCCCCCTCTCCCCGCTGCGCGGGGAGAGGGCTGGGGTGAGGGGCGAAGGTCGCGCAACTTGTGCCCCTCACCCTAACCCTCTCCCCGCGCAGCGGGGAGAGGGGACTAGACTGCGCTCCGCATGCCCCACCTGTTCGGGATGTTGCCCGACGATCTCGCCGCGCACCTGCGCGCCAACGGCGTCGCCATTCGCGATGCCGAGGCCAGGCGGATCGTTGCGCATGCCATCGCGCATGGTCGCGATGGACATCCGGTCGCGCGGCCGGTGCCGCGGTCGGTCGAAGCGGCCGTCGATGCGTTTCTCGACCGGCGCAGACTGGAGATCGTCGAACGCGCCACCGATCCGTCCGATGGATTCGTGAAATACCTCTTTCGCCTGCACGACGGCGCGTTCGTCGAAGCCGTGCGTATCCCGCTCGAAGCGGAAGGGCGTTTCACCGTGTGCCTCTCCAGTCAGGCCGGGTGTGCGATGGCGTGTGATTTTTGCGCCACCGGCCGCCTCGGACTGACGCGCAATCTCGAGCCGTGGGAGATCGTCGCGCAGTTCGTGGCCGTTCGCGATGAGGCGCCGGGCGTCGTCACCGGCGCCGCGTTTCAGGGCCAGGGCGAGCCGCTGCACAACTACGCCGCCGTGATGCGCGCCGCCGAGGTCCTTTCGCATCCGTGCGGCGGACGGATCTCCGCGAAGGCGATCACCATCTCCACCGTCGGCCTCGTGCCGGCCATCCAGCGCATGGCGCGCGAACGCCGTCCGTACAAGCTCATCGTCTCGCTCACATCCGCGATCGACGAGCGACGCCGCGCGCTCGTGCCCGCCGCTTCCGCATGGCCGGTGCGCGAGCTCGCCGATTCCGTACGCGCCTACCAGCGTGCCGCCGGCGGACGGGTGACCCTCGCGTGGGTGGTGATGAGCGGCATCAACACGGGACAGGATGAAGTCGACGCGCTGCGCGAGCTGTTCGACGGCGTGCCGCTGCGCCTCAATCTCATCGACGTGAACGACGCGCGTGCGGATGGCTATCGACGGGCAACGGCGGAAGAGCTGTCGCGCTTCCGCGACGCCTTGCGCGAGCTCGAAGTGCCGGTCGTACGCCGCTACTCAGGCGGTGCGGCGCGTCACGCCGCGTGCGGCATGCTCGCCGCGACGCGCACGCTCACGCCCACCGGTACTCCACCGCGATGATGTGCATCCCCGCGCCGACGGACGCGTATACGATCCCGTCTCCTGTCGCGATCGAATGCGTCGGCATTTCGCCGCGCAGGATCAGGTCGAGCAGCGTGGGCACGGTGGCGACGCTGCTGTTGCCGAGCCAGGAGATGGTCATCGGCATCACGCCCGCGGGTGGCTCGTCGATGCCGTAGAGCGCGTAGAACGCGTCGAGGATGGCCTCGTCCATCTTGCCGTTGGCCTGGTGGATGAGCACCTTTTTCACGTCACGCGCATCGACACCGGCACGGCTCAGCGCTTCCTTCATCGCCCCGGCGACGGTGTTCAGCGCGTACTTGTACAGCTTGCGCCCTTCCATCTTCAGGAACAGCGACTCGAGAAACGCCTCGGGGTGATACGACGAGCCCATGAACAGCATGTTCGAGTAATCGAGCGCGTCGGAGCGCACCGCGTGCGCGAGGATGCCTGCCGCCGTTTCCCGTCCTTCGACGATCACCGCGCCGGCGCCGTCGGCGTAGATCAGGCTGTCGCGGTCGTGCGGGTCGGAAATGCGCGAGAGCGTGTCGGCGCCGATGACCAGGATCCGTTTCGCATCGCCGGCGCGGATCATCGAGTCGGCCACGATCACGCCCTGCAGCCAGCCGGGGCAGCCGAAGATGATGTCCCACGCGGCCGCGTACGGATTGCGGATGCCCAGCCGCGCCTTCACACGCGCGGCGATCGACGGCACGAGATCGAGGTGCGTCGTGCCCGCGCGCACGTCGCCGAAGTTGTGCGCGACGATGATGCCGTCGAGCGATTCGCCGTCGATGCCGGACGACAGCAGCGCTTTCCGCGCCGCGTCGGCGGCGAGATCGCTCGTGACCATGTCGTCGGGCGCGTAACGGCGCTCGCGGATGCCGGTGATCGACTCGAACTGGCGAAGGATCTCGTCGTTCGGCTTGTCGATGGTCTTCTGATCGGGGCCACGGAAGTCGTGGCCGAGGAAAGCGTCGTTGGGGACGACGCGCTCGGGGATGTGGCTGCCCGTGCCGACGATGACCGGGTGGATCATTTCCGCTTCTTCCCTTTGAATCCGCCCTTCTTCACATCACTGTAAAACGGCTTGGGGGTGCGAGGGGAGTATTCGCGGCCCGGCAGCTCCTCGCGGCGCGGCGCACGATCGCGGGGGCCTGACCCCGTCGCGCGCGTCACGCGATCGCGAGGACCGCTCGGCGGCGCCGGTCGCGGTCTGTCGTACGAACGGGGGCCTGACCCCGCTGCCGGTCGCGGCTTGTCGTAAGAACGGGGACCTGACCCCGCCGCCGTTCGCGGCTTGTCGTAAGAACGAGGGCCTGACCCCGCCGCCGGTCGCGGTTTGTCGTAAGAACGAGGACCTGACCCCGCCGCCGGTCGCGGCTTGTCGCCTGGCGCGAAACGCGGCTTGTCGTACGAGCGGGGACCTGACCCCGCGGCGGAACGCGGCTTGTCGTAGGCCGCTTTCGGGGCGGGGCGGCGGGCGGTCTGGGCGCCGGCTTGTGCGACGCGGAGGTTCAGGCTGCGGCCGCGGAACTTCGCCCTGCCCACTTTCTCCAGCACGACCTCGACGAAGCGCTGCGGGATGCCGACGTAGGTGATGTCTTCCTGGATGTCGATCGGTCCGATCTCGCGGCCGGGGATGTCCGCTTCGTTCGCGATCGAGCCGACGATGTCGGCCGGGCGGATGCCGTTCGCGCGGCCGACCGCCATCGAAAGCGTGACGGTCTTGTCGTGCACCGGCGGCGGAGGCGCGCCTGCGCTCTCCGCGCGCGCCTCGACGTGTTCGACCGTCTCCTCCTCGCGCGCGCGCACCAGCGCACGCGATCCATTCGCAATACGCGCGGCCGCGGCGGCAACGTCGGCGATGTCGAACGGTCCTTCCTCGACCAGTTGCTCGACCAGCTCGAGGTACATGTCCAGATCGCCTTCGGCGATGGTCTTGCGGATGGTGTCCTTGAACACGCCGATGCGTTTCGCGGCGATGTCGGCGCGCGTCGGCATCTTCATCGGCTTGATCTGCGCGCCGGTGTAGCGCTCGATCTCGCGCATCATCTTCCGCTCGCGCGGTGTGATGAACATGGTGGCCAGTCCGGCCCGGCCCGCGCGCCCCGTGCGTCCGATGCGATGCACGTACGCTTCGACGTCGTACGGAACGTCGTAGTTGATGACGTGCTCGATCTGTTCGACGTCGAGCCCGCGCGCGGCGACGTCGGTCGCGACCACGATCTCCACCTGTCCGGCACGCAGCCGGCGGATGACGCTCTCGCGCAGCGACTGGGTCATGTCGCCATGCATCGCCACGGCCGCGAAGCCGCGTCCTTCGAGTTTCTCCGCCAGCTCCGCCGATCCGGTTTTGGTCCTGCGGAAGATCAGCACCGCCTCCGCCGGCTGCAACTCGAGGATCTGCGTCAGCACCTCGAGCTTCTGTCCCTCGGAGACGTTGAGAAAGCGCTGTTCGATCGCCGGAGCGGAAATGCTGCGGTGCTCGATCTCGACGCGCTCCGGATTGCGCAGGTGGCGTTTCGCAACGCGCAGCACTTCCTCCGGCATCGTCGCGGAGAAGAGTGCGATCTGCCGCTCGTCGGACACCGCGGCCAGGATCTTGTCGACTTCCTCCGCGAAACCCATCTTCAGCATCTCGTCCGCTTCATCGAGCACGAGCACGCGGATTTTCGAGAGGTCGAGGCTCTTGCGCTCGAGGTGATCGATGAGACGTCCCGGCGTGCCGACGACGATCTGCGCGCCGCGCTCGAGTCGCTTGAGCTGCGGAAAGATCGGCGCGCCGCCGTAAACGGGAAGGACGCTGATCGCGCCGAGCTTCGACGAATACGAATGGATGGCATCTGCGACCTGCATGGCCAGCTCGCGCGTCGGCGTGAGCACGAGCGCCTGTGTGTCGCGCAGCTTCGGATCGATCTTTTCGAGGATCGGCAACGCGAACGCCGCGGTCTTGCCGGTGCCGGTCTGCGCCTGGCCGATCAGATCGCGGCCGGAGAGCATCAGCGGAATGGTGCGTTCCTGGATGGGGGTCGGCGCCTCGTACCCGAGGGTGGTGAGAGTGTCGACGATTTCCGCGCGGAGACCGAGATCGGCGAATGACTTCGTACTGTCTGACATGCCGCGCATCATATCGCCGCAGCGACGGCGCCGGCCGGTTGCAACGGCCGGCGCCACGGTCCGGGAAGGTAGGAGGGAGAGGAGAGAGAATTGGGAGAGAGAGCAGCGCGGCGGTTACTCGCGCCGGGTGGGATGCCTAGTGAAAAGAGCTGCCCATCATTCCTCGTCGCGCGACACGGTGACGAAGATCATCAGGACGACTGCCACGATTCCGATTCCAGCCATTTTGGTTGCCTCATGCGCTCTGTTCGAGCGCTTCCTGTTCTTCTATTACGTCGTAGGCGCCCGCCAGTTCTTCGAGCAGGCCGGCGCCGATCTTTGCCGCGTCGAGGCCGGCCAGCTCGTAACGCATGGCCTCGGCGCGCGCCGCGTAAGTCGGTGTATCGAGTACGGTCTGCACGGCCTTCCGGATTTGCGCTTCGGTGGCCGTGCGCGTTTTCAGCCCGATCCCGACGCCCGACCAGTTCACGCGATTGGCGATCTCGGCCTTGTCCTCGGTCTTCCCGATCGCCACGACCGGCACGCCATGCGCGAGCGCGATCTGGATCGAGCCGTAGCCGCCGTTCGTCAGCAGCAGGTCGACGTGCGGGATCAGGTGCGCGTAGGGGATGAAGCGCTGCACGCGTACGTTGGACGGCAACGGATCGATCTTCACTTCTTCCGCGTTTCTGCTGCCCGTCGTCACGATCACCAGGACGTTCTGTTCCGCCAGCGCGCGAATGGCCGGACGGATCAGCTGATCGAAGTCGTTGTTGATGGTGCCCTGCGTGACCAGCACCACGCGCTTTCCGAAGACCTGACCCCACCACGACGGCGGAGTCCAGCCGTGCGGAGGCTCGGGGATGGGCGCGCCGATGTAGTGGACGTTCGGCGGGAGGTCGGTGCGCGGATAGTCGAAGGACGGCACACCGCTCTGCAGATAGAGGTGCGCGTCCTTGGCGAAGTCGAAGATGCTGCGCCGCAGCGGCGGCAATCCGAGGTCGCGGCGCAGTTGGGCGTTGTAGTTGTGCGCCTCGCGGAAGATCACGCGCTCGACGAGCCAGTACAGTGCTTTGTTGCGCAGACGGCCGAGGGCGGTGGTGCTCGGCGGAAGCGCAAGGCCGAACGGCGCAGTGTCGCGGCTGGAGGTGCTCATCACCGACATCCCGTAAACGGCCCACGGAATGCCGAGCTTTTGATGGACCGCTTCGACGACGGCGGAGGCGTTGTCGCCGACGATCACGTCCGCCGGCTCGCGGCGCAGTTCGGCTTCGAGATCCGCCAGCGCACCGCGAATGAATTCGATGAAACTGTTCTTGAGATCGAAACGGAGCTGCGCGATCCCTTCGGCCGGCCGATCGGGCCACATGTCGAACTTCTCTTCGTCGATCGGGATGGCGTTCCGGAGAGGCACCCAACGGGCGCCCATGGTTTCGATGGTGCGTTTGAAGCGCGGCGTCGAATACCAGCGGACCTCATGGCCGCGGCGAACCAGTTCGCGCGCGATCGGCAGGCCCGGATTCACATGGCCGGTCACCGGAAACGGTGCGAACAGGTATCTCATGCCGTGCAAGGTAGGCACGGGTGCTTACGGGGTGCTTACGGCCGCTGACCGGGGAGTCGCAAAGTCTCAAAGTCACAAAGGAGAAGCGCGCGGCGCCCATCCTCTTTGAGACTTTGAGACTTTGAGACGTCGTCAGAACCCCGGCTCTTCGCCCAGCTCGCGCTTGAGCGCCGCGGCCAAGCGGCGGTAGGCGCGTTTGGCGCCGGCGCTGTCGCCTTGTTTCTCCAGCGCGGTCATGAGGTTGCGCGTGGCGTCCTCATCGAGCTCGTCGAAATTCACGAGGCGCTGGTACGTGTCGGCGGCGGCGGCGAAATCGCCCGCGGCCATGCGGGCGCGGCCGAGGGTGTCGAGTGAGCGCGCGTAGAGATCGCGGAGACGGTTACGGATCGGGAGATACCACTCGCCGTCCTTTGCGTTCTCGAAAAAGTCTCCGCGGTAGAGCTGCACGGCGCGGCTGAGGCGCTCGATGTTGCGCGGGTGCCGGTCGCGGCTGGCGATGGCGGCGTTCGCCTCGCGCTCGAACGTCTCCGCGTCGAAGTCGAGACCGCGCGAGCGGTCGAGCGCGTACGTGTCGCCGTCGACGACGATCCATTCCGCCGCGCCGAGACCCTTGCGCAGACGGTGCAGCGTGACATGGAAGTTGTTGCGCAGCTTCGACGCGTCGGCGTCCGGCCAGAGCGCCGCGCCGATCTGTTCCTTCGTGCGGCCGGACGGATGGCAGAGGAGGTAGAGCAACAACTCGCGCGAGCGCGCCGACTCCTCGACCGGCTCGCCGTCGCGCTCGATCTCGAGCGGTCCGAGTGCGCGCACGCGCAGCGGCACGCGCGCGCTGCCGCCGACAGCATCGCCCAGCCGGCTGACCTGTTCGCGCGCGAGCGCGACCATGGCGTCGTACGTCATCGCGGCGCCCGACGCGAGCACGATGCGCAGCCGGTCATCGCCGAGCGCCTCGCGGATGCGCGCCGACTTTTCCTCCTCGAACGCGGAATCGCGGCCGGGCCGCGCGCCGAGCTGCAGCCAGGCTGCCGACGCCGCGGCGACGAGACGCGTGCCGGTCTCCGCCTCGCGCGCTTCGATCAGCGCGAGAC
>CAMPKJ010000173.1 GCA_946887105.1 uncultured Acidobacteriota bacterium | reverse complement strand
ACGAACCAGTACAGCGCGACTGCCGCAATCAGCAGCGAGGCCGGGATCACGACGCGGGTGCGATACCACGGCTTCCGCCGCAACGGCCATGTGATGACGAACGCGGCGAGGATCACAGTCAGTTGGCCGAGCTCGACGCCGATGTTGAAGGCCAATAATGCGGGTACGAATTCGGACCGCGGCAGACCGATCTCGCTGAGCACGCCGGCGAAACCCATTCCGTGCAGCAGGCCGAAGCCGAAGACGATCACCGGGCGCCAGGCGTGCAGTTTGTCGGTGAAGATGTTTTCGATGGCGACGTAGGCAATGGAGAGTGCGATCAGCGGCTCGACGATGTTCGGCGGCAAGGAAACGACGCCGTAGATCGTCAATGCAAGCGTAATGGTGTGCGCCAGTGTGAATGCGGTCACTTGCCACAGGACCGGCCGGAGGCGCACGGCGAGCAGGAAAATGCCGAGCACGAACAATACGTGATCGAGTCCTTTGGGCAGAATGTGTGTGAATCCGAGGATCAGGTACTGCCACGCAATTTCCGCACGGCGCCTCGGGACCACGGCGCGATCGAGCGGGAACGGCTCGCTGCGCTTGTTGCCTTCCACCCACTGCGTCACCGCGACGGCTTGTCCTTCATTGCGCAATGTCAGTGCGTAGAAACCTTGGAAGTCGTTGTTTGCGAACGTGAATTGCGAGACCGCGGGTGGAGTGCGGCCGCGCAGTCGCAATCGCGTCATGGCGCCGTTGGTGATCTGTGGCGGCGGCGGAAAGACGCGTTGTCCGTCGAACGACAGTACCGTCGATTGTGCGATGTCGGCGAACGACGTTCCGGGCGGGACGTGCTCGCGATCGATGAGCAGGTCGACGATGTACGTCCCGTCTCTAAGGAACGCCGCCTCGACCTTCGCCATCCCGATTTCGTGCGCGTGCAGAGGCAACGCGGCGACCAGACACAATGCCGCGAAAATGCGACAGGCGCTCACTGGCCCTGCAGGTCGAAAGTCATGGAAGCCCACCAGCTCTCCCAGTCTACGCCCGCATTCGGCGGCACCGCTTCCATGTGCACGGCCTTCACGAGCCAGAATCCGGGATCGCCGAGGCGGAGCGTCACGCGCCCTCGAGCATCGGTGCGCGCGCGGACGGCCCGTTCCGGAGCGCCCTTGCGCTTCGCCACGACCAGCACGTCCGCGATCGGTTTCCCGCGAAACGACAATGCCAGCGGCAACGCTGCATTGCTTTGCGGCTTTCGCAGCGGGACCAGTTCCAGCGTCTGCCCGAGCGGCGTGTCGAGCGATGCGCTGGACCCGCGCACGTCGAGGAGCGCTTTCGCGCAGCGATAGAACCGCTCCCGTCCCGGCGCGGCCGACTGTCCCTTCCTCTTGCGCTCCCCGATCACGCGCTCGAGCCCTTCCTCGATCAGGTACGTCTCGAACTTGCGCGCGTCGAGCGTCAGCGGATAGGCCTTGCTCTGATACGCGATCCACTGGGGCCCCGGCGTTGCGACGACGGCGGATCCGGCCGGATGGGCACCGGAGCGTCCGGCGACGACCGCACTGCCGAGCGTGAAGCGGTCGATCAGCGGCGGAATGCGCGGCATCGGCTCGCCGGCCAGGTTTGCGCCCACGCGCAGCGAGACCGCGACGCGCTCTCCGACCGCCGGACGGAACGACGACGGCTCGATCCAGAGGTCGTGGGCCGCTGCGAGCGGCGTCAACGCCACGGCCGACACGAAGAACAGGAATCGCTTCACGACTCCTGTCTTACGTCACTCGACGCGAAACGGATTGCTGATCGCGACGGTGCGCGTCTCGCCGGCGTCGATGTTGGTCGCGTAGCGGTACTCGCCGGAAGGAAGGCCGGCGGGCAGCGTCTTCTCGAATGTGGCCGACGCTCCCGGATCGAGGGTGCGGATCTCCATCGTGCAAACGTCGCCCGTCTCGATCGCTTCCCAGCTCCCGCCGGTGGCCCGCTGCAAGCCGCTCGAACAGAGGTTGTAGCCGACCGGCGCCGCCGAGCCGTTGTGCAGCGTGAGCATCACCCGATCTCCGGTCCGTGCCGCGGCAAGGGTGACGCCCGACTCCATGCCAGACATCGCACAACCCGCGAGGATCGCCAGCACCATCAGCGCGATCGATAGATTCTTCATGCGCTCGCAGCGTGCAGAGGACGTGCCGCCACGCTCACAGCGCGTTCGTCACGAGCTCGACCAGGTTGGCCACCAGCAGCGTCAATCCCATTCCCATCAGCAGCGGGAATCCGAACGAGCGCTCCTCGGCGCCGTGCAGCACGAATGCGCTCAATGCGAGCCCCACCACGATGCCGAATCCGCTCTTCGAACCGGAAAACCAATCCGGCGGAAGCCCAGCGATGCGCAGCGCCACGATCATCGCCACTCCGGAAAGAAACACGAGCACCGTCCTGGTCCTGCCGTGCTTCAGCCACTGGAACTGCACGGCCAGCGTGATCGCGATCAGAATCACGAACGCGGCAACGACGAAGAACGCAGCAGACATCAGAATCCTCTACGACCCACGCGACAGATACTCGGCAATCTTCTCGCGACCGCCATAGATCGCCCAATCCAGCGGCGTGCCGCGATGCACGGTGTCCCTGATGTCCACGCGAGCGCCGCGTTCGACGAGCTCACGCACGACCGCAAGCTGATTCGACCACACCGCCTGATGGAGCGGCGTCGAATGCGCGTGATAGCCGTCCGGATTGAACCGGTTCGGATCTTCTCCGGCATCGAGCAACAACCGCACGACGGCCACTGGCCCGTGCACTGCTGCCAGCACGAGTGCGACGTGCCTCGACTCGGGATCGGACGCAGGAAGCAAACGCGCCACATCATCGACGCGGCCGAGTCCCGCAAACGCGGCCAGATTCAATGGAGCGCCACGCGCGGCGAGCACCTGCGCGGTCTCGAGAAATCCAAACGCCAGTGCGGTCAGCACCGCCGATTGAAACGCGGCGCCATGGTCGAGCAGCGTTTCGGCGAGCGCCGCCTGCAGGCCCGCCTCGGCCGGAGGAGTGCTCGACACGAGCAGGGTCAGCGTCGTGCACGGCGCGCCGTACATCTCCGCCGGCGCATCCACCTCGGCACCCGCCTGCAGCAACGACACCGCAACCTCGACAGCGTTCGGCGGCGTTCCTTGCCGCTCCTGCTCGACGCCATTCGCGGCGATGTAGTGCAGCAGCGTGGCGCGATGCTCTCTCTCCGAGCGCCTCCGCACCAGCTCGGGATCGCGCTGCAGCATCGAACGCAGCGCCGCCACGTCACCCGAGATCACCGCATCGACAGCGCTCTCGAAATCGGACATCGCCGTGCTAGGCCACGAACTTGTACCCGACCCGATGCACCGTGATCAGATGCCGCGGCTCCGACGCGATGTCTTCGATCTTCTGGCGCAGCCGGGCCATGTGCGTGTCCACCGTGCGCGTGAACGCGGAGCTGTCGTAGCCCCACACGTGATTGAGCAGCGCTTCGCGGCTCACCACTTCGCCGATGTGATCGATGAAGTAGCGGAGGATGCGGAACTCGCGCGGCGTGAGGTCGAGCGGCATGCCCGCCTTCGTGGCCTGATAGGTGCGGAAGTCGAGCGTCACGTCGCCGAATGCATACTCTTCGCCGGCCGCGTTGCGGCTCACGCGGCGCAACACCGCTTCGACGCGCGCCAGCAGCTCCATGAAGCTGAACGGCTTGGTCACGTAGTCATCGGCGCCGAGTTTCAGGCCAACGATCTTGTCGATCTCCTGGCCGCGCGCGGTGAGCATGATGATCGGCGTGCTGCTGCCGTTGCGGCGCAGTTCCTTGCAGACGTCGAGACCGCTCTTCCGCGGCAGCATCACGTCGAGGATCATCAGGTCGTGATCGCCGCGCGAGGCCAGCCGCAGCCCTTCTTCGCCATCCGCGGCCATTTCGACCGCGTATTTCTCGAACTCGAATCCGTCGCGCAGGGCGACGGACATTGCGGGATCGTCTTCGACGATCAGGATCCGGTTCATCGTGTTCATGCGGGCTCCGCGACAGTCACTGGATTCGGGACTTTCTCATTGAGCGTCAGCGGCAGCACGATCGTGAACGTGCTCCCCTCGCCCGGCGCGCTGACGAGCTCCATGCGCCCGCCGTGGGCCTTGACGACGTGCAGCACGATCGACAATCCGAGGCCGCTGCCCTTGACGTCGTGGATGAGCGTGCTGCCGACGCGATAGAACTTTTCGTAGATCTTCTTCTGCTCCGCGGCGGGGATGCCGATGCCGTAGTCGCGCACCGCGATGCGCGCCTCGTTGCCGGCCGCGCGGACGCTCACCTCGATGTCCTTGCGCCCGTTCGAATACTTCACGGCGTTGTCGAGCAGGTTCACGATCACCTGCGCGATGGCGTCCTTGTCGAGCTGCAGCATCGGCACCGGGCTGGCGTCGAAGGCGATCGACAATCCCTGCTCGCGCAACGGCAATTCGAACCCGGCCACGGTCTGCTCGACCAGCTCCACGACGTCGGTCCTGCAGTAGTGGTATTTCTTCTCGGCCGACTCGATCTTGGAAAAATCCAGGATGTTGTTGATGAGCTGCGTGAGACGGCGGCTCTCGGCTTCGATGTATTCGCCGTACTGGCGGACCTTCTCCGGCTTTTCCACGCGGCCGAGGCGCATGTACTCGCCGAAGACGCGAATGGAGGAGAGCGGGGTGCGCAGCTCGTGCGAGACGTTCGACACGAAGTCGCTCTTCATCTGCGATAGGCGCATCTGGCGCGACACCGCGCCGACGGCCAGTCCGACCGCGCCGAGGAGCACCACGAACGCGCCGCCGGTCCACATCATGTTCGTGCGGAACGAGTTCGCCGCCACTTCCTCCGGGCTCGCGCACGCATCGCGCACGCCCGCGCGCCAGTTCGTGAACACGAATCCGAGCGGCTGGGTGATGTATTCGCGCCCGCTGACCGCGGTGGGGAATCGTTCGCCGACGCGCACGGAGATCATGTTGCTCATCGGCTTGCGGCGCGCCTTCAACGCCTTCGTGCCGATGGAGGTCATGGCCACTTTCGCGAGCTTCTCGTCCAGCACCACGCCGGTGACGGCCACGACGTGCCACGAGTCGTCGACCACCGGCCGCAGGATCACCCGATTCTGCGGATCGCGCTCGTCGACGTAGAGCCGCGGCTCCGCGACGCGATCCCATTTGTACGCGAACTGCCACGACACCGTGGCCATCTTCACCGCCTCGGCCTCCCCTTTCGACGGATGCTTTTCCTGCCCCTGCACGTCGAAGAAGCCGGCGTCGTACATGTCGCCCTTGAAGCGCATGGAGAAGAACGTGCGCGCGCCCGGCACGTGATGCTTCGCGAAGTGGCTGCCGATGGTCGTCACCTCCGCCACCTGTGCCTCGCTCAACTTCAACGCTCCCTCGGCCGTGGTGCGGTAGTGCGATTCCAGCTCCTGCGTCACCGTCTCCAGCGAATTGCGCAGCCAGTTGCGCTGCGCGGACGCGGTTTTCTCCTCCATGTTCCGCAGCAGCTGGACCTGGAAATAGAGCAGCGCGCCGAGGGGAATGATCACCACCGGCAGGAGCCAGAGAATCGAGCGACGGAAGATGCGGCGCATGGCGTTCGAGCGACCAGGCAATGGTCGCACGCCGCCGGGCGCTGGTTCCAGCTCGCGTGACTTTGGTGTTTCGTTTGACACAAATTTTGACAATCAGCGCTGGAAGGCATACGCGACTTTCATGAACACGCTCCGGGCATCGAGCGTCAGCGCGCCGGTGTCGGCGGTGATGCTCGAATCGCCGTAGCCGACGAAGAAGACCGTCTGCCAGTTGAGCTTGTACGCGTAGAGACCGGAGAGCGAGAACCGGCGGTCGCGCGCGGATCCGGTGCGCTCGATCGTGCTCTGTTGGGCGATGGCGCGCACGAGCGAGCGCGGCGAAAACGTGTACGTCGCCTTGACCCAGTCGATCTGCGCGTCGAACAGGCGGCCTTCATCGAGATCGAGCCATTCGCGCGACGTGCGCAGTTGCAGTTCCAAATGATCGGTGAGTCGCCCGGTGCCGCTGAGGTTCAACCGCGCGCCCGTGCCGACGCGGCCACCGGCGTAATCGATCCTCTCGCCGGCTACTCCATCGAGTTGGATCGCCGGCAGCCATCGCAGCGGCGCGGCGCGCAGGTCGAACTCCAGCTGATGGCGCGTGAGCAGTTTCGAGCCGACGCGCTCGCGCACGCGACCGGCGGTCATCCAGCCGTTGCTCCCCCATTTCCCCTGGAATTCGACGCCTTGATAGACGCCTTGCCGCACGATCGAGCGGCCGTGGAACGCATGCTCGAAATCGGTCCCGCTGTACGAGCGCACGAATGAGAGCAGGCGCTTCGGATAGAAGCGCAGGCCGTTCCAGAGGGAGATGCGGCGGAAGTCGTTCTGCGCGATGAAGCCGTTCTCCGCGCGAAACTCCGGCGAGTGACCGGTGGTCGAGAACCAAAGGTCGTAACGCCTCGCATCGCGCGCGAACACGAGGCGATAGGCGTGACCGGTCCCCTCTTCCGCGTCGATCTGTCTCGCGTTTTCGGTGTCGCTGACGAGCAGCTGACCGAACACGCGATCGGTGGCGTTGCGCTTCCACTGAAAGTCGGGACCGAAGAGGCGATTGTGACCGCCGCCTTCGGTCTCACGCGCGCTGACCATCACTCCGGCGAACGAATCGCCGAAGCTGCGGCGCAGGCGGCCCAGTCCGACCAGCGAACGGAAGTCCTGCGGAACGAGCTCCGATCCCTGCTGCCCCGGCAGGATCACCGCACCGCCGCCGCGATCCTCGGCCACGAGAAAGGTGTAGGAGCTCGATCCGGAGTTGCCGGTGGCGCGCATGCCCCACGCCGGCGAGGTGATGCTGCGCGTGTACGCGGCCAGGATCGGCGTCGCCAGCAGGTCGGTGCCCTCGAGGAAGAAGGTCCGCTTCTCCGCGAACGACAACGCGAAGCGGTTGTTCACCTCGATCTGCGGCACGTCCGATTCGATCTGGGAGAAGTCGGGATTGAGCGTGGCGTCGAGCGTCAAACGCGTGCTCGGGCTCCACTTGAAGTCGACGCCGAGGTCGCTGTCGAAGCGGCGGTTCGCCTCGGGGAGCCGGCGGTTGGCGTCGCCGAGAAAGCGATCGCGGACGTTGGCCGTCGAATACGGCGCGATCGTGAAGTGACCGCCCGATGGCAATCCCGCAAAGCCGGACAACTCCGCGGCGTGGCAGAGGAAGCAGTTCGAGCTCTTCGGGATGGGCGTGTTGGCCATGATGTAGCGGTAGTCGCGCGGGTAGTTGCGCATCAGGATCACGCCCCACTTCTGCGGATCGGTGGACGGATAGCGCAACGACGAAAGCGGGATGCGCATCTCCGCCGACCAGCCGGTGGGCGTCCTGAGCGCGACGGCCTGATAGAAGAAGTCGGGCGAGAAGTCCTCTTCTCCCGTGGCGTCGTTGACCACGCTGTCGCCCTGAACGCCGCGCGGATTCACGCGAAAGGCGACGCCGGAGCGGCGGTCATTGAGCGGATCGAGCAGCACCGCGACGTAGTCCTGATCGCCGAGCACTTTGTCGCGATCCACCAGCGGCGCGCGGATTTCGGACGGACGCGGATCCTCGGCGAGGAACGCGACGTACACCGCATCGTCGTCATACGCGATGCGGCCGATGGTCCTCGCGGGAGGCGCCGTGTTGTCGCCGCGGAAATACTCGACGAACCCGTCGATCGCCGGCGCACTCTCCCACGCCGCCTCGCTCGCGTCGCCGTCGATGGTGATGGTGCCGGTCAGCCGCGTGACGTTCACCTGAGCCGGCACCGCGTTCACCCGCACGGCCAGCGTCATCACCCACAGAACGATCCATGTGCATCGCATGCCGCCCACGATGCGCAATGCCGCCGCGCGAATCTGCCCCACGCGCGTGACACGATGTGACAGGGGGTTACGGGAGTCGCAAAGTCGCAAAGTCTCAAAGTCGCAAAGGAAAACATCCGGCGCGGCACCTCTTTGCGACTCTGCGACTTTGAGACTTTGCGACTTCTCAGCGGATCGCGATAATGGCGCCGCCCATGGTCGACAAAGCAACGCTCGATGGTCTACGCATTACCCGTCCGGATGCCGAGCCGCGCTCCGGAAAACGCTGGCTGGTGATCGTGCCGCTGCTGCTCGTGCTCGCGGGCGGGATCGCCTGGGCGGTCTCGCGCAATCGCGGCGTGGAAGTGAAGGTCGCGCCTGCGCGCGTGGTCGCAGCCGGATCCGGCGGCGGCGCGGTGCTCAACGCCAGCGGATACGTGACGGCGCGGCGACAGGCTACGGTCTCGTCGAAGGTCACCGGCAAAGTGATCGAGGTGCTGATCGAAGAAGGGATGCAAGTCAAAGAGGGGCAGATCCTGGCCCGTCTCGACGCCTCCTTCCCGTCGCGCAGCGTGGCGCTGGCGCGCGCCGAAGCAGCGGCCGCGGCGAGTGCATTGGAGGAAACGCGCGTGCGCATCCGCGAGGCGCAGCTCGACTACGACCGCGCCCAACGCCTCGCGCAGAGCGAGATCGCCAGCCGCGCCGATGCCGATCGCGCACGTGCGCAACTCGACGCCGCACGCGCGCGGCTCGCCGCGCAGACGGATCAACTCGCGACCGCGCAGCGGCAGGTCGACCTGCAAAGTCAATCGCTCGAAGACACGATCATCCGCGCGCCATTCGACGGCGTCGTGGTCTCGAAAGACGCCCAGCCCGGCGAGATGATCTCGCCCGTCTCCGCCGGCGGCGGCTTCACCCGCACCGGCATCGGTACGATCGTCGACATGAGCTCGCTCGAAGTCGAGGTCGACGTCAACGAGGCGTACATCAATCGCGTGCATCCCGGACAGCGCGTCGAAGCGGTGCTCGACGCCTATCCCGAGTGGCACATCCCCGGCCATGTCATCACCGCCGTCCCCACCGCCGATCGCCAGAAGGCCACCGTGAAAGTGCGCATCGCGCTCGACGAGAAAGACCAGCGCGTCCTTCCCGACATGGGCGTGAAGGTCTCATTCATCACCGACAGCCCCGGCGCCGCACAGAACCCGACCATGGTCGAAGTGCCGAAGAGCGCCGTCCGCCGTGACGGCGAAACGGACATCGTCTTCGTGGTCAAGGATGAGAAAGCGGAACGCCGCGCCGTGAAGGTTGCCAATACGGACGGCGCCGGCGCACGCATCGCGTCCGGGCTCGCGGAGGGAGAAGTCGTGATCGTCGAGGGACCGGCGGAGCTGAAGGACGGCGAGCGGGTGAAGATCGCGCCGCGGTAACGAGTTACCATGAACCCGTGATTCACTTCTACCACGTCACCAAGCGCTTCGACCGTTACTCGACGGCGTTGTCGGACGTGACGTTCCAGATCGAGAAGGGCGAGTTCGTCTTCCTCACCGGCCCGAGCGGGGCCGGCAAATCGACGCTGCTGAAGTTGATCCTGCGGCAGATCACCGCCACCGAAGGGCAGATCGTCGTCAACGGCCGCAACCTCAATGCGATGAAGAAATCGCAGCTCCCCTACTTCCGCCGCGAGATCGGCATGGTCTTCCAGGACTTCAAGCTCATCGAGCGGATGACGGTGTTCGAGAACCTCTCCTTCATCCTGACCGTGCTCAACGTCCCGCCGAAGGAGCACAAGAAAAAGGCCTATCAGGCGCTGCGCAGCGTGAACCTGCACCACAAGCTCAATGCCTATCCGCCGCATCTCTCCGGCGGCGAACAGCAGCGCGTGGCCATCGCGCGCGCGCTCATCAACGATCCGCTCGTGCTCATCGCCGACGAGCCGACCGGCAATCTCGATCCCGATCTGTCGCTGGAGATCGTGCAGATCTTCACCGAGGCGAACCTGCGCGGGTCGACGGTGCTTCTGGCGACACACGACCGCGATCTGATCCGCAGCAGCGGCCGCCGCTGCATCGTCCTCGAGCACGGCCGCATCGCCGAGGAAAAGGCTCGCGTGCTGGAGCGCCCGCACGTACGCGAAGGCGTGTTCGGCATCGGCGGCTGATTCGCTATGGCCCGCGACTTCATCCCCGGCCGCCGCGAGCCGGAAGTGCCGTCCAACACGTTCGCGTACTTTTTCCGCGAAGCCGTGCGGCGGCTGTGGGTGTCGAAGCGCACCAGCTTCGTGGCCATCGCCATGATCGCCATCTCGCTGCTGATCGTCGGAAGCTTCCTCCTGGTCGCGGAGAACCTCAGCCGCGCGGCGGAGGAGTGGCAGGGGAAGTCGCGGGTGATCGTCTATCTGGAAAGCGACGTCACGCCGCAGCAGGTCGACGCCGTGAGCCGCTGGCTGGCCGCGAGACCGGAGATGGCGAAGCGGCGGTACATCTCGCGTGAGGAGGCGATGGTGCGCTTCCGCACCTGGTTCGCGAACCTCTCCGAGGTCATGGGACAGCTCGATGAAAACCCGTTCCCGCCGTCGTTCGAGATCGACGTCGAGCCGCGCCT
>CAMPKJ010000172.1 GCA_946887105.1 uncultured Acidobacteriota bacterium | reverse complement strand
TTCTCCCCTTGTGAAAGGGGAGAAGGTGCCGCAGGCGGATGAGGGGTTCGCCCCGCCGTGCGTCCCGGATAGAGCTCGAACGGATCCCGCGTCTCCTGCTGCGACAGCGCTTCCGCGGCCTTGCGCAGATCGGCCTTGGTCACTTTGCGGATCTGAAAGCTACCGCGCCCATTCACTTCGCGCACGATCGGGCCGCGGATGCCCGGCTCCGCCGCAGGCGCGGGGCTGGGCACGAGACGCAGCTGCGGCGTCTCCGCTTTCTCGAGATGCTTGCGCACCAGCGCGTCTTTCATCTTCTCCTTACGACGGCGCTCGGAGAAGCGCGCCCACTGCAGCGACATCGCGCGGCCGAGTGCGACGAACTGGCGATGGATGGCCAGGAAGACCAGCGCGAGGCTGATGCGTGTCGCCAGCAGCACGCCGATCAGCAGCGCGGTCACGAGCGCGATGGCGGCGCCGCTGGTGTTCATGTTGCCGCTGACGGCGCGATTGATCTCCTGCCCGAGATAACCGCCGGAGGCGATCAGCGCACCGCGCAGCCAGATCTTGCCGAACGCGAGATCGAAGAGCGGCGGCACGGCCAGCGCGAGCACGACGAAGCCGATCAGCTTCGTGTGGAAGTATTCGATGTCGCGTCCCCAGAAACGATTCCAGCCGCCGACGAGCATCACCGCGGGGAACAGCAGGCTGGCGAATCCGAAGAAGCCGACGAACACCCACGCCAGCGTCGCGCCGTAGTAGCCGATGGCGTTGCGGATGGCGGTGTCGGTGGAGGTGTAGAACGCGGAGGAGTCGCGCGGGTGGTACGTGACCAGCGCCGCGGCCAGACTGATCCCGACCGCCATGATGACGATCCCGGTCAGTTCCCCGCCCCGCCGGCTGCGAAAGAATTCGACTAGCTGCACCCGTCCCACACTCCCAGCTTTCGCCGTGAGTGTAGCAAATTTCATGCGGATGCCATTACGGACTGACCGTGAAGTCTCCGGTCATGTCGAAGTGGCCGCCCGTGCCGCTGTCGCACAAGGTGTTCGTGCAGACGAAGAAATACTGCCCCGCGGTCGGCAGCGTGACCAGGCGCTCTTCCGGCGTGCTCGATAGGGTGATGTCGACGAGCGTGTTGAAATTCGAGTCGGTGATGCGGATGCCGTGTGCACCGCTGCCGGGCACTTTCGACAGAATGAATTTCACCTGCTGGCCGACCTTCAACGGTCCGCCCGCGGTCAGGACGAATTGGAAGTCCTGCGCAACGATGGTGATGTCCGTCGGCGGCGGCGCCACCGGCTCGACTCCCGTATCCGGCGAGGCCGGAATGAACGTCGGATCCTCGGAACCGTTATCGAGGACCGACGCATACACGAAGACCGGCTGATCGGAGTCGAAGCTGATCCACGCGTTGCTCAAGTCGGCCGTGCCGCTTCCGAAGAAGCCGGCGATGTTGCTCGGCCCGAGCACGCCGAACGGCTGCAAGGTGAGCGGCGTGGTCTTCGCCAGCACGTTGTTGCGGTCGTAGACTTTGAAGGTCACATGGGCAACAACGGCATTCGGATTGACCGCGCCCATGTTCGTGCGGAACGTTCCCTTTCCGCCGCCGGTGCTCTGCTTGAGCTGCACCAGCACGCCTTTCCTGATGGCGGTGCTCACTTCGAGGCCGGGCACGAACTGTCCGAGCGTGCCGTTCTTGGCCGTGTCGGATTCGTCGGCGAAGATGCGCTGCGTGGCGACGAAGTCATCGTCCGACGTCAATCGCACCGCGCCGAGCGCCGGTCCGCCGCCGAACAGCGACTGTACGACGTCGTCATAAACGGCCATGGACCGCTTCTCGACGGTGATCGTCTTCGGCGTGACGTTCGTGTTGTCTCCGTTGCCGATCGGCAGATAACGCGCGGTGATGACGATGGCCTTGTCGTACGACGGATTGAAGATGCGCGCGTCCGTGCGGAACTTGCCGGCGCTGCCTCCGATGGAGAGATAGACGTCTTTTGCAAACGCAGAAGTCGTAACGGCCACACAGAACAGCACGATCGCGAGACGCCGCATCGGAAATCCTCCGGTTGTCGATTGACGGCTGATGATAACCGGCGCGTACTGGCGAGGAGGACGCGTAACGGTTTCGTTACGCTGCCTCTCTTCGGATCTGCGCCAGCCCCATCGCGCTCAGCACCCGCGTCGCGGCGCGCTCTCCCGACTCCACCGCCGCGTTCATGAATCCCGATTCGTCGACGGTGTGCTCGCCGGCAAAGATCAGCCTGCCTCGAGGCTCGACCAGCGCGCGGAAGTAGCGCTGGTACTGGCCGGGGCGGAAGCACGTATAGCTCCCCTGCGACCATTCGTACACCGGCCACAGCTGCCGCACTGCCTTGCCTGTGTACGCGGCCGCGGTGCCGGGGAAAACCTTGTCCGCCTGCGCAACGAACTCCTTCGCGCGATCCTGCAGCGAGCCTTCGCCCACGCGCAGCCCCTGCCGCCCGCCGGTGAAGTTCGTCAGGATGGCGTGCTGTCCGCGCTGTCCGCGGCTCGTGTCCCAGCACGCCTGGAACGGGAGGTCGGTGAACGTATACGCGCTGACGTTCATCTCCACCCATGGGCGCGCGCTCAATCCCACCATCATCTTGGAGTTCGTGCCGTAGCCCTGATTCATGATGGTCTCGCGTTGCGCGGTGGTGAGATCGAGGTTGCGCAGATCGAGCTTGCGCATGACCGTGAGCGGAATGGTGGTGACCAGGATGTCCGCCTGGATGGTCGCGGACGAGGCTCCGCGGCGCACCGAGATTTCGAAGCCGCCGTTGCGATTGCGGATCATCTCCACGGCGCTGCCGAGATCGACCTCGTGATCGAGCTCCTGCGCCAGCCGCACGGGAATGGATCCGTTGCCGCCGCGGCAGCGGAAGCGTTCGTTGCTCTCGCCGAAGATGCCGAACGTGTCCGGCGTCGTGCCCACCGCGCAGAGCAGGTTCAGCGCCGATTGTTCTTCGAGCTGCAGACCGAACTCGCCGACGTACGCAGCTTCGATGACCTTGCGGATCGTGCCGCCGATGCGATTGCGATCGAGCCACTCGGCCACGCTCATCGCATCGAGCTCCTTGCCCCGGGGCGTGCCGCTGTTCCAGGTGACGTCGCAGTTCTCGTTGTCGTCGCCGAGGTCGCGGCGCACGGCTTCGGCGACAGGGCGGAACGCTTCGATCCAGGCGGAGTCGGATTTGTACAGCTTCCCGTCGATGAAGTAGTCATGGCCGTTCGACTGATCGAGATACGCGAGATCGATCAGCTCCACGCCCAGCTCGCGCGCGAGATTGCGGATGGCGTGATGATCGGTGTCGATCAGCTCCCCGCCGAGCTCCGCCACCTGATCGTCGGGAAAGTAGTTCGAGAGGGAGTACATCCGCCCGCCGACGCGCGGCGAGGCTTCGACGATCGTGGCGCGCACGCCGCTCTGCTGCAGGCGGTACGCGCACGTGAGGCCCGCCGTGCCCGCGCCGAGGATCACCACGCGCAGGTTGCCGTCCGCGCGCGCGACGCGCGGCAGTGCCAGCGGCGCGAGTGCCGCGCCCGTCGCAGCGACGGCTGACGTGCGCAGGAAGCGGCGCCGGCTCCAATCCTCGGCTGCTTTCTCGAGTGCGAGCTCGGTCGGCGTGTGGGTGCGTTCCAGCTGGTCGGCGATCCGAAGCGCGCGGCGGACGCGCGTGAAGAGCTCGGTTCTCGGCATCCGCCGATGATAAACCTACCGCGGCGGCTCCCGATCCTCGGTGAGCCGGAACGCTTCGATCTCCGCCCAGCGATCCTCGTAGTCGAGTACCTGGGCGTTGAAGATGTTGTCGGCGACGTTCAGCGCGCCGGCGCGGATGTAGCGGAGCCGGACCGGCCTGCGCGCGCGATGGAAGGTCAGCAGCGGCGGCTCGACGGAATCGAGTTGCAGCGACTGCACGGCGTGTACGGCTTCGTGGCGCGGCGTGAACTCGTCGGCACCGCGCCAGACACCCGGGAAGATGCCCCACGTGTAGCCGTGATAGACGACGCCGTCCTCGACGATCGGATCGTCCGTTTCGAAGGCGATCATGCCGTCGCGGATGTCGATGTCGTCCGCGTCGCCGATCGCCCGCGCCAGAAACATCGTCTCGGCGGCGGAGACATCGATGTCGACAAGGGACTCGCGCGCGCGATCGAGCGGCGTTGCCACGCGCAGGCGCACCGGTCCGAACGTGTAGCCGATGCGCCCGAGCGGATGCTCGCCCGCGGTGGTGTTCTCGACGATCGACGACGCGGCGTTCGCGGCCAGCCAGCCGGTGGTGATGTCACCGCGCGCAACCAGCCGCTTGGCCTGATAGAAACCGACACCGGCCACGCTTCCCGCGCCGAAGCAACGCGCCGCATCGCGCCGCGTGAGCGATTTCTTCTGCAACTTCGCCTGCACCGCGCAGCCGATGAACGTGAACAGCGACGTCGCGGCGACGTTGATCGCGGCGATGCGGTTACGGTCGGCCGCTTGGAGCGGGACGGCAATTGTGATGATCAGGATGAGGGAGATCGTGCGCGTCATGGCGTTAGGCGTGAGGCGTTCGGGAGTTGTCGCCTGGGCGAAGAGTCCCGTATGCCCAACGCCCAAAGCCTAACGCCTAAAATAATGCCGGCTCCTGATACGTCCCGAACACATCGCGCAGCGCGTCCGAGATCTCGCCGACGGTCGCGTATACCTTCACGGCTTCGATGATCGGCGGCATGGTGTTGGCGTTCGGATCGGCGGCCACTTCGCGCAAGGTCTTCAGCGCGGCCTCGACCTTCTGCGGATCGCGCTCGCCGCGCACCTTGTTCAGCAGCACCAGCTGCTGATCGGTCACGGACTCGTCGATGTAGAGAATGTCGTGCGGGTCTTCCTGCTCCATGCGGAAGGCGTTCACGCCGACGACCACCTTCTCGCCGGAATCGACGGAGCGCTGGAACTGGTACGACGCGTCCCAGATCTCGCGCTGCGGGAAGCCGGCTTCGATGGCCTCGACCATGCCGCCGAACTGATCGATCTTCTCGATGTATTCGAAGCAGCCCTTCTCCATCCGCTCCGTCAGTTCTTCGATGAAGTACGAACCGCCGAGCGGGTCGACGGTGTTGATGACGCCCGACTCGTGGGCGATGATCTGCTGCGTGCGCAGCGCGATCCGCGCCGAGGCCTCGGTCGGCAGCGCGAGAGTCTCGTCGAGCGAGTTCGTGTGCAGCGAGTTCGTGCCGCCGAGGACCGCGGCCAGCGCCTGGATGGTCACGCGCACGATGTTGTTGTACGGCTGCTGCGCGGTCAGCGAGCAGCCGGCCGTCTGCGTGTGGAAGCGCAGCATCAGCGAGCGCGGATCCTTCGCGCCGTAGCGGTCGCGCATCACCTTGGCCCAGACCCGGCGCGCGGCACGGAACTTCGCCACTTCTTCGAACAGATCGTTGTGCGAGTTGAAGAAGAACGACAGGCGCGGCGCGAACTCGTCGACGTCCATGCCCGCCTTGATCGCGTACTCGACGTACTCCATCCCGTCGCGCAGCGTGAACGCCAGCTCCTGCAACGCCGTCGAGCCGGCCTCGCGGATGTGATAGCCGCTGATGGAGATGGTGTTGTATTTCGGCACGTTCTCGGCGCAGAACGAGATCGTGTCGGTGATCAGCCGCATCGAAGGGCGCGGCGGAAAGATGTACTCCTTCTGCGCGATGTATTCCTTGAGGATGTCGTTCTGCAGCGTGCCGCCGATCTTCTTCCAGTCCGCGCCCTGCTTCTCCGCGACGGCGAGATACATCGCCAGCGCGATCGGCGCGGTGGAGTTGATGGTCATCGAGACCGTGACCTCTTCGAGGTTGATGCCGCTGAAGAGCGTCTCCATGTCCGCCAGCGAGTCGATGGCCACGCCGCACTTGCCCACTTCGCCGGCGCTGTAGTGATGATCGGAGTCGTAGCCATAGAGCGTCGGCAGATGGAAGGCGACGGAGAGTCCGGTCTGGCCTTGGGACAAAAGGTACTTGAACCGTTCGTTCGTGTGCTCGGCGGTGCCGAAACCGGCGAACTGGCGCATGGTCCAGAGGCGCCCGCGATAGCCGGTCGGATGAATGCCGCGCGTGTACGGGAACTGTCCGGGATAGGCGACCTCGTGGAAGTCCTGCTGCGCGACCGAGGCCGGCGTCGCCAGCGGATTGACGTCCATCCCGCTGACGGTGGTGAAGTCCTTCTTCCAGTACGGCTTCTTGTCGAGGACCGGCTCGAGCACCTCTTTCCGCCACTGCGCCTCTTCCTTCTGCACGACTCTCATGGCATCGGCGGAGAAGAGCTGGAGCTGCTCGACTGATGCCGGAATCGGCGTCGGAGCTTTCGTGGGCGTCGTACGGATGTCGGCTTCGTGGCGGCTCATAAGTGTCCTCGTTAAGTCGGCGGCACTATACAAAATTCGATCTGCGGCCCAAAAACGCGCGTAATCCGCGCTGCGGCTCGCCGACGGCGAACAATCGCGCGAACTCGGCGCGCTCCAGCGCGTCGCCGCCGTGCGAACGGATCAGCATCGCCGCGGAGTCGAGTGCGAGCGCGCTTCTGCCCTGCATCCACCGGTCCAGCCACGCCGTCGGATCACCTTCGATGACCTCATCACAGAGACCTTCGGCCTGCGCTTCGCCAGCCGTGAGCGTGACGCGCCGGTCGATGTGCAACCGCAGCGCCCTTCGTCCGAGGCGCCGCGCAACCGCGGCCCACGTTTCGGGCGCGTCGATGTGCAATGTGGCGCCGGCATCGAGCAGGGCGTAGTCCGCGAAGAGCAGCGCGGCCGCCGCACGTCCACGCACTGCGCCCGCGCCCGCGGCGACGATGAGCTCGCTGCGCGCGAGGAGCTCGTCGAGCGTCCGAGCATCCACCGCGTGCAACTCCGCGGGCGCGAGGAAATGCATCAGGCGAAGCCGATCAGCGGAAGATCGAAAACACCCGGCCCATGACGCCGCCCTGCTCGTGTTTCTCGATCTGTTCCATCTCGCCGGCGTCGAGGAACACCCCGCCGCAGTTCGCGCACTGGTCGACCTTGACGCCGTGAACCTCGATCTCCTTGAGGTCCATGCCGCACTTCGGGCATTTCATCCAGTGCAGCTGCTTGAGCTGGTCTTTCTGGTCGGCGGCCATCTTCGCCGCCTGCTCCTGCGCCCACTTCTTGCGGCGCTCCAGCTCCTGCCGCGCAAAGTACTCGTCCTCGGCCTTACTCGGCTTGTCGATCTCTGACATGAAACCCCTCCGTTTCTTGCGCGGATTCTACCGCCGCACCTTCTTCGCCACCATCAACAGTCCCGGTCCGAAGGGCAGCCACGCGAAGAGCGCATCGAGCGCGAACACCGCGCGCACGAGTCGCACCAGCCCTCGAAAGCGGCCCGCCTTGGCGACGGACTGCAGCGCGCTGTCCTCATTCACGTTCCGCCGGGCGCGGCGTTTGTTCATCGGGAGCAGAAACAGCGTGTCGTAGGTGAGCACCACCGGAAAGCCCCAATACGCGGCTTTGTCGATGCGCAGCGCCGCGCTCTCGAACATGCGCGTGAGCTGCTCGCGCGAATAGCGGCGGCGGTGCTCGTAGTAATCGTCGGACGCGGTCCAGAGACTCTGCAGCGCGGGTACGGTCGCGATGCACGTACCGCCATCGGCGAGCACGCGGCCGATCTCACTCGCGGCGCCGGCGTCGTCATCGAGATGCTCGAGCGTTTCGCCGGTGGTGACTCCGTCGAACACGGCCGCGCGGAACGGCATGCGCGTCATGTCGCCGACCACGACCGGAATGCTGCTGTTGCGGCGCACGTGCAGAGCGGCGTCGAAGGAGTAATCGATGCCGAAGACGCGATAGCCGCGCTGCTGCATCCGCACGGCCAGTTGGCCGAGGCCGACCGCGCCGTCGAGGAGGCGCGCGCCGCGCGGGAGACGTTCCACCTCGCGCACGATCATGCCCAGGCGGTGCTCGTGGCGAGGGCCGAACATCTCAGGCTGCGTGCCCCAGGCGTGGGTGGAGGGAGTGGTCACGGGGCGGGAGGATACAACGGCGGTTCCTCGGAGGTCCTCGGAGTTCCTCGGGGTTCCTCGGAGGGGGGACCCACCCGAGGAACCGAGGAACCCGAGGAACCGCCTATCTCGGAATCGCGAACGCGGTCAGGCTGTCGAACGAACCGCACGGATTGCTGATGCGCACCCAATACGGCGTGATCTCGTTCACCGTCACTTTGAGCTCGCCATTGCTCTCGCTCGGAACCGGATTGCGAGTCATGCCGGCGAAGCCGCGGAACCACTGATGGCGCACCGCACTGCCGGCCGGAGTTGCTTTCAAAGTGGCAACGGTTCCGCGGTCGACCACCTGCGTTTGCGGCTGGCCGGTGCCGAGGATGAACGGAGGCTGGCAATCGACCACCACGAGCATGGTCGCGAACGACTCCGCCTCGCCGATGGCCGAGCGGATGGTCACGAGGAACGTACCCGGCGGCGTGTCGTTGCTGAGGCGGATGTTCATCCTGGTGAAGATCTGGCCGGTGGCGTCGTGGAAGAGCGGCGTGAACGTGAACGTCGCGCCCGGGATGCCGGTCGCGCTCAGATGGGGCGGCGCGTTCTCGAACGCGTAGAAGAGCGGCAGCTCGACGTCGGTTCCCGCGACACCGTAGAACGCTTCGATGGAATCGAGGCGCGGAACGATCAGCGGCGCGATCTGCGATCCGGAGATGCCGCCGCGGTCGATGAAGACGGCGGAGTCGAGCGCGGAATCGGAGGTATCGGCGATGGCGATGCGGATGTGATTGGTCGTCCCCGGCTCGACGATCGCCACGGCGAGCAGCTCGGAGGTGTATCCGTCGAACTCGGTGATCGTGCCGCCTTCGTTGTCCTTGTAGAGACCCTGGTTGCGGAGGTGGTTGATCGTGTTGATCGTCACCGGCTGTCCACTGCCGGGCGTGAGCGCGATGTTCGCGCCATTGACGAAGAACGCGAACACGTCGTTGTACTCGCTATCGACGTACTCCCGATACTCCTCGGAAGCAAAGACGTACCGGATCGCGAACGTCGGCGACTCCGTCACCACGTCGAACTCGATGATCGCAGCGTCCTGCGTGAGGAACGGCTTGACGATGGCATCCAGTGCGGGCGCACCCGCGGTGCCGAGTCCCTGGCCGGTCGACGATGAATCGTTCGGGCCCACCACGTCGGCGATATCGCCCGTGCTCAGGACCACACCGTTATCGAGGCCGAGCTCGCCGCCTTCGGTGAACGAGCCGACGGCCAGGGTCGAACCGGTGATTCTGACGTTGGTGATCGTTGCGCCGGAGCCGGTGAGAATGGCCACCACCTGGTCCTGCGTCAAGCCCTCACTGATGCTTTTGGTCTTGACGGCAAACGCGGGCACCGACAGCAACAACAATGCGAATCCACACACCCATGAGCGTCGCGGCATACTCCACCTCCCATTCGCCTAGAGGAAATCCACCAGAAAAGATACCTGACTGGACGGGAAAATGCACGGCGTGCGCCGGTTCAGGTGCGCGGATCGCGTTGTTCGGTCGCGCGCGGCGAGGCCGTTTCCACCGGCTTCGCCTTACTCAGCGACAGACAGAGCTTCCGCAGCTGGGAAACCTGCCGGATCCGCTGCGTGATGGCGCGGTCGGAGTAGTCGACCGCTTTCACCCGAGACTCCCGAGCCGTTCGATATCCGCCTGATCCTGCTTGCTCGAACGATAGCTCTTCAACTGGATCAATCCCTCGCGCGAGACGACCGTCAAAACGCCGCCGCGCCACTGTCGGGTCTCTCGCGTGTGCCACGCCTTCTCCAGTGCCGGCGTGACGACGAGGAGGTCGAGCATCAGCGTTTCACCATCGGCCGGATCGATCTTCGTGACCCGCTCGATCCGCACCTGCCCCTCCGAGAACGTCATCGGGAGTGCCCGAAACGTGAAGCCGTGCCGCGCGACGACTTCCCGAATACGATCCACGTCCTCCGGCCGGACAAGCAAGTCGATGTCGATCGTCGCCCGCGGCGCACCATGAACCGCCATCGCCAGGCCGCCGCACAGTGCGTACCCGATCCGCTCGGCCGTGAGAGCGTCCACTACGTTTCCGAGCTCTTGCTCGAGATCCAGCACGCCCGGAAGTGTAGCGCCCTACCCGAGAATCTCCCGCAACGCAGCCGGCGCCGTGGCGATGGCTTCGTTCAGCTTGTCGGCGTCCTTGCCGCCGGCCTGCGCGAGGTCGGGTTTGCCGCCGCCTTTGCCGCCGACGATCGGCGCGAGCTTGCCGATGAGCGTGTTCGCCTGCACGCGATCGAGGAGGTCTTTCGTGACCGCGGTCAGGAGCGTGACTTTGCCGTCCGTCGCGCTGCCGAGGACCACCACGCCGCTCTTGATCTTCGAGCGCAGCTCGTCGCTCGAAATGCCACGCGGCCGTGATCGAGCCGGGGGCTGCGGCAGATCCGGAGCACCGGGCGGCACCGGGGAGGGCGGCGATGCCGGTGCCGCAGTCGCACGAACGCCGGCCACGGCCGGGGAAGACGCAGCGGGCCGGATGCCGTAGGCCACGCGTTTCAGGTTCAG
>CAMPKJ010000171.1 GCA_946887105.1 uncultured Acidobacteriota bacterium | reverse complement strand
CCCGCGCCTCAACTCCGATTCCGACGAGCCCTTCGAGCTGTAACTCCCTCCTCCCGCCTCTCCGCCATACAATCCGCCGCGCATGCAAGTCGACATCAGTCGTGACGTGAAGCTGTCGAAGTTCGATCATCTGTTCGTTCTGCTCGCCGAGGGGAAGCTCGACGTGGCCGTTCCCGCGGCGGCGAAGAAGTCCATGAGTGAGGCGCGGTTCGAGGGGCGCAGCGAGGAAGTGCTCACCATCCTCGCGGGCGAGCCTCGCAAGATCACGCTCATCGGGCTCGGGAAACACGAGTCGCTGACCCTGCGCGGCGCGCGCGCGGGAATCACCGCGGCGGGACGCATCGCCAAGAAACAGCGTGATGCGAAGATCGCGCTGCTCTTCCCGTACGTACTCCCGGACATGGACGCGGACGAGACCGCGTTCGTCGTCGCGGACGTCCTCGCGCAGAGCGACTACAGGTACGACCAGTACATCACCGTCAGGAAAGAGAAGAAGCTCGCCATCGCCGGCACCGTGATCGCGCCCGATGCGGACGCGAAGCGCCTGACTCCGAAAGCGCAGGCCCTCGCGGCCGCGGTGGCCACCGTCCGCGATCTCGCCAACGGCCCGGCGAACATCGTCACGCCCACGTTCCTGGCCAAACGCGCCGCTGATGTCTGCGCGGAAGTGGGCGTGAAGTGCACCGTCTACGGCAAGCGCGAGATCGAACGGATGAACATGGGCGGCTTGCTCGCCGTGAATCGCGGATCGGACGAAGAGCCGCGGTTCGTGGTCATGGAGTACACGCCGAAGAAAGCGAAGACGCACGTCGCGCTGGTCGGCAAAGGCATCACCTTCGACTCCGGCGGCATCAGCATCAAGCCGTCCGAGAAGATGGAGGAAATGAAGTTCGACATGTGCGGCGCCGCCGCCGTGATCGGCATCATCGAAGGCGCCGCGCGGCTGGAGCTGCCGGTCAGGCTGACCGCTGTTTTCGGCGCCACCGATAACCTGCCCAGCGGCAGCGCCTACAAGCCGGGCGAGATCATCACGATGATGAGCGGCAAGACCGTGGAGATCATCAATACGGATGCCGAAGGGCGCATGATTCTCGGCGACGCGCTCCATTTCGCCTGCGAACGGAAACCGGATCACCTCATCGACTACGCCACGCTCACCGGCGCGTGCGTCGTCGCGCTCGGCAGCGAGGCGGCGGGCCTGTTCTCCAACAACGATGAGCTGGCCCGGAAGTTGATTCAGTCCGGTGAGCGCGTCGGCGAGCGCCTCTGGAGACTTCCTGCCTGGGACGAGTACAAGGATCTGATCCGCAGCGAATGGGCCGACATGAAGAATACCGGCGGGCGCTGGGGTGGTGCGATCACCGCGGCAGTCTTCCTCAAGGAGTTCGTGACTTGTCCTTCCTGGGCACACCTCGACATCGCCGGAACGGCGTACGCGGACAGCGAGAATGCACGCGAAGCGCGCGGCGCGACGGCGGCGGGCGTCCGCGTGACGCTCGACTTCCTGCAATCGCTCTCGCGCTCGTAGCGTTGCTGCTGGCCGGCGCGTGCCGCGCGAAAAAGGCGGTCACGGCACCGCCTCCGGCACCGCCGCAGATCGACTTCACGCTCATCGACTCGCCGAGCCTGCAGTTCCTTCCTCGCCACGAGGAGGCGCAAGGCTGGCGCCTCGAGGAGGATCCGCTGGTCGTTCCCGGCGAACGGCTCAGCACGTACATGGGCGCGATGGCGGCCGACTTCGCGCGCTACGAGCTGATCGACGTCACGGCCGGCAAATACGCTGCGACGGCGAATCCCGGCTTCGCCACCGTCGAGATCTTCCGCTTCCCCGATTTCGTGAAGGCGTTCGGCGCCTACTCCATGCGCAAGGAGGCGGCGCGCCGCTTCATCCCCATCGAGAACGAAGGCTACGTCAGCAAATACGCCGTGCACGTCTGGCGCGGTCCGTTCTACATCCGCGTCACCGGCGGCGCGCCCGACGCGTTCACCGCGCTCACGTCGCTGGCGTCGCTCGTCGCCGAGCGCATGCCGGCCGCCACCGCGAAACCGGCCGTGTTCGGCTTTTTCCCGACGGACATGCGCGTGCCCAACAGCGAGCGCTACGCCGCCGACAGCGGCTTCGGCCAGGCCATCCTCGGCAATTCGTTTCAGGCCAGCTTCAACGTCGCCGGCGACATTATGGAAGGGTTGATCATCCCCGCCGCGAACAAAGCGAGCGCGGCGAAGATCCTCGATGCGTATCGCGCTCTCTACGTCCGCAACGGCAAGCTGCTCGATCCGATCCAGAACCTCGGGGAGGACAATTTCACTGCCGAAGACAAGTACCTCGGGCGCGCGGTCGCGTTCCGCATCGACCGCTTCGTGATCGCGTTCAACGGCTACAAGGACCGGCAGAAGCTGATCGAGCTCGCCGCCGCGACCGATGCGCGCATTCTCGGCTCGATCCGCAGACAGCTCGTGCGTGCCGATGAGGCGGCACAACGCTCGGCAGAGCCTCCGCCGGCGAACGATCGACGGCCCCCGTGGGAACGCGGGGAACGCGGTCAGCAGTGACTCAGGCCCGTTCCCACAGACCGCTCTTGCCGCCCGACTTGCGCACGAGCTGCAGTCCGTCGATGGTGATCCCCTTCTCCGCGCTCTTGCACATGTCGTAGATCGTGAGCGCGGCGACGGCACATGCGGTCATGGCCTCCATCTCGACACCCGTCTTTCCTTCGCAGCGGACGATGGCGCGTACTTCGATCGAGCCGCCGGCGGTGTCGAGATCGAACGTGATGTCGACCGACTCGATCGCCAGCGGATGCGCGAGCGGGATCAGCGTCGGAGTCTGTTTCGCGGCCAGCACGCCGGCTACTTTCGCGGTGGTGAGTACGTCGCCTTTCGGCAACGCGCGCTCGACGAGCTTCGCCAGCGTGGCGGGCTTCATGCGTACCGTGGCCGAGGCGACGGCTTCGCGCCAGGTGTGGCGTTTGGCGCCGACGTCGACCATCGAGATCCCGCCGGTTTCATCGAGATGCGAGAAATCTTTATCAGCCATGCCACTCCTCGAGCGTATTCACGTTCCGCAGCGGCTCGCCTGGAAAGCGCGCGCGCAGCTCTGCCTCGGGGATCATCTCCCGACTGATGACACCGTGTAAATCGAGTGCGCCGCGTGCGATGCGCAGTTCGATCCGCGGCAATGCGCTCGCCGGCCACACCGCGCACAGCGGCTGCGGACGCCCGTCCCACATCGGCACGCGACCTTCGTCGCGAAGATGGCGCAACACCTCCGCGGTAACGAACGGATAGTCGACGGCGAGAATGAACGCCTGCTCCCTTACCTCGGACAGCGCACGCGCGACTCCGAAGATCGCGCCTTCCTGTTCGTGCGCGTCCTCGAAGATCGTCGGAATCGGCGCGGCATCGCCGCCATGACGCTGCACCGCGATCACGTCATCGAACACCGGCGCCGCGGCCGCGACCACGCGCTCGAGAAACAGCTCCGTCTTCGAGCGCCCCATGCGCGTCGAGCGGCCGCCGATGAGGATGTAGGCGTTCATGACCAGCCGATACGTTAGCATCCGCGCCGTGGCGGTCAGCGTCGTCATTCCCACGCTCAACGAGCAGGCGTCGATCGCGGCCACGATCGACGCGGCGCGCGCGGCAGGCGCGGCGGAAGTGATCGTCGCCGATGGAGGAAGCAGCGACGCGACCCTGGCCATCGCCTCGGAACGCGGCGCGCGCGCGATCACCGGCGAGCGCCTGCGCGCGTTGCAGATCAATCGCGGGATCGAAACCGCGGTGCACGAAACGATCGTGGTCGTACACGCGGACACGCTGCTGCCTCCTGGCGCGGCTGTCGCCGCCGAAGCGGCGCTGCGCGAAGGCGCCATCTTCGGCGCGTTCCGCGTCGCATTCATCGAAGGCCTGTCGTTCGTGGCCTTCATGATCAACGCGCGCACGCGGCTGACGCGCAAGCCGTGGGGCGATCAGGCGCAGTTCGCCCGTCGCGAAACGTTCCTGCGCATGGGCGGCTATCCGCCGTTTCCGATCATGGAGGATTACGAGCTCGCCCGCCGCATGAAACGCGCCGGACGGATCGCATTTCTGCCGATGACCGTGCGGACATCAGGACGGCGGTTTCTGGGCACCGGCGTGATCCGCACGACGATGATCAACTGGTTGATCATCGTCGCGTATCACCTCGGCGTCGCGCCGGAACGGCTCGCGCGGTGGTACCGCGGCGCTCCTACTCCAGCGTCGCCGTCATCGTGATCTCCGCCTTCAACAGCCGCGAGATCGGGCAGCCCGCCTTGGCGTTGTTCGCCGCGGTCGTGAAGCCGGCTTCATCGATGCCGGGGACTTTCGCCGTGACGTCGAGATGCACCTTCGTCACGGTGAAGCCGGCGTCGGTCTTCTCCATCGTCAGCGTGGCCGTGGTGTGAATCGACTCCGGCGCGTGACCGGCGGTCGTCAACTGGCCGGAGAGCGCCATCGAGAAGCAGCCGGCGTGCGCGGCGGCGATGAGCTCTTCGGGATTCGTGCCCTTCCCGTCCTCGAAGCGCGTGCTGAACGAGTACTGCGTCTCCTGCAGGACGCCGCTGTCCGTCGAGATGGTGCCTTTTCCTTCTTTGAGAGAGCCGTTCCAGACGGCGGACGCCTTGCGATTGATCTTCATTTCCTCTTCTTTTCTGCCTCGGCGATTTTTTTGGCGTGTCGCGCCTGTCCGAGGGATACGTTGATTGGATTTGTGCGATCGAGGAATGGGACGTACGGTTCGGAGCGCAGGCCGAACGACTTGCGCACGGACAGCAGGTAGTCGTGCTCCGGCACGAGCTTCAGCCCCTGCTCGGCGGTCTCGATGGCCTTCCGGCGATTCCCTCCCGCCGCATAAACGCGCGAGAGATTCGCGTAGTGATCGCCGTTGTAGAACTCCAGCTCGATGGCGCGGCGGCAGAGATCGATGGCCGGCTTGATCTCCCTGCGCATCAGCGCCAGCGCCAACCCGAAGAACGACAGCCCGGCGGCATCTTTCGGCGCGCGGATGCGCGGCGTGTCATCGCTGCCGTACACGTCCAGGAAGATCGTCAGCGCGCGCAGGAAATCGTCTTCGCGCGCCGCGCGGATCGCCTCGTCGATCTGGCTGGTGTAAGAGGTCGAAGACGCCATCAGATGGTCTCTCGCGAGCGAATGCGGTGCACGAACTTGGAGATGCGCTCGCGGTCGGGCTCGGCCACTTCGATGAAGCGCAATCCGTACTTCGAAAGCGCGCCCGAAAACTCCGCGCGCAGCACCTGGGCCAGGATCTGCAGCGGACGCGGATCGCCGGGAAGGTAGAAGTGCAGGCGCACCGGCCCTTCCTGCGGCAGCACACGATCGACTTCGATGAGCATGCCGTTGGCGGAGATGTTCACGCTGCGGCCGAGGAGAAAACGGCCGTTCTTCTCCATCGAGACTTCGATCTTCGTGATCGTGCGCAGCTGGCGGCGCACCGGAATGGCCGTCAGGCGCTCCACTTTCTCGTCGAGCTCCGGCTTTTGCAGCGGCCGGAAGATCACGTCGTTGCAGCCGGCGGAGAGGCAGAGATCGCCGTGTTCGGTGTGATCGCGGTCGCACACCAGCAGCAGCGAGATCGGCCGCGTGTCGTCATGGCTGCGGATTTCACGGCAGAACTCCGGCGCGGTCATGTCGAACAGGTCGTAGCCGAAGATGATCAGGTTCGGCTTCTCCATGCGCGCCTTCTCCAGCCCTTCGCTGCCGGCGAGCGAGGTCATGACCTGCATGTCGCGGCGCCGCAGGATGGTCTCCTGGAACAGCAACGCGCCGCGCGAGTGATCGACCAGGAGGATGCGGCCGGGCGTATCGGCGCTCATGCCACGGAGATCTCCCGCAGCCTGCGCACGCTTCGTTGGAGATCTTCGATCAACATTTCGATGTGTTCCGCCGTGTTGGACTTGCCGAGACCGAAACGGATCGAGCCGAGCGCGGCCTCGTCGCTCACTCCGATGGCCTTCAGCACCGACGACGGTCCCCGGTCGCCCGAACTGCACGCCGAGCCCGACGAAAGTGAAAAGCGTTTCATGTTGAGGATCAGCGACTCCGCCTCGGTCCGATGAAAGCTGACGTTCAGGTTCCCCGGCAATCTTAACTCCCGCGGTCCATTCACCGAAACGTCTTCGATCCGTTCCAGGATCCCGTCGCGCAACGTGTCGCGGAGTTGCGCGAGCCGCACGGCCTCGTCCGCCATTTCCGCGCTGCGCAACTGCAATGCGGTCGCGAATCCGACCGCGCCAGGCACGTTGACGGTGCCGGCGCGCACTCCGCGTTCCTGACCCCCACCCGCAATCAGGGGCGGAACGCGTACGCCGCGGCGGATGAACAACGCGCCGATCCCCTTCGGTCCATAGACTTTATGCGCGGAGAAGGAAGCGAGATCGACGTTCGTGAGATCCAGCGGGATCTTCCCGGCCGCCTGCGTCGCATCGGTGTGAAAGCGAATGCCCCGCTCGCGGCAGAGCGCGGACAGCTCGGCAATCGGCTGGATCGTGCCGATCTCTCCGTTCGCCGCTTCGATCGACACCAGCCGCGTATTCGGCCGGAGCGCTTCGCGCAACGCGTCCGGATGAATGAACCCTTCGCGATCCGGCTGCACGAACGTCACCTCGAACCGTTGCGCCGGAACGAGCAACGACTTGTGCTCCGTCGCCCCGACCACGAGATGCTCGCCCGGCTGGATGAGGGTCAGGCCTATGTTGTTCGACTCGGTGGCGCCGGCGGTGAAGTAGATCTCGGGCGGCAGCACGCCGAGGAAACGGGCGATGGCGATGCGTGCATCTTCGAGGGCCAGCGACGCCTTGCGTCCATGCTGGTGCGTGATCGAGGCCGGGTTCCCGAAATGCTCGGTGAAGAACGGGAGCATCTTCTCCACCACGCGCGGATCGCACGGGGTGGTGGCGTGATGGTCGACGTAGATGGGTGCGTTCACTGCTTCAGTGCCCCTGTCAATGTCGGCGTCTGCGGCGTCTCTTCTTGACCGTGCCCTCGACTTCTTCCTGCGCGCGCTTCACGCGCACCGCGAAGGCCTGCCACTGGCGGAAGACGTCGACGTAGCGGCCGGAGGAGAGTGCGTACAGCTCGAGCAGCGCCAGCGCGTCACCGAACGGATCGCGATAGACGGCGCGGAACTGCGCGCGCCGGTCGGACGGCGGCTCGAGCAGGCGCCAGAAGGTCTCGAGCGCCTGCTCCATCTGATGGCGCGTGCCCGCGGCGAGCGCGAGGCGCGCACAGATCGGCTGGATCAGATCGCGGATGAAGATCAGCACCTCGCCGAGCCGCATGCGCGGCAGTGCGCCGGCAGATTCTTCGTCATCGCTGGCGCGCCGCTTCTCTTCTTCCTTCTCGATCTCGCCGACCACCCACGGCAGCACCAGCACCGAAAGCAGCACGGCGTCGGAGATCTTGCGGCCCGCCTGCACGGTCCGGTCGAGCACTTCCAGCATCTTCCAGAAGTACGGCGCGCGATCGCCCGTGATGGCGTTGTAGATCTCGGGCAGGAGCGGCTCGAGCAGACCGGTGTCGACCATCAGCCGGATCGCTCCGCGCGACCAGCCGCGGCGGAGGAGCTCGAGGATCTCTTCGGACACGCGCGGCGCGGACGCCTTCAGAATCTCGATGCGATGGCGGAGGATGCCCTGGTAGGTCTCGGCCTCGATCTCGAACCCGAGGCGGGAGGCGAACTCGATGGCGCGCATCATCCGGACCGGGTCTTCGCGGAAGCGCAGGTCGGGATCGCCGATGACGCGCACGCGACCTTCGGCGATGTCCTCGAGACCGCCGACGTAGTCGATCACGGAGAAGTCGGCGATGTTGTAGAACATCGCGTTGATGGTGAAATCGCGGCGCTTCGCGTCCTGCAGCGGCGATCCGAACGTGTTGTCGTCCGTGATCAGGAAATCTTCCTCGGACTCGTCATCAGGCGCCTGCACGGCGCGCTCGGGCTCGCGGCGGAACGTGGCCACCTCGACCACCTGATCCTGAAAGATCACGTGCACGAGCCGGAACCGCCGTCCGATGATGCGGCTGTTGCGGAACAGGCGCCGCACATCGCCTGGATGCGCGTCGGTGACGACGTCGAAATCCTTTGGCGTGCGGCCCATGAGCAGATCGCGCACGCTGCCGCCGCAGAGATACGCCCGGTACCCGCTGCGGTGCAGGCGGTAGAGCACTTTCAGCACGTTCTCGGGGATGCTGCGCCGCGAGATGGAGTGATCGCCGCGTTCGATGACATTGCCCGCATCGCCCTCACGGCCCGATGGGGTCAGGTCTTCGCGGTTACTCGTTTCCATAGGAGCTCACGCCGGGCGTGTAGTGGTACTTGCTGTCGACGATGAAGAACGTGCGCCGCCAGCGGGTCCTGTCGAAGAAATGCAGCGCGACGTTGCCGAGCTCGCGGATGCGGTCGCGGACGGCCGTGCCGGTGGACGGCTCCCAGTCGAACGACCAGTAGACCATGAACGCGCGGCCTTTGATCATCGTGCGCGGCACGGTTCCCCAGTAACGCGAGTCGTGGGAGCCATCGCGGTTGTCCCCCATCACGAAGTACTGGCCGGCGGGGATCCGCGTCGGCGTCATCTGATCGCGATACCGGTGCACCTCGGGAAGATAGTCGCTGGGCGGATAGACATGTCCGTCGTCATGAACGACATACGGCTCGTCGAGCCGCTTCCCGTTGATGAACACCACCTTGTTCTCTATCGATACCGTGTCGCCCGGCACGCCCACCACCCGCTTCACGTAATCATCCGCAGGCCGCCGCGGAAACCGAAAAATGACGATGTCCCCCCTCCGCACGTCCCTCAGTGGGGTCAGGTCTTCAAGTCGCCATTTCTTTTGGAGACCTGACCCCATCGGGCCTTGGAGACCTGACCCCATCGGGCCGTAAATGAACTTGTTCACGACGATGTGATCGCCGATTTTGAGATTGTCTTCCATCGATCCGCTCGGGATCTTGAAGGCCTGGAAGACGAAGATGCGGGCGAAGTTGACGAAGATGATCGCGATCAGCAGCGCTTCGTAATACTCACGGGCCGTCGATTTTGTCTGGGGTTCAGCGGCTGCTGCCATTCGTGGGGAGGTCCCTCTCGAGTTGCGCGGCGATGTAGCCGGCAGCGAACGATTGTACGACAGCGGGTGGGACGGCCACGATGTGGCCCCGGCGCTCGTACCGCCCCGCCAGCAATGGCTCGCCAATGATCGCGGTGACGCCTCGCCGATCGATCTCTGCGCCGACCACGAATGCGCGCGAGGCCTCGAGCCAGGCCGTTGCTTCCACCGCCCGCCAGAGCTCGTCATTCGGGAGACGCGTCGTGACGATGACGGCTACCCGCGCGTTCGACAGCAACGCCGCACGCGCATCGCTCCACGCAAGATCGTCGCTAACCCACACAACCGGCACCAGTTTCTCGTCATACCGCACGTCGCGCGGCCGAAGCAAAACTGCCCCCGGCACGAGTGGGGTCAGGTCTACATCGAGCGTGCGCTCCGGAGCGATGGCGGTGCGCCGCTCCTCGCCGCTGTACTTCAGCACCTCGACGCGATCGGAGGCGTCGGGAGTCGAGTACGCGACGGCGTATCGCTCCGCCTGTGGATCCCACGCAAGCGCATGGATCGTTGCGTTGGCGAACGGCACCGCGTACTGGAACGCCGTCGGGATGTGCAACGTGCGCACGACGTCGCCGCCGTTCGCGCGGATCACGTAACTGATCTTGTTGCCGCGCGGCGCCCACTGCACGAGGTGCTCGTCGGCGGGATCGTGCGGCATCCAGTGCACCGGGCTGCCATCGCTCGAAATGAGGGCGATGTCGAAGCCGCCCTCACGCTTGGCGGAAAACGCCACTTCGCCGCGCGACTCGGAAAAGTCGAGCGAGTCGATCGCGCCGAGATTTTCGGCGAGGACTTTGTCGCCATTCATAAGAGCGGAGCCGAGGATTCGGATGGGGCCGTCGCTGAGCTTCGGCGGTGTCCGCTCACGACTGGTCACGACGCGGCCGTCCTGGCCCAGAGTAACCGACCCGATGCGTGCCGCATCAGGCACGCTCATCCAGGCAACAGGGATCGGTTGCGACCCTGTCACACACCCGCCGGCCAGGAGCAGGACGAGCATCAATCGAGTTGTTATTAGCATGCGCGACGCATTGTAAATCATTGATAGTAAAGCGCAAATACCTGGTCACTTGATTGCAAATAACACTCTCGTCATGGACCTGCAAAGAGAACTGATCGAGTCATACAAAGACCCGAGAAAACGCGGCGGCTGGAAGGCCTCCGCGACCTCTCTCGCGCTCCACGCCATGCTGGTCGCAGGCATCGTGTATGCCGGCCAGAACGTCACGCACAAAGTCGCCGCGGAGAAACGGATCGCGGCATTCATTGCTCAAGGTGTGGCTCCTCCGCCGCCGCCCCCTCCTCGGCCGAAGAGCAGCGGCGGCCCGAAATCCCAACCGCGCGTCCAGTCACGCCCGGTTCCGCGCCCGGTCACGCCGAATCCGCTCACCCCGCCGATCGAGATCCCGAAGGAAATCCCGAAGGTGGACCTGCCGGTAT
>CAMPKJ010000170.1 GCA_946887105.1 uncultured Acidobacteriota bacterium | reverse complement strand
CATCGCCTCGATCCGCTCCTCCCACTCACGTACGTCCATGAAGGCCGCGACGTCATCCTTGCGATCGTGGAGAAACTGTTTGGCCTGCTCGATGGCGATCTTCTCGCGACGCTCCGCATCAGCCAGCGCATCAGCAGTGGCGGGGAACTGGATCTTCGGATTTTCGATGCGCGGCCAGTCGAACTTCGGGAAGTACTGCGTCTTGCGCGGATCGGTGTTTGTCAGCGACAGCGTGTAGCCGCTGCGGCCGTGGAAGCATTCGCGCAGATGCATGATCTGCGTGCCCTTCTCCCCCGGAACGCCTTTGGCCATGTTCTTGCGGATCTTCCAGTCGAACGCGGCCTTGATCGCGTTCTCGATGCCGAGCGCGCCGCCTTCGATGAAGAACATGTGCTTGTTCAGCGACGGCGGGACGGCCAGACGCGCGAACGTCTCGACGAACTCCGCCATGTGCGTGGTGTAGATATCGGAGTTGGCCGGCTTGTTGACCGCCGCGTCCGCAATGCGGTCGCGGAACTCGGGCGTGTCCATCTTCGGATGGTTGTAGCCGATCGGCACGGACGCGAAGTTGGTGAAGAAATCGAGGACGTTGCGGCCGCGCCGCGAGTCGAACAGCCAGGAGCCCTTCGACTTCCGAAGGTCCATGACGATGTCGTATCCGTCCGCCAGCATGTGGCGTGAAAGGACGTTGTGAACTTCGGCCGGCTGGACGTGGATCCGGCGATCGGTGATGGCAGAGATGGACATGCGAAGACTCCTGATTGCGTTATCGGTGCGGATGCGAGGGCCAGGTCGCGGCCCGAGCCCCGGATTCTATCGTCCCGTGTGATAGAACTCCACCCGCAGCACGACCAAGGAGATTTCATGAAAGATATCGTCATCGTCGGCGGCGCACGCACGCCGATCGGTTCGTTCCAGGGCACGCTCTCCTCGCTCGCCGCCCCGCGTCTCGGCGCCGTGGCCATCAAATGCGCACTCGAAAACTCCGGCGTCCGCCCGGAGCAGGTCCAGCAGGTGATCATGGGCAACGTGCTGCAGGCCGCGGTCGGACAAGCTCCGGCGCGGCAGGCCGGCATCTACGCGGGCGTGCCCGACGTCGCCCCCGCGGTCACGGTCAACAAGGTCTGCGGCTCGGGCATGAAGGCGGTGATGTACGCCGCGAACGACATCCGTTGCGGTGAGTACGACCTCGCCGTCGCGGGCGGCATGGAGTCGATGTCCAACGCGCCGTACGCGCTGCCGCAGGCGCGCTCCGGCTATCGCATGGGCAACGGCAAGCTGATCGACGTGATGATCCACGACGGGCTGTGGGATCCGTACGGCGACAAGCACATGGGCACGTGCGCGGAAGCGTGCGTGCAGAAGTTCAACTTCACCCGCGAAGAGCAGGACGACTATTCGCACGAGTCGTATCGCCGCGCGCAGGACGCGATCAAGAACGGGAAGTTCAAGAAAGAGATCGCGGTCGTCGAGATCGACGGGAAGAAGGGGAAGTCGCACGTGATCGACGACGAGGAGCCGTTCGCCGCGCCGCTCGACAAGATGCGCTCGCTCAAGCCGGCGTTCGTGAAGGACGGCGGCACGGTCACCGCCGCGAACTCCTCGAAGATCAACGACGGCGCCGCGGCGATGATCGTCACCTCGGCCGAGTACGCGCGGCAGAACGGTCTGAAGCCGATGGTGCGCATCATCGCGCAGTCCTCGGCGGCGCACCAGCCGGAGTGGTTCACGACCGCACCCGCGAAGGCGATCGACATCGTGCTGCAGCGCGCGGGGATGACCGTCGATGACATCGATCTCTTCGAGATCAACGAAGCGTTTGCGGCCGTGTCGATGGCCGCGATGCGCGACGCGAAGATTCCGCACGAGAAGCTGAACGTCTACGGCGGCGCGGTCGCGCTCGGCCATCCGATCGGCGCCAGCGGCGCGCGCATCCTGGTCACGCTGATTCACGCGATGCAGGACCGCGGCGTGAAGCGCGGCCTGGCCGCGATCTGCATCGGCGGCGGCGAAGCAGCGGCGATGATCGTGGAGACGGTGTAGCGGTTCCTCGGTTCCTCGGAGTTCCTCGGGTTCCCCGGAGGAAGCCTCTGCCCACTCCGAGGAACTCCGAGGAACCGAGGAACCCCGAGGAACCCCGTCTAAGCCAGCAAGTCGGCCAGACCGGCCATGTCGCGCACCTCGTACGTGGGCACGCCGCCGGGGAGTGGGGTCTGACCCCGGCGGTTCACCCACGCGCTCGGGACGCCCATCGCGTTCACCGGCACGATGTCGTGGAAGTTGCTCTGCGCGGCGTGCAGCCAGCGCGCGGAGCCGATGCGCTCCTTCGCCGCGAGAAAGTGTCCGGGCGCCGGCTTGTACGAGCGCACCTGCTGCGCGGTGATGATCAGGTCGAACTCCACGGTGAAGTGGCGGCGCGTCTCCGCGAGCAGGTCATCGTCGACGTTGGAGAGGATGCCCACTCGATAGCCGGCATCGCGCAGGCGCTCGAGCGCTGCGTTCGTATCAGCAAACGGCTTCCACGATGGCAGCGATTGCGGAAGGAACGTGCCGTCAGCGACCGGTTTCCCGAGCGCTTCGGCAACGCGCAATGCGGTTTCGGTCAGCACGTCGCGATAGGGGAGATATCGTTCCCGCTCGACCACCGGCTCGATGGCGGCGTGCGCGCGGATCACGTCTTCGCGCGGCAGACCGGTCGTTTTTAGAAATGCCTCGGCGATGCCGCTCTCCCAATCGATGAGCGTGCCGTAGCAGTCGAACGTGACGATGTCGAAATTGCGGTTCATGTCGTGAGCCGCATCACACCACGGGATCGGCGCCGGATGCTACACGGACTTACTTCATTCTCGCCGCGGCCTCGGGTGTAAGCTTCGCGAGAGATCGGGTCCAAATGCACGAAGCAGCACGCAACCTGCGGACAGCCGAGCGGTTCCTGCTCGCGCCTCCGCTATCCGCGCGGTTCGGCGCGGCAGCAGTCGCGATTTGCGACATCTCGGAGAAAGGTGCGCGCTTCCGTCACGAGCATCGCGTCGAGACCGGCACGAAGTCGATGTTGCAGATCGCCATGGAAGGCCGCGCGACGCCGGTGTCGATCGAGGCCACGATCGTCTGGTCGCACTCCGACCCGAGCTGGCCGGGCAAATTGATGTCGGGCGTGCGCACGTACGGATCGCCCGAGCTCATGCGCTCGCTGATCGCGCATCTGCAGACCTCGAGCCGCACCAGCCGGATCGAGGAACTGCGCTCGACCGATCGCTTCTACATCGTGCCTTCACTCACCGCGACGTTCGACGGCCAGCCCGCGGACGTCGAGGATCTCTCCGCACGCGGCGCGCGCATCGTCCTGCCGCATCAGCCGCGGCACGGCGCGTCGGGAACGCTGCAGTTCGCGGTGCCGCAGTCGAACATCGAGGTGTCGGTGCAGGGGCAGGTGGCCTGGACGATGATCAAGGCGATCACCGGAAGCACGACGCGCACGTACCGCGCCGGTCTGTTCGTCAACGAGAAGCCCGAGCTCCTGCGGCTCGCGATCGGCCATCTCTGCGAGATGAACCGTGCCGCGATCGACACGCAGTCGCTGCGCCTGAAGCTGAAGATCATCCGCGCCCGCGCGCGGCAGATGGCACCGTCGTATCGCGAGATCGAAGCGTCCGGAATCCCGGCCGAGCAATACCTGCTGATTCAGGGCGTGCGCGAAGAGCTGCGCCTCAATCCCGAGGAAGCGCTGCACTGGTATCGCCGCGCGCGGCTGGTGATCAACGACCCCGCCACGCGCGCCGCCGCGCCGCCCATCGCGAACCATCCCGACGCGCTCGCGGTGTGGGAGTACCTCGACCGCTCGGTCGATCCGACCATCGTCGGACGCGCGTTCGAGTTACCGCTGCCGTGACTCGGTCAACGCTTCCACGTTTCTCTGCATCCCCGCCAGCTTCGCGCGCTTGATGGCGCTCTTGCGAAAGAGTGTCGAGAAGTCCGTCTGCGTGAAGCGGAGGAGATCGGTGATCGGCGTGGCGCGGTATTCGTCGCGCGGAGCGAACGCCGGGTGTGCGTCGGGTGCGCGGCGGTTCCACGGGCAGACTTCCTGGCAGATGTCGCAGCCGAACGTGTTGCCGTCCAGATGTTCGGCGAGGTGCGCATCGAGCGGGCCGCGGTGTTCGATGGTCGCGTAGCTGATGCAATCCGCGGAGGCGATGGTGCGGTCGGGCAGGATCGCATTGGTCGGGCAGGCATCGATGCAACGCGTACACGTGCCGCAACGATCGGTGACGAGCTCCGGCTCGATGTCGTTTTCGAGAGCGGTGAGCAGCGTGCCGATGAAGAAGTACGAGCCGTCGCGCTCGTGGATCAGCATGCCGTTCTTGCCGATCCATCCGAGGCCCGCCTGCGCGCCGTAGGAGCGATCGGAGAGCGGACCGGTGTCGACGTAGCGCCAGGTCTTCACGCCCGGCAGCGTCTCTTCGAGCTTGCGCAGGATGCGGTCCAGCACGTCGTGATAGTCATCGCCGAGGGCGTATCGCGCGATGGTGTGACTGAGCGCGTGGTCGGGTGCGTCGGGTCGCGCGGGCGCATACGGGACGAGGATCACCACCACGGACTTCGCCCACGGAAAGCGCTCGCCCGGATTGACGCGGATGGCGGCGTTCTTCGCGAGATACGACATCGACGCGTGATGTCCGCGCTCGATCCACGCGCCGAACAGCGCCGCGTGCGCATCCTCGACGTCGCTCGCGCCGACATGGATCGCCCCCTCGGCACGCGCAACGCGTTCGAGATCGGGCCAGACGTCCGAAAGGCGGGTCAGAGTCATCCGGCGTCGTGAACACGACGCGGACAAAAGGCGTTCCAGGTTCAGAGCCGCTCGAGGATCGGCGCGATCGTCGTTTCAGGGATCTTCACCGTCCCGAGGGTCTCGCAGGTCTTCACCTTGCCGTGATCGTCGGACCCGCCGGTCGTGAACTTTCCTCGGAAGCGAGCGAGGTTCGCGTAACGCTCGCGATGGTTCTCGTCGACGGCGGGATGCAGCACTTCCACCGCGTCGATGCCGGCGTCGAGCAGGAGCGGCACGAGCCGTCCGTGATCGGGATAAAGCGTCGGGTGCGCGATGGAGGTCACGCCGCCGGCGGAGCGGATCAGCTCGACGGCTTCTTCGATGCGGAAGCGTTCCTTGTCGACGAAAGCGGGCTTGCCGGTGCCGAGAAGCTTGTCGAACGCGTCGGAGACGGTGGCGACGTAGCCGGCTTCGACGAGGGCGCGCGCGACGTGGGGACGTCCGACCGCGCCTCCCGCCGCGAGCTCGTCGACGCGTTGCGGATCGATGCGATACCCGAGGTCGCCAAGCCGCTCGGCCATGGCCAGACCGCGGCGCTGGCGCGCGGCGCGAAAGCCACGCAGACGCTCGCCGATGCGTTCATCGTGCGCGTCGAACGCGTACGCGAGCACGTGCACGTCCACGCCGCCGTAGCCGCAGGAGAGCTCGATGGCCGGAATCAGCGTCACGCCCTGGATGACGGCATACGGTTGGATCTCGTAATACGCGGCGAGATTGTCGTGATCGCTGATCGCCAGGATTTCGATGCCGTGGGCGAGCGCGACATCCACCACCTCTTTCGGCGACCGCGTGCCGTCGGAATGATAGGTGTGGGTGTGGAGGTCGGCGTAGCGCACGCGTTAGAGCGACCGCGCGGTTTTCTTCAACTTCTTCGCCGTGGCGTTGAGCGCGTCTTTGGCGGCGGAACGTGCCGCTTTCTTCGCTTCCTTGATTTTCGGCGCGGCGGCTTTCTTCACCTTCTTGGCGACAGTTCCGGCCTTGTCGGCGACGTCGTTGGCCGCGCTCTTCGCCTTCTTGATGACCTTCTCCGCCTTCTTCTTGATGTCCTTCGTCTTCAACGCCATTTGCTCGCTCCTTTTGATGTGAGCTCAGTGTAGCAGTCTCATGCCGTGGGCATGCCGGCTGGCGCGAGCCCATCGACGACATCCTGGCAGCGCGCGCAGAGATCGCCGTCGTTCGCCACTTCCTCGCGATACAGCCAGCAGCGGCCGCATTTGCGTCCGCGCGCGGGCGTCCAGGCGATGCCGAGGCGGCCAATGCCTTCGATCTCCACCCACTGCGGATCCGTCACCGCGGCGTCCGCCGGCTTGACGTCGACGTGCGAGACGATGAACAGCTTCGCGAGATCGACGCCGAAGTCTTCGAGGTCCCCATACAGCAGCACGTCCGCTTCGAGCGACTGTCCGATCTGCTTCGCGGCCCGTGCGGGCTCGAGCACCGCCAGCACTGCGTCGCGCAGGTGCAGGACGCGTGTCCAGCGATTCACTTCATCTGCATCGAGCAGCGCTGCAAGCTTCGGGATCAGCGTCAGGTGCACCGACGCTTCCTTATCGCCGGGCATGGCTTCGTAGATCTCGTCCGCCGTGAACGACAGGATCGGCGCGATCACGCTGACGAGTCCGCGCAGCACTTCGTACATCGCAGTCTGTGCGCTGCGGCGCGAGCGCGCATCGGGCGCGTCGCAGTACACGGTGTCCTTCGAGACGTCGAGATAGATCGACGAGAGCTGCACCGTGCAGAGCTCGAGCACGCGATGAAAAACGACGTGGAACTCGTACTGGTCGTACGCCTGGCGGCAGCGTTCGACGGCGCGATTGGCACGGTCGACGATCCAGCGATCCATCGGCAGCAGCTGGTCGAGCGGCACGGCATTCGTGGCCGGGTCGAAGTCGCTGAGGTTCGCGAGCAGGTAGCGCGCGGTATTGCGGATCTTCTTATAGCCGTCGGCGGTGCGATTCATGATCTGCGGGCCGAAGACCATGTCCGTGGTGTAGTCGATGGTGGTGACCCAGAGGCGCAGCACGTCCGCGCCGTTCTGCTTGATCACGTCCTGCGGCGAAAGCGCGTTGCCCTTCGACTTCGACATCTTGTCGCCCGCTTCATTGAGGATGAAGCCGCACGTCACCACCTGCTGGAACGGCGCGCCGCCTTCGATCGCGGTACCGACCAGCAGCGACGACTGGAACCAGCCGCGGTGCTGGTCGTGTCCCTCGAGATACACGCCCGCGGGCCAGGTCAGCTCGGGACGCGTTTTCAGCACGGCCACGTGCGAGCAGCCGGAATCGAACCAGACATCGAGGATGTCGGTTTCCTTGCGGTACGACGTGCTGCCGCACTGGCAGGGCTGATCGTGAAAATCGGTGGTCGGCCGCTCGTACCACGCATCCGCGCCTTCGCGGCGGAAGGTGTCCGTCACCTTCCGGAAGAACTCCGGCGAGGACACGACCTCATTGCATTGCTCGCAATACAGCACGGTGATCGGCACGCCCCACAGGCGCTGGCGCGAGATCACCCAGTCGGGACGGTTCTCGACCATGCCGCGCATGCGCTCGTGTCCCCACGCGGGGAACCACTGCACTTTCTCGATCTCCTGCAGCGCGCGCTCGCGGATGCCGGTCTTGTCCATCGACACGAACCACTGTTCGGTGCCGCGGAAGATGACCGGGTTCTTGCAGCGCCAGCAATGCGGATAGGAGTGGGTGATGGTCTCGGTGTGCACGAGCGCGCCGATGCTGCGCAGGTGCTCGACGATCTGCGGGTTGGCCTTGAACACGTGCATGCCCGCCCAGAACGGCACCTCGGACGTGAACTCGCCGCGATGATTGACGGGCGTGTAGATGTCGAGACCGTAGCGGCGGCCGGTCGCGAAGTCATCGGCGCCATGGCCGGGCGCGGTGTGTACGAGTCCGGTGCCGGCATCGAGAGTGACGTAATCGCCGAGGACGAACGTGCCTTCGCGTTCGATGAACGGATGGCGGTAGCGGAGATGCTCGAGCGTCGCGCCTTTGAAGAGCTTGACCGGCTTGTAGTCGGTCCAGCCGGCCTTCTGCGTGACCGCGTTCACGAGCTCCGTCGCGACCAGGTAGTTCTCGCCGTTGTGCTCGATCACCGAGTATTCGAACTCCGGCTTCACCGCGATGGCGAGGTTCGCGGGCAGCGTCCACGGCGTGGTGGTCCAGATGATCGCGTAGAGCGGTTTCTCGATCGGCAGATCGAGCTCGGTGACCGCTTCATCGAGCATGCGGAAACGCACGTACACGGACGGCGAGGTGTGCTCGGCATATTCGACTTCCGCCTCGGCGAGCGCGGACTGGTCGTAGGTACACCAGTGCACCGGCTTCAGACCTTTGTAGACCGCGCCGGTCTCGAAGAAACGTCCGAGCGCGCCGGCGATGTCCGCCTCGTAGTCGAACGCCATCGTGGTGTAGGGATGGTCCCAGTCGCCGAACACGCCGAGACGGACGAAGTCCCTGCGCTGGATGTCGACGTAGCTGGCCGCGAACTGACGGCACGCGCGCCGGAACTCCGCGGCGCTCATCTCGTTTTTCTTCGAGCCGAGCTTCTTGCCGATGGCGGATTCGATCGGCAGGCCGTGGCAATCCCAGCCCGGCACGTACGGCGAGTCGTAGCCGAGCATGGTCTTCGACTTCACGACGATGTCTTTGAGGATCTTGTTGAGCGCGTGGCCGGTGTGAATCTCGCCGTTCGCATACGGCGGTCCGTCGTGCAGCACGAACTTCGGACGGCCGGCGGACTTTTCGCGAATGAGCTGGTAGAGGTTCATCCCCCGCCACTGTTCGAGCCGCTTCGGCTCGTTCTGCGGCAGGTTCGCCTTCATCGCGAACGTCGTTTGCGGCAGGTTCAGAGTCTTCTTGTAATCGCTGCTTTCGGCCATGGGAGGGGCAACCTAGCAGCGGGGGGCGCGGATTTCAACTTCGACGGGCGTTGGGCGTTAGGCCGTAGGCGTTTGGGATTCAGCGTGGACGCCGCGTCTCGCGATCCATCCCGAACGCCTACCGCCTAAAGCCCAACGCCAGCTACATGCCGCCCGCAGTCATCGTGCGCGGTGCCGACACCCGAAGCTTCTGCCCCTTCTTCAACGTCGACTTCTTCGGCAGGTCGTTCAGCTCGCGCAGTTCGGCCACGGTCAGTCCGTTTTTCTTCGCGATGGAAAAGAGCGTGTCGCCTTTGCGGACGGCGTAGAAGATCTCTTCGTTGTCGTGGTGCGCGAGGAGCGGGCCGAGCTCGCGTGCGCGGACCGGCAGATAGATCGACTGTCCGGCGCGGACGCGGTCGGTGGCATCGAGGTTGTTCATCGCCAGCAGGGTCTCGGGTTTTGTGCCGAGGGCGCGGGCGAGGCGCTGCACGGTGTCGCCTTTGCGGAGCTGGAAGGAGCAGAACTTCATGTACGCGTCGTCCTCGCGGAGCTTGTCCGCGCGCGCGAGCAGTGTTTCCGCTTTCTTCGACGGCACGCGCACGGAAGCGCGGCCGGGAGGAACGACGCCGCGGCGGAGCGCCGGATTCATCGCCTTCAGCACATCCTCGTCCACGCCGATCGCTTCGGCGATGTACGTCAGCGAGACCGGGCCGCGGACTTCGACGCGTTTCTCATCATGCTCCACGATCTCCGACAGCCGGAATCCATACGCCTCGGGATCGCTGGCGATGAGCAGCGTGGCGTAGAACGTCGGCACGTAGCCGCGCGTTTCTTTCGGAAGCAGTCCCGCGTCGAGCAGCTCCCAAAACGACGACGCGCCCGATTGCTGGAGCGTGCGCCGCACGCGTCCGGGGCCGCAGTTGTACGCGGCCAGCGCCAGCGACCAGTCGTCGAACATCCGATGGAGATCGCGCAGATACGTCGCCGCGGCGCGCGTGGAGAATTCGGGATCGGCGCGCTCGTCGATCCACCAGTCGACGCGCAGACCGTACTCGCGGGCCGTGTCGGGCATGAACTGCCAGATCCCGTACGCGCCGGCGCGCGAGGTGAGCGTCGGCAGGTACGCGCTCTCGATGACCGGAAGATAGGCCAGCCCCTTGGGCAGTTTCTGCTCGGCGAGCGCCTGGTCGATGAGCCTTCTGTATTGCGCGGAGCGGATCAGCGAGGTCTGGATGCTGTCCTTCATGCTTCCGCTGAAGAGACGGACGGCGGAGTCGATGGTGCGGTGTTCGGGGATGGGGATCGACGCGGCCGCTTCGACGTCGACCACTTCGACGTCATCGGCGGACTGCGCGTCCACGCTCGCGCGGCTCAGGATCTGCGTGTACGCCGCCTCGAGCTCCTTGCGGAATGCCTCCGCGTCGACCGGCCGGGGAGCCGCGACGGCCGGAGTGGCCGGAGTGACCTGGGGAGCCGGTGCCGAGCTCGCGCACGCGATTCCATACAACGCCACTCCCGCCAACAGAAATGTGTTGCGCATACGCACCCCCTCGCCGCCGTCTTGCCGTTTCAGGCCAGATCGATTTTCAGGTTGACCGAGAGAGACTGGACGTCGGAGGCGTCACCCAGCTCCAGTTGCTGGTTCTGGGTGTCGATGACGGCGTCCTCGCCATCCTCGAACGCTAGTGTAACCCGAACGGATTTGGTGCGGGCGAGGACGCCGGGCGGGAGCTGGAGATGGAGGGTGCGACTGAGATCGCGCTTCGGGCGAAGCGCGTTGAGATCGGCCAGGACGTCGCGTTTGGCGGAAGCCTTGGCGGCGGGATTGTTCGTGGCGCGCTTGCGCAGCGCCTCCAACTCGGCCATGACGTCGACCGAGCTGCGGACCTTCACGGTTTTGACTTCCGGC